>CANIWJ010000031.1 GCA_947471035.1 Verrucomicrobiota bacterium
AAGACCGGCTTTTTCGAGCAACTCGTCGCCCCCGTGGTCGAGAGCCTCGGCGCGGTGTTCCCCGAGCTGGTCGAGCGTCAGGACATCGTCCGCCGCGTGATCAAGAGCGAGGAAGAGAGCTTCGGGCGCACGCTGGATCGCGGGCTCGCGCTGTTTAATAAAGCCACCCATGATTCGGCTATTCATCGCGGTTCCTTTAATTCAGAAACCAAAACAGCAGAGGTAGGTTCTTTAGATGATGTATCTGGACTACTAATTGTCCCCGGCTCCCTCGCCTTCGAGCTCTACGATACCTACGGCTTCCCCCTCGACATGACCCAGCTGCTCGCCACCGAGCGCGGGCTCACCGTGGATACGGCCGAGTTCGAGGTACTGATGGAGCAGCAGCGCAACCGCGGCCGCGCCTCGACCAAGAAGGAAATCGTCGTCGCCGCCACCGAAGGCGCGGAGGCCGCCGAGGCCAAACCCACGCCGTTCATCGGCTACGTGATCGACAAATCCCAGTCCTACGCTGTCACCGTCACCGACGTCGTGCGCTCGGGCGACGACACCTACCTCGTGTTTAACGAGACCCCGTTCTATGCCGAGATGGGCGGACAACTGGGCGACTGCGGCGTGCTGCTCGCCAAGGGTCAGGCCGTGCAGATCGGCGACACCATCAAGGACAAAGCCGGCCGCTACCTGCACCACGTTTCCAACCTCGAAGGTCGCCTCCTGCCCACCGCCCCGCGCGGCTCCTCGCCGATCACTGCCGACTACCTCGATTCTCTCGTCGGCAACGTGGTCGAAGCCGGGGTGAACATGATCCACCGCCGCGCCATTCAGCGTCACCACACCGCGACGCACCTGCTGCATTTCGCCCTGCGTCGCGTGCTCGGCACCCACGTGCGCCAGGCCGGATCGCTCAACGCCCCCGACCGCATGCGTTTCGACTTCGCCCACTTCGAGGCCGTCACTCCGGCCCAGCTCCGCGAGATCGAGCACATCGTCAACTGGCGCATCCTCGATAACGCCGAGGTCAAGGGCTACGAGACCGACTTCGACGCCAAGCCCAAGGGCACGCTCGCCTTCTTCGGCGAGAAATACGGCAAACGCGTGCGCGTGGTCGATATCGGCGGCTACTCCCGCGAGCTCTGCGGCGGCACCCACACCAACACCACCGGCGAAATCGGCCTCTTCAAGATCGTCTCCGAAGGCGCGGTCGCCGCCGGCACCCGCCGCCTCGAAGCCGTCTGCGGCCAGGCTGCCTACGATTACGTGGCAGGCGAACAAGCCCGCCTGCACGCCCTCGCCGAAAAAGTCGGCGCGCCGCTCAGCCAGCTCGAACAACGCCTCGCCAGCCTCCTCTCCGAAAAGGCCGAGCAGGCCAAAAAACTCACCGCCCTCGAACAAGCCGCCGCCGCCGCCCAGGCCGCCAAGCTCGTCGCAGCCGCAAGCACCCGCGATGGCCTGCCCTTCGTTTCCGCCGTGGTTACGGCCGACGGTGCCGAAGCCCTGCGTAATCTCGGCGCGCAGGTGCTTGGTCAACTCGGCGAAGGCGTGGTGCAGCTCGGCGCGGTGATCGGCGACAAAGCCAGCGTGGTCGCCCTGTGCAGCCCGGCCGCGATCAAGGCGGGCAAGAACGCCGGCAAGATCATCCAGGCGCTCACCGCCCAGCTCGACGGCAAGGGCGGCGGCAAACCCGACCTCGCGATGGGCGGCGGCAAAAACACCGCCAAACTCGCCGAAGTCCTCGCGGGTTAATCCAATTAGCCCTCCAGATGAGGTATTCCTGAGTTTGGCCGGGGACGGCCAACGCTACATAAAACCTCGAAAAGCAATTTCGTGTAGGGTTGGCCGTCCCCGGCCAATTCAATTAAATTAAGAACGAATTGGAATAAGCCACGCCCGCTTGGTTCCCAACCCCGCCACTCGACGGAGGCTATTGCTCTCTGTCCTTCCCCTTTATGTCCTCCCCTCGTCGTCCGCTCCTGCTTGGTTTCGGCTGTGTCGCCCTCGGCATCGCCTTGTTGTTTGGCTCCGCCTGCAAGCCGAAGGCCACGGCCCAGGCCACCCCGCCGCTGCCATTCACGGGGCAGCTCACTGAATTGGAAGGCGTGCAAGCGGTATACTCGCTGCGCCACCCCAAATTGATACTGGGCGATCTCGACAAACTCATGGCCGCAGTGCCTGAGGCGGGCATGTTGCGCATGGTTCTGCCTCAGCTCACCCCCTACGGCTACCCCGAGTTCTCCGAGCTCGCGTTGGAGGCCAATCTCGGTGTGGCCATGCTGGAGATTAACCCGTCCGAACTCGAAAACACCAAGCCCGCCCTCGTGGGTTTCGCCAAGCTCAAGCCTGCGGGCAAAATTGCCACCGCCTTGGCCAAAAGCGGCCTCGTACTCGAAGTCCGCGGAGAGTGGACCTGGATCGCGAAAGACGCCGCCGACTTCGCCAAGATCAAGGCACCCGACGCCCTGCTCGCCTACATTAACCGCCCGCAAACCGCAGAACTTCGAACCTGGGGCCGGGCCACCCCCGCGCTGCTCGCCCGTGCCAAAGAACTCCTATGGCCAAAGTTGCAGGCGCAGATAGCCAAGCGTGAGCCCGCCGAGCAAAAGGCCGCCTCCGCCTACTACGATATTTTGTGGAGCTACCTCGCCGAGCTCCACTCCGGCGGCGCATCGCTTGATTTCAACGAACAGGGTATTTCCTTGGATTACTCCGCCCAGTTTATGCCCGACAGCGCGCTCGGCAAACTCACGCGTTATCCCGCAGGGCCGTCGCCCCGCGTGGCCTCCTTTGTCTCCGCCGATGCGCTGATGAATGCGGTCGTGCGTCAAAACATGACCGGTCAAATCGAGTTCGTGAGCGGCTTCCTGGACAAGGCGGCGGCAGTGGATTTTCCGTCTTTTTCCGAGAGCCTGAAGCGAGCCAAGTCCAGCTTCCTGACTTACGCCGCCCAGACGGATGGCGGAGTGGTGATGACGCTCGACATGCGCATACCGGAGCCCGGCAAACCTCCGGTTGTCGAGCTGTTTGGCGTGCAGACCGGGCAGTTTTCTCCTGCCTCAGTGAGTGCGCTTTACCGGGATGGCATCGGTTTGGGTAAACAGTTTAACCATGCCCTTTTCTCCGCCTTGGCCGTGATGGCCCCGAATGCGCCCATGCCCGAGTTTAAGCAGGAGCTTAAGGAAAACGTACTGACCATTGATGGCATCACTTTCGGCGGTGTGACCACCACATCCTCACTCAAAGGCGAGTCCACGACCCAGGTGCAATTCTACGGCGTGGTGGACGGCAACCTCGTGTATGCGATGAACGAGGACGCCTTGCGCCATAAGCTGCCCGTGCTTCGCGCCCAGAAGCCCTTGGCCGATGCCGCCCCGTCAAATTTCCAGGATGGGGAAGTGTTTGTGGCCACAATCACCGGTGCAAAAATCGTCGATATGGTCGGCAGCGGACTGAGTCTGAATCTAGCTGACCCCGATGTGAGTGGGCGCATCGCCTCGCTCAAAAAAGCCTACACCGACGGCGGACCCGTGCGGATGACGGTGAGCGCTCGTCAGGCCGAAGCGGTCATGAATGTGACGATCCCCTACGCCTTCATCGCCCAAAGCGTACAACTCTCCCAGTTCGCCAACGCCAACCGGAAACCCGCCACTCCATAAGTCGATTATCTCGAATCCAAATAACAGGGCCGCTATAGAGCGCACTCGGCCCTTGACCTCGGGGCAAGGGCCGGAAGGCCTAGCGGTATGAATCCCGCCGCCGCCGAACAGCAGTTTACCGACTATAAAAAAGCCGAGAAAAAGGCGCTGGAAATTTTGCGCGAAATGAAGGCGGTGAGCCCTAAGAAAGTGGACATCGAACTGGCCTTGCTGGTGGCGATTTTCGAGTTGCACAAAGGCACGCTGCCTTCGGGCACGATCTCGGCGATCATCCAAGGGCACATCGAGACTTTGCTGCCGTATTACAGCGGGGTGGCGCAGAAGCCGGACAGGAATTCCGGTCAGGCTTCGGGGGCATCCTGAGTAAGATAAAAACCGACGGCGCGGGTATATCGTGCGCCCTAATGTTGAATCGCGGTGGATGGCAGGTTCGTGGCAAAGTAACCTAATAGGTTACTTGATGCTTGGGTCGCGGCGGTGGATGTCGCGTCAGGGCTGGCTGTAGGCGGGGTAGGGGCGGCGTTCCGGAGGGGCGGTCTTAGGATTGGGACAAGGTTTTCAAGGCAACGCGCGCGGCGGCTTCCTCGGCGATTTTTTTGGAACTGCCCCCGCCTTCGCCCAGCAGGCGTTCGGCGAGATAGACCCGCGCGGTGTATTCCTTGGCGTGGTCGGCTCCACCAGACTGGACCGTTTCGTAGCGCAGGCAGGCGGTGCCGTGTTGGGGTTGCACCTGTTCCTGGAGGCGGCCCTTGGGGTTGTCGGCGCCGAGGCGGGCGGCGAGGCGGGCATCGAAGGGGCCGTAAACGGCGAGCACGCGGGCGCGGGTGGTTTCGAGGCCGGCGTCGAGCAGGAGCGCACCGAGCACGGCCTCGAAGGCGTCTTCCAGATTGGAGGAGCGGTCGCGGCCTTCGGGGGTGTTTTCGCTTCCACCGAGGCGCAGGGCCTGGTCGAGGCCGAGTTCGCGCGCGAGGGTGGCGAGGCAGCGGCCGTTGGCCAGGCTGGCGCGGCGGTGGGAAAGCTCGCCCTCGGCGTCGGCGGGGAAACGGGTGAACAGCTCGGTGGTCAGGATGAGCTGCAGGACGGCGTCGCCGAGGAATTCGAGGCGCTGGTTGTGAGGGCCGGCGCCGGGGTTTTCGTTGAGAAAACTCGGGTGGGTGAGCGCCTCTATCAGCAGCTCGGGGCGGGCGAAGGTGTGGCCGAGGCGGGATTGGACGGCGGCGAGGGCGGCGGGGTTCATGACGAGGCGCTGGCGTAGCGGCGCAGTCCGGCGTGGAAGACGGTCAGCGCCACCGCGACCCAGAACACGGTGGCGGCGAGCAGCCAGGCGGCGTAAACCGGCTCGAAGCCGTGGATGAGCACGCGGGCCGGCACGTTACTCACGATCACGACCGGCAGGGCGTAAACAAAAAGGACGGCGGTGATGCCGCGCAGCGATTCGCGGGGAAGGCGGGAAAACTCGGTCAGGCCGAAGTAGCCGCCCTCGATGCCCTTGGCGCTTTGCAGCCAGAAAACCAGCGAGATGATGGTGAGCAGGGTGGCGAAGTGCAGGGCCAGGCCGCAGGCGATGAAGAGCACGTAGGCGGCGATCTGGCCCGCGCTGGGATGAAGCTGGAGCTGATGCGCGGCGTAGAGCACGACGGCGAGCGCCACGGGCACGTTGACCAGGCCGTCGAGGTCGAACTTTCGGGTGGAAATCATGAACAGCGGCGCACCGGGCTGGGCGAGGAAGAAGTCGAAGTGGCCGCTGCGCACATTGCGTCCCAGCTCAAAGAGGTTGCTCCAGAAAAACGCCATGAGCAGGCGCTGCACGAGGAGGGTGCTGCCGACGAGGAGGAGCATCTCGTATTTCGACCAGCCGGCGATGCTGTCGGTGTGTTCGTAGATGATTCCGACGAGCATCACGTTGACGCTCATCCAGAAAAACTCGACCAGCGCCCACATGATAAAGTCGCCGCGAAACATCATGGCCCGCACCAGCGAGTAGCGGATGCTGGCGAGCCAGATGCGGGCGTAGCGGGCGAAGGTGGCGGGCATGGGAGCGGGGAGTTTGGAGCTGGGAGCGGGGGGCTGGGAGATCAAGGCTTATTCCAATTCGCGATCAAGTTGAGGCTGAGCCGCAATTGGCCGGGGACGGCCAACGCTACACAAAACATCGGATCTAGGGTTGGCCGTCCCCGGCCAATTCAGCTCAATTTGAACGCGAATTAGAATTAGCCGCCGACGGCGGTGTGGCGGCGGAGACCGCGTTTCCAGAGAGTTTGTGCGATCAGGAGCAGGGTGATCGCCCAGCCGGCCTGGATGGCGAGGCCTTGCAGGGCAAAGTTAAGATCGGTGATGCGGCCGGTCAGGAGCGCGGCGGGGAAATACATCTGGTAGTAGTAGGGCAACCAGCGGGAAAGTTCGTAGAGCCAGCTTGGCATCAGATCCAAGGGGAAGATTTGCCCGCCGAGCACGGACTCGACCGCGAGGGAGAGGATGATGAAGGACTGGATTTCCAGAAACCAAAAAGTCAGCAGCCCGAAACAGTAGGCGATGATGAACTGGATGAAGGCGGAGAGCAGCAGCGCGGGGATGGCCAGCAAGTAGATAGTCAGGTGCGCGGTGCCAGGAAAAACAAGGTGATCCCCGAGCAAGGGCAGGACTGCGAGCACGGGCAGCAGGGCCAGACTGCCGGCGACGAGGCGGGCGGAAAAATAGAGGCTCAGGCGGTAGCCGAGGTAGTTGATCGGCTTGGTCAGGAACTGGTTGATCAGGCCGTTGCGAATCTCCTCGGAGATTTCATAGTCGTCGTTGGCCGCGCTGAGGAAAAACTGGAGCACGAGCAGCAGGGTGAAGTAGGTGAGCGTGGCCCCGAGCGCGAAGCCGCCGATGCCGGTTTTGCCCGCGTAGGCCGCACCCCAAAGGGTGAAGACGTAAACGAGGTGGAGCAGCGAAAAGGCGGCGCGGATCGCGAAGTTCCAGCGGTAAACCAGATTGGTCTGGAGACCGGTGAGGAAGACCTGGCGGTATTTGGCGATGGCGGACACGGAGGAGCGGGGAGCTAGAGGCTAGGGGCTAGTAGCTAGGCGCTAGGAGCGGGGAGGTCGGAGCGAGGGGGAAAGGAAGCAGCGGCGAAGCGGGGACTTATTTCTTCGCGAGGTCGAAGCGTTCGATCACTTCCTTGGCCAGACCGCGATAGGCGGCGCTGCCGGGGGAGGTGTTGTCGTAGTCGAAGATGGTTTTGCCGAAGCTGGGGGCCTCGCTCAGGCGCACGGTGCGGGGGATGACGGTTTTGAAAATCTGGTCGGGCAGGTGTTTTTTTACTTCTTCCACGACCTGGCGGGAGAGGTTGGTGCGCATGTCGAACATGGTCATGACCACGCCGCCGAGGGTGAGCTGGGCGTTGACGGCGTTTTTGATGCGGTCGAGGTTGCGCAGGATCTGGCCGAGGCCTTCGAGCGCCATGTATTCGCATTGCAGGGCGATGATCAGGTGGTCGGCGGCGCTGAGGCTGTTCATCGAGAGCATGCCCATGGAGGGCGGGCAATCGATGACGATGGCGCGGAAACGGCCGGAGTCGCGGACCGGCTTGAGCACGGAGCGCAGGCGGCCGAGGTAGTTTTCGGTGCCGGCCAGTTCGATTTCGAGCGCGCCGAGGTCTTCTTCGCTGGGGATGAGGGAGAGGCGTTCGATGCTGGTGGGGGTAATCATTTCCAGGGCGGTGCCCTCGCCGCGCAAGGGGCCGTAGAGCGAGCGGCCTTCCTGCTTCTCGATGCCGATGGCGGAGGTGGCGTTGGCCTGGGGATCGAGGTCCACCAGCAGGGTGGGGATCTTCTTCTCGGCAAGGCCGGCGGCCAGATTGACGGCGGTGGTGGTCTTGCCGACGCCTCCCTTTTGATTCGCGATGGTAAATACGGTGCAGGCCATGGTGGCGCGGATTAACCGGGCCGGGTCGGGGCGCGTCGAGAGCGAATTAAACCCGGCGCGACATCGTCGCGTGGCGCGGGCGGAAACGCTTCAATTCGCGACCAACACCAGCTTGATTCGGCTGGAGGCGCCGGATTTGAGGGTGACGTCGGCTTTGCGGCGTCCGAGGTGTTCGGCCACGAGGGCGATCAATTCCTCGTTGGCCCGGCCATCGACCGGGGGAGATTTTAACTTGGCCAGCCACGGCTGGCCGGCCCGCGCTTCGGTGAGGGTGCTTTCGCGAGCGTTGGGCTTTACCTTCACCTGGATGATGCGCGCGGCGGCCATCGGCGGGGGCGGCTTGAGCGTTTACAGGCCGGCGATGGCTTCGCTGATGACTTCGCAGGCGCGGGCGATGGCGGGGCCTTCGTGCGCGGTGCTCAGGAACCAGGCTTCGTAGGCGCTGGGCGGCAGGTAAACGCCGCGTTCGAGGCAGGCGTGGAAGAAGCGACCGAAGAGCTTGGCGTCGGAGGTGAGGGCGGTGGGCATGTCGCGCACCGTATCTGGGGTGAAGAACAGGCTGAACATGGAGCCGCATTGCGGGGCTTGCAGGGCGATGCCTTTGGTTTTAGCGGCGGCGAGGGCGGCGGCGCAGACCTGGCGGCCGAGGGCGTCGAGCCGGGCGTAGGGCTGAAGTTCGTCGAGCAGGCGTAGCTGGGCGATGCCGGCGGCCATGGCGAGGGGGTTGCCCGAGAGCGTCCCAGCCTGGTAAACGGGTCCGAGCGGGGCGAGTTTATCCATGATTTCGGCGCGACCGCCGAAGGCCCCGACGGGCAGGCCGCCGCCGATGATTTTGCCCAGGCAGGTGAGGTCAGGCACTATGGATTCGAGTTCTTGCACGCCACCCCGGGCGAGGCGGAAACCGGTCATGACCTCGTCGAATATGAGGACGGCACCGTCGCGGGCGGTAGCGGCGCGCACGTGTTGCAGGTAGCCGGGCTCGGCGCGGATGAAGCCCACATTGCCGATGTAGGGTTCGAGGATGACGGCGGCGATCTGGCCGGGAAAGGCGGCGAAGGCGGCGTCGAGGGCGGCGGGGTCGTTGTAGGGGAGGACGATGGTCTCGCGGGCGAAGGAGGCGGGGATGCCGGCGCTGTCGGGGTGGCCGTGGGTGAGAGCGCCTGAGCCGGCTTTGATCAGGAGGGAGTCGGAGTGGCCGTGGTAGCAGCCGGCGAATTTGATGATCTTGTCGCGTCCGGTGAAGCCGCGGGCGAGGCGGATGGCGGACATGGTGGCCTCGGTGCCGCTGGAGCAGAGCCGGACCTTTTGGATGGAGGGGAAAAAGGTGACGATGAGCTCGGCCATTTCCACCTCGTAGGGATTGGGGGTGCCGAAGGAGGTGCCACGTTCGAGGGCGTCGGCGATGGCGGCGCGGATGACAGGGTGGTTGTGTCCGTGGATGGCTGGGCCCCAGGTGCAGACGAAGTCGATGAGCTCGCGGCCGTCGGCGGTGGTGAGGGTGGCGCCCTGGGCGGAGCGGGTGAAAAAGGGCGCGCCGCCGACAGAGCGGAAGGCACGGACAGGGGAGTTAACCCCGCCCGGGATGAGTTTTTGGGCGCGGGCAAAGAGATTTTCGGAGGAGGACATGCGGAAAGGTGGAACCGCTAAATTTCGCTAAAGGACGCTAAATCAAACTTTCGGCAGTCGGGTGTTTACTAGGCGCTGACATTCTACGTTAGGGAAGGCGGCGAAGTTGATGAGGTAACCGACTTTTTTCTGGGTGACGCGGAGGTAGTTGAGGAGTTGGGCGCGATGCTCTTCGCATAGGGCGGAGACCGCCTTCAGTTCAACGACGACCTCGGATTCGATCATCAAATCAGGTCTCAAGCGTTTCTTTAGCGGTCGACCTTTGAAGTAAACCACGAGCTCGGGTTGGGCTACAAAGTCGAATCCCCGTTCAGCCAGTTCGATTTCAAAACTTTCTTGGTAGATTTCCTCGGACAGCCCTCCGCCAAGCTCGTTATAAACGACCATCGCAGCACCAATGATATCGTAGCCTAGTTGAGCAAAAGGTTGGTCGGGGTTGGTTGGCATAGAGGATGGTTTAGTTGAGTGGTTTTGTTAATCGTGCGGAGTATGAATCTGGGCGCTTTTCGGAGGGTTAGATTTAGCGAGTTTTAGCGTGATTTAGCGGTTAAGAAATTCAGCCCACGTATTTTTGGACGATGGGGATGCGGCGGCCGACGCCGAAGGCCAGGGGGGTGATCTTCAGGCCGGGGGCGGCTTGTTTTCGTTTGTATTCGTTCAGGTCCACTTTGCGGCAGATGTCGCGCACGACCGTCTGTGCGAAGCCTCGGGCGATGAGTTCGTCGCGGCTCAGCCCTTCCTCGACGTAGCCTGTAAGTAGGGCGTCGAGTTCGTCGTAGGGCGGGAGGCTGTCTTGATCCACCTGGCCGGGGCGGAGCTCGGCGCTGGGTGGCTTTTCGATCGTGTTTACCGGGATGATTTCGCGCTCGCGGTTGATCCAGCGGCACAGGGCGTAAACCTGGGTTTTGAAGAGGTCGCTGATCACGGCGAGACCGCCGCACATGTCGCCATAGAGGGTGCAGTAGCCGACCGCGATTTCGCTCTTGTTGCCGGTGGTGAGGAGCAGGGCGCCGAATTTATTGGAGAGGGCCATCATGATCACGCCACGGGTGCGGGCCTGGAGGTTTTCCTCGGTGACGTCGGGAGCGCGACCGGCGAAAATCGGGCCGAGGGCGGCCTCGGCGGAGGCCACGGTGTCGGCAATGGCGATGGTCTCAAAACGGATGCCGAGATTGGCGGCGAGGGCGCGGGCGTCGTCGCGCGAGTGTTGCGAGGAAATCGCAGAGGGCAGGGAGACGCCGATGACGTTTTCCGCGCCGAGGGCGGCTACGGCGAGTTCGGCCACCAGCGCGGAGTCGATGCCGCCGGAGAGGGCGACAAGGGCGCGGGTGAAACCGCTTTTGTGCGCGTAATCACGCAGGCCGAGCACAAGCGCGGCGTGAATATCGGCGAGCGGATCGAGCGGGGCGGAGGGCGCGGGGAGCGAGGAGCTGGGAGCGGGGAGCGGAATTTCGATGACGCGGCAGTCCTCGGCGAAGGGGGCGAGGGTGGCGATGAGGCGGCCGCCGGGGGCGGCGACTAGGGAGCGGCCGTCGAATATGAGTTCGTCGTTGCCGCCGATGGCGTTGCAATAAACCACCGGCACGCCAGTTTCGGTGGCGAGGTCGAGCACGAGGCGTTCGCGCACCCCTGCCTTGCCGGCATACCAGGGGCTGGCGGAGAGGTTGATGATGAGGTCAACGCCTTCGTCCTTGAGCTGGGCGACGGGGTCGAAGCGGTGCAGGCGTTGGTCGCCGGGAGATTGGTTGGCCCAGATGTCTTCGCAGATTGTGACGCCGATGCGATGTCCGGCCCAGGCGATTACGGCAGGGGCGTCGGCGGGCTCGAAGTAGCGGTCTTCGTCAAAGACGTCGTAGGTGGGGAGCAGGCATTTTTTGGCGAGCTGTTGGACGCGGCCATGGTGGCAGAAGGCGGCGGCGTTGAAGGCGCGGCGGCCGGTGGTGCCGGGGTTGGCAATGACGGTGCCGACGAGCAAAGGAATGTCGGTGGTGGTGGCGGCGAGCTCGGCGGTGGCGTTTTCCACGTCGGTGACAAAACGAGTGCGCAGCAGGAGGTCGCGCGGAGGGTAGCCGCAAACGGCAAGCTCGGGCGTGACCACGAGTTCGGCTCCGGCGGCGATCAGATCGCGGTAGGCGGCGAGCAGGCGACGGAGGTTGCCGGAGAGGTCGCCGACGGTGGGATTGATCTGGGCTAGGCCGATGCGCATGGGAGCGGGGAGAGCTAGTAGGCTGGTAGAGCTGGTAAGCTAGTTGTTTGGCAGAGCGGGTGGAGAAGGTTAAAGGGGGCAAGGTTGGGTCTCGTCCTGCGTCTGACAACTCGCAAGCCTCGCAGAATCATGCCCATTGCTTCACCCTTCATTCTGGCCTCCGCCTCGCCCCGTCGTCGCGAATTGCTGGCTGCGCTGGGAGTGCGGTTTGACGTGGTGGTGGCGGAGGTGGTCGAGCACGAGGATCCGCTGCTCGATCCGCGCATCATGGTGGCACGCAACGCCGCGCTTAAAGCGGACTGGGTGGCGGAGCGTAACCCTGCCGCCTGGGTGCTGGGGGCGGACACGACGGTTTTTGTCGATGGGCAGGCCTTGAATAAACCTGCTGACCTCACGGCGGCGCGGGCGATGTTGCGGAGCTTGTCGGGCCGGCCGCACACCGTGTTTACCGGAGTGGCCTTACGGCAGGCGGCGCGTGGCCTGCGGGAGGATTTCGGGGTGGCGAGCGAGGTGGTGTTTCACCTGCTGAGCGATGCCGTGATCGAGGATTATCTGTTGCGGGTGCACGTGCTGGACAAGGCCGGGGCCTACGCGATTCAGGAGCACGCCACGTTACTGGTGGCGGAGCAGCGCGGGTCACTGAGCAACATCATCGGCTTGCCCCAATATGAGGTGAGAGAACTTTTGACCCGGCACGGAGTCCTACCCTGACTGCGCCTCCGCGTATTACTCCGATGTCCTCTCTCCACTCAGCTTCCGTGCCCTCCGCCCCTCCCATGCGCCGGACGCATGCGCTGGACGAGCCGAGGCCGGAACGTCGGGTCGGGCTCATCGGCACGGTAGCGGCGCATGCGCTGCTGTTGGTTTTGCTGCTGACCTTGCCCAAGGACGTTTTGGAAGTGGATCGGGTGTCTGCACCGCCCGAAGTGACGCGTAATTTTGAAATCGAACTTGCCCCCGAGCTTTTCAACCCGCCGCGTCCGGTTTTTGTGCCGCCTCAGTTCGTGGAGGTGAATCCGTCCGCGCCCGAGAATGTGCCGGATAAAACGCCTTTTGTTGGTGCGCAAAACCAGCAGGTCGCGCAACCCGTGCCCACCCCGGATGGCGCGAGCGATACCCCGGCGGCGAAGGGCACGGGCGAGGCGGGTGCCACCGCGCTGGTGAGCGGCCAGTTGCAGGAAGCGCCCAAGCCCTCGTTGGCGGATCAACTGGCCCAGGCTTTTGCACCGCCAACCCCTCCCTCGATCATCCCTGAACGCGAGACCACTCCCGCCGAGCAGGCTCCGGCGCAGGCCATCAACGGACTGGGCGGCGGCGAACAACTGCTGGGCGAGACGGACGGCGCGACGGGCACGACGGTGACGGCGTTACCCAAAGTCCCCGGAGCCGAAAGCGGCGCAGAGCCTAAACGCGGCACGGCTGATGCGCGCGCGGCGACGGGCGGCTACTTTGCCGGCACACCGGCGATTGACCGTAACACACCGCAGAAACGGCCCCAGTTGACAGCGGCGACGATCAACGCCCGCAACACGCCCACGATCAAAAACGAGTTCGGGACCAAAAACATTGGCGGCGTTTCCTATAACGCGAAGTGGAGCTCCTACGGCGAGTATCTCCAGCGACTGATCGACGCGGTGCAGGGCCAGTGGGAACGTTTGATTATGCGCAGCGCTTACTACCCGGTTTCGGGTTCGCTGGTGCGGGTGGTTTTCAAGCTCAACGCCAAGGGCGAAGTCGCGGAAATCGTCAGTGTGAGCGGCGGCGGCGGCGAGCTGGCCCAGCGGCTGTGTGTGAGCGCGATCAGCGAACGCGCGCCCTACGGCGATTGGTCCGACGACATGCGCGCCGCGCTCGGGGCCGAGCAGGAGCTGGGCTTCACTTTCTTTTATCAATGATGACCGAAACCGAGACTGAATTCCCGCTGGGCAACGATGTGCGCGTATTGACGCAGGCGCCGGGAGGTTTGGTCGCATTCGACAAACCGGCCGGCGTGCTCTC
Source organism: Verrucomicrobiota bacterium (assembly GCA_947471035.1). Classification (GTDB taxonomy): domain Bacteria; phylum Verrucomicrobiota; class Verrucomicrobiia; order Opitutales; family Opitutaceae; genus IMCC26134_A. Next base: position 13,387 of record CANIWJ010000031.1, read on the forward strand.
GCACCCAAACATGAAAAGCGAGCAACCCCGCGCGCTCCTCACCTGCGACTACACCATCACGGGCGAGTGTTTCACCTGGACCGACGCCAGCGGCAAGGTGCGCAAGCTCTGGTTATTGAACCGGCTCGATTCGCACACCTCGGGGGTGATTTTGGGTTCGCTGGACGAGGCGCTGGCGCTGCGCATTCGGGCGCTTTTCCGTGAGAAACACATCGAAAAAACCTATCACGCGCTGGTCTTCGGAAAACCCTCCAACGCCACTGCGGTGTGGAAGGATCGCCTGGTGATCGAGAAACGCGGCGGACAGGTGCGAGCCAAGGCCGGCGAAGGTATCCCCAGCGAATCGCATGTGCGCGTGCTCAAGCAGCGTCGCGAGGGTGCCGGACCGGTGGCTTTGATCGAACTCGTGCCGCGCACCGGACGCAGTCATCAATTGCGGGTGCAGTGCGCGCACCATAAGCTGCCCATCGTGGGCGACGCGACCTACGGCGATTTCGGGGCGAACCGAGCCCTGGCCAAGGCGACCGGCATAAAACGACTATGCCTGCATTCGCATCAGACGCGCTTCGACTACGAACACGCCGGCCGGGTGGTGAAGTTTTCCGTTACGGCCCCGACGCCAGCGGAGTTTTTGCAACTTTTGTAAGGCGGATACACACAGTCGAAGGTCGTGCTCCAAGTGAAGGCGGCGCGGAGCATGCTTTACACTGGCGGAGTGGGGCCAACATAAGCACGTCTTCCCATTTCATACCGTGAATAATTACGCGATCATCTGCCTGTTCGTAGCCGCCATCCTGCTCTGGTTTCCCCGGAGTTGGCTGCGGCTGGGTGCTCGGATAACACCCAAGCCGCCTCGGAAATACAACCAAACCAAAGAGGAGCGGGATGTTTATGACAACTCGGTGAAGCCTCTCACCGAGGCCGCCAAGCCGCGCAATTGGATCGATCTGGCGCGTGGTGCGATCGGAGCGGTCACGGTGGTCTTTAGCCTGCAAGAGCTGTTGAGTTCCACGGAAAACAAGGGCGTGGTGCTCTATTGCAGCGTGGGCATGTTGCTGGTCGCCGTTTGCATTCAAATGATTCGCCTGGAAGGGCGCTTGAGTTTGTTCGCCCCAATTTTTTTCCTGCAAGGTATGGCCGTCGGTTTGATCGGACCCTTGGCCGGTTTGCTGGCGATGGTGGGGACTTGGGCGCTTTCGCCGGTACTGCCGAATTCAAGTACGGTCCTGTTCGTGCAGGGCGGGCTCGCGGTTTGCCTGGCCTTGTTGTTGCCTGATTCAGACTTGGCGCTGGCGTTGGTGGTCGGCGCGCTCACTTGGTTGCCGGTGCTGACCGCCGTGCTCACCCATCGCCGCCTAGCCGCGAATTTTGACAAGAAGATGAAGGTCATGCCCCGCGCCTGAGGCCGGTTTCCCGTGGCTGTGTCCGGCGTATCGCGTTGGCAAATCTGGCTGGAGGCGACCCGGCCGCGGACTCTGTCGGCGGCCTGCGCGCCAGTGTTGGTCGGCTCCGCCGTGGCCTGGCGGGAAGGGGCTTTCGTGCCGGGCGCGGCGAGCGCGTGTCTGGCGTTTGCGCTGCTGGTGCAGGTCGGTACCAATTTCGCCAACGATTACTACGATGCGCTGAAAGGGGCTGATACCGAGGAGCGGGTGGGGCCGAGACGCGCGGTGGCGAGCGGCTTGGTGGCGCCGGCGACGATGCGGCGGGCGATGGTCGGGGTCTTGGCGGCGGCGTTTCTGGTGGGGTTGACCCTGTTGGCTTACGGCGGCTGGCCCTTGTTGCTGGTCGGGGTGGCGAGTATTGCATGCGCAGTGGCCTACACCGGCGGGCCCTATCCGCTGGCTTACCACGGGTTGGGCGACGTGTTTGTTTTTATCTTTTTCGGGTTGGTGGCGGTGGTGGCGACGGCCTTCGTGCAGACTGGGCAAGTTTCTCAGGCCGCGCTGGTGGCGAGTGTCGGGGTGGGGGCGCTGGCCACGAATATCCTGGTGGCGAATAATTATCGCGACGTGGAGACCGACCGAAAGGCGTACAAACTCACCCTGCTGGTGCGCTGGGGGCGAGCCTACGGGCGGTGGCAATTCGCGGTGGCGCACGGGCTGGCGGTGTGCACTCCGCTGGTGTTGGCGGTGCTGGGTGCGGCGGCACTTTGGCCGGCGGTGTCGGTGGCCGCTCTGTCCGCCACGGTGGGCTGGCGGCAGTCGCGCCGACTGCTCGCGGCGCGCACGCCGCAGGATTGTATTACCCTGCTTGGGCAGACCGGGAAGTGGCTCGCGCTCTATGGCGTGGTGCTGGCGCTGGCGATTGGCGGCGCGCGGTTGGTCAAAAGTTGAGGCGTTGACGCGAACCGCGAAAATACCCCTCGTGGACGTTTTCGTTGAACCTTGGTCCTTAAGGGGTGTCAGCGAGTTAATCATTTTCCTCTAATTTCATCCATGCCACTCGCTTTAATCGATCTGCTCAAAGGAGCCGACATTCTCGTCTATCCGCTGGCGCTGTGTTCGCTCGTGCTGGTTTACATCGTGTTTGAGCGTGCCTGGGCACTCCGCCGGAGCGCGATCATTCCCGACGATCTGGCGGATGCCATCGTGGCCGGGCAGCCCGTTTCGGGGGGCGCGCATTCGGTGCTTGGACGCATCGTGCGTTTCGCGCAGTCCCATCCCGGTGACCCGGAAGGCGTGCGCGCCTTTGCCCGGCTCGAGGTTTCGCGGATGGAGCAGGGTTTGCCTTATTTGGAAGTGATCTACGCGGGCGCGCCGCTGATCGGACTGACGGGCACGGTGTGGTCTTTGATCCGGGTGTTTTCCAGCATCAGCGGGCAGACCGGCTTGCCGGATCCGGCCAAGTTTACCAGCGGGGTGTCGCTGGCCTTGTCCGCCACGGTGATCGGTTTGTGTATCGCGTTGCCCGCGCTGATCGGCGGCGGGGTGTTGCAACGCCGGGTGGATAAGTTCGCCGCCCAGCTCGATGTGTTGCTCGCCCGTTTGCTGGCGGGAAAACCGCAAGCCTGATCCCCCCGCCCACCCGCCATGTCCGGTCTTCAAATCCGCCGTCGCCGCCGTCCCGAGCTGAATCTCGTGCCGTTGATCGACGTGCTCGTGATGCTGGTGTTTTTCTCGTTCGTAACGATGCAGTTTCGTTCGCCCGGCACGCTCAATATCACGCTGCCCCGGGTCGATACTGCCGGTAAAAACGCATTTGAGGGCACGGTGATTCTGGGCATTGGCAAGGAGGGCGAGCTGACCTTTGCCACGGATTCAAGCGCGCCGCGTCGTATTGCCGAAAAGGAATTGGAGGGCCTGCTCGATCAGATTCGTAATTTGAACAAGGACGTCCCGGTTTTGATTCGGGCGGACGAGACCACTCCGCTCAAAACCCTGGCCTTCGTGATGGATTCCTGCCGCAAGGCCGGGCTGAACAAGTTCAGCCTGCAGAGCCGGTAGCTAATGTCGTTCAGCGGAAGAGCCGGGTGAGTTTGGTCAGCAAACCGGTGTCGCGCTCATGCGTCCCAGCCGCCGGGGCGGGCGGTGCCTTGACGGGCGGCATGAGGCTAATGTCGCGGTGGGTTTTTTGCGCGAGGGCGGCGGTCCGGCCGGTTTGGGCGACGCGGGCGGCGGCGGCGACTTCCGGGGCGGGATCGGCGAGGGCGTCGGTTAGGAGTTCGTCGGGCGCGTTTGGGTGTTGCACGGCGGCGAGTCGCACCCGGGCCACGGGGTCGCGGGCGAAGTCGTAGAGGTCGGCGCGGCGCCAGTGGTGGCCGCGCACGGCGAGGGCGCGGATGCCCGGCATCGGGTCGGCGGCAAGGGTGCGGGCGGTGTCGGCGTCGAGACCGGAGAGCGGGCGGTCCTGCACCGCCCAGTGGCGGCGGAAAACCGGGCTGCGGGCGACGAGCAGCGAGGCGAGGGCGGGGTCGAGATTTTCGCGATAGGCGAGGGCGGCGAGCACGGCGGGACGACGGGTCGCGGCCACGCCTTGGATGAGTTCTTCGCCGGCCGCCGGATTGGTGGCGAGCGCGACGCACGCGGGTTCATCTGCGAGATTCACGAAGTAGGCGGCGATGGTGGGCTCGATGGCGGGATTGGCGGCGAGAGCGGCACGCACGGCGGGGTCGGTGTCCTGGGCGAGCACGCGCTGCAAGGGTCGGGGCATGGCGGGGCGGGCGGCGAGCCACTGGCGTTCCTCGGCTTCTCCGTTGGTGGCGAGAAACAGCAGATCCGCCGTATCGAGTTCGACTTGCGCCCGCACGGCGCGCCGCACCGAGGCATGGGTAGATTGAACAAGCAGGCGCTCGGCGGCTTCGGGCAGGGTACGGCGGCGCAGCAGGGCGAGTTGGATGTCCTCTTCGTCGCTGGCGGCCCAGCCCAGCAGGGTATCGTCGTCGGCCGGGGCGGTGGCTACGGTATGCAGGCGTACGGGGGCGCTTTCGTCGATGGCGAGCACGAGCGCGGCGGGAGTGGCCAGACCGGGTTGATCGGCTAAAGCGGCTCGCACGGTGGAGTTGGCGTCGGCGGCGAGCAGAGCCTGTTGGGGCAGGCGCAGGGCCGAGTTTTGGGCCAAGGCGCGTCGCACGGCGGGTTCGGGATCGTCGGCCAGGGTGAGTAGTTCGCGCGGCGGCAGCTGCGGATGGAGCGCGGTCTGGGCGCGCACGGACGCGGCGGGGTGGGCGGAGAACTCGATCAGGAGATGCGGCGGCGTGCGGGGATTGGTGGCGAGCAAACCAAGCACTTCGAGGTCGGGCGCTTGAGCGGCGAGGCTTTCGAGCAGATGGCTGGGCGCGAGCGGGTATGCGGCGACAAAGGCGCGCGCTTCGGGGGCCTCGGCGGCGGGCAAGTCGGCCATTGCCTGGAGCAAGGCGGAGGCAAGGGGCGGTTTGCGCAGTGCCTGCGCGGTGCGGCGCACACCCTCGCGACGGATGCGGGCGAGGAGCGATTCGGGGGTGAGTATTTCGGGCGAAGACACGGCAGTAAGGGCGAGTAGCGGGAGGCGGGGAAACCGCCAAGGCAAGGGCGGAGAGGAAGCCAGCCGGGGGCGGGCGATGTAGCGGGTTACTTCAGCGCCAGAACGATGGCCCCCGCCACGATCAAGCCGCCGCCCAGGCCGGTTTTCCAGGTCAGCGCCTCGCCTAAAAACAGCGCGGCGAAGAGCAGGACGAAGACGACGCTGAGTTTGTCGATCGGCGCGACGCGCGCGGCTTCGCCGAGTTGCAGGGCGCGGAAATAACAAAGCCAGGAAAGCCCGGTGGCGAGGCCGGAGAGGATGAGAAACACCCAAGTCCGGCGGGAAAACGCGGTGAGCGCGCCGGCCTGTCCGGTGGCGACGACCACGACCCAGGAAAAGATCAGCACGACACCAGTGCGCACGGCGGTGGCGAGGTTGGAATCAACCCCTTTTACGCCGATTTTTGCGAGGATCGCGGTGGCGCCGGCAAAGCCAGCGGAGAGCAGGGACCAGAGCAGCCAGTTCATAGTGCCTCGCGTTGTAGGGCCGGAGGCGGGGCCGCGCAACACAGGGTCTGATTTCAGGTCAGGTCTATATTGTAAACAGCGGCAGCGTGAATTGGCCGCCGACTGTTTCTACTGGATGACGGCGGCGGCGGGACGCGTCGGACGGTTGGCGGCAACGAAGGTTTCTAGTTCGCGCACGGCGGCGGCGGGGCCGTTTTGGGCGAGCAGGTCGCGGCGCACTTCGGCGGCGCGGCGGGCGCGGATGGGATCGGCGAGTAAGCGGTCTAGCGCGTGGTGTAGTTGCTCGGGCCAGACGGCCTTCTTCAGACGGAAGCCGCAGCCGAAGCGTTCCACCTCGGAGCCGAAGAAGTTCTGGTCGCCGATATGGGGGACCACGATCTGGGGCACGCCGGCGTGGAGCGCGCTGGCGGTGGTGCCGGCGCCGCCGTGGTGGATGATGGCGGAGGCGTGTTGGAAGAGTTGGTCATGCGAGACCTTGCCGATGATTTTGATGTGATCGGCCTCCCCGAATTGCGGAAATTGGGCCCAGCCGCGTTGCACGATGATTTTGCGGTCGCGCGGCCAAGCGCGCACGAAGCGCTCCATCCAGGCGCCGGAGTTTTCATAGACCATGCTGCCGAAGGTGAGCACCGGGACCTTGCCGCCGGGCACGTCGGCGGTGAAGGCGCGCACTTCGGCGTCGAGGGACGGGCTCTCGGCCGATTGCCAGCGCAGGTAGCCGGTGTAGCGGAAGCGGTCGTCGATCTCGGCGCCGGGGATGCGGAATAGGTTCTCCGGCACGGTCACGAGCACGCGGTCGGCGGGGCGGGAGAAAAAGTTGCGGACCTTGGGCAGGTCGGCGGCGCGGAGGGCGTCGGAAATGGAGACGTTGATGGTGCGGTCCACCACGGCATTGGCGGTTTTCCAGAGCCAGCGGTTCCAGGCGCGGCGCAGGGTGCGGCCCAGCCAGTGGGGGGCGGGGATGTGCTCGGGCGGGAAATCGGGCGAGGGGATGACGTGGGGTGCGAAGGCGAGGGTGGCGAAGGGCACGCCGTGGCGGTCGGCGATGCCCTTGTTCATTGGGAACAGGTAGCTGGAGACGAGCAGGTCGGTCTCGGGCATGATGGCGTCCATGCGGGCCAGCATTTCCGGGATGTAGGCCTTGGCTCCGACGTAGATCTCGCGGAGCTGGTAGATCGGGTTGCGGATCTTGTTTAGGCGGCCCATCCAGTAGGCAAGGTCGGCTTGTTCCCAGTTCGGGCAGAGGGCGTAGAACTCCACTCCTGCGGCTTCGATGTCTTCCTTGTAGTGAGGAATAGTGGCGAAGCGTACCGAGTGACCGGCGCGTTGCAGGGCGACAGCAAGGGCAATCACCGGGTAAATATCGCCGGTGGAACCGTGGGAAGTGAGGACGATGCGCATGAAGAGAGCGTGAGTGGGGCGGAGAGCCGTTGGCGTGGACCTTGGGTGAAGTCTTGCGGCGGGGTCGAGCCTGTGGAGGTCACGTTTTGGTGACGAGGTAGGCGGGGACGGAGAGCGGGCGGCGTCGGAGACGGAGTTTTAAATCACTAATGCTCACTAATGTACACTAATGAATGGAGATAGGGTGATTGGGAGTTTTTATTAGTGCTTATGATTGAGCATTAGTGGTTAACGCGGTTCGTTTTTGATCAGCGTGTGTTAACGAGATTTAGCGGTTAAACCATGCGGGGTTCGGTTTGCGAACGGCGGGGTGCGGCGACTCCGCCCTACATGGACTGAAGAAACCGGAAAACGAGCGCTACAATCCGGCGAGCAGGGCGCGCAACTCGGCTTCCGGCTCTTCGTGGTGCTGCAGGACGGCGAGTTCGAGGGCCTCGGTGAGCACGGGGAGGGCGAGGGTGGGGCGGTCGGCGCGCAGCTCTAGTTTACCCAGCAGGATGCGAGGCATCATCCAGTCGGCCCGGGCGGCGCAGCATTGGCGGTAGTGATCGGCGGCTTTATCCAAGCTACCGGCGGCGTCGAGGGCTTGGGCGAGGCTGAAACGAAAGAGGGGGTTGTCCGGTTGCGCGGCGACGAGGGCCTGGAAGCGGGCGATGCGGTCGGCAGACATGGCGCGGCGATCAGAGGGCGTCTATACGGATGATCACGCCGGTTGCGTTGTCCAATCCACCTTGGCTGAGCGATTCGGCGATGAGGGCGGCGAGCACTTGGGCGGGGTTACGGTCCGGGGTGAAATGCGCGGCGATGCCGTCTTCGGTAAGGGAACGGCTGATGCCGTCCGAACAAACCAAGAGCAAGTCCCCGGTCTCCAATGAGTGGCGGGCGATCTCGACGATGAGTGGCATGGGCTGGCCGATGCAACGGGTGAGGGCGTTGCGGTGGTGGTCTTCGAGGACGGCGTGTTCGCCCCGGCTGCGGCGCAAGTTGACTTCGTTTTCCACCGTGTCGTCGGTGGTGAGGAGCTGTATTTTTCCGGCACGGAAAAGGTAGCAGCGGGAGTCGCCGACATTGGCGATCAAAGCGTGGCCGGACTGGATCGTGAGCGCGCAGAGCGTGGTGCCGAGGCCGGTGTCGGGTGAGAGTTCTTCGGCCAGGGCGATGACCTCGGCATTGGCGGCGAAAAAAGCGCGACGCAGATCTATGCCGGTTTTACCGGTGGCGTCGGTCCGGGCCTCTCGCAGCAAGGCGGTGACGGCGGTCTGGGCGGCTTCAGCCCCGCCGGGTAAGCCGCCGATGCCATCGGCCACGGCAAAGAGCCGCAGATCATCGGCGCAGAGCAATCGGTCTTCGTTTTCGTGGCGGACGAGGCCGATGTCGGTCTGGGCGGCGGAGGTAAGCAGCATGGGGTGGAGACTGTGGTGTAACGGAAGTGCCGCGCGCTTCAAATAAAAGGTTGGAAAACCTCGGCGCGGTTAACGCGATTGAAACGCACATGGCGAGGCTGGGGCAGGCAGGCGAGGAACTGGCGTCCGTAGGGTTTTTGCACGATGCGGGAATCGAGAATCGTGATCACTCCCCGGTCGCGCTGGCTGCGGATGAGGCGGCCGATTCCCTGACGGAAGGTCATGAGTGCCTCGGGCAGGGTGAGTTCGTTGAAGGGGCTGCCGCCGCGCGCCTCGATGTGCTCGGTGCGGGCCTCAAGCACCGGATGGGTGGGCACCTGGAAGGGCAGGCGGGTGAGGATGACTTGGGAGAGGGCGTCGCCGGGTACGTCGATGCCGGTCCAGAAGGATTCGGTGCCGAAGAGCACGCCGTTGCCGGCCTCGCGCAACTGGCGGGCGAGCTCGGTGCGGTTGGCTCCGGGGCCTTGGAGAAAAAAGGGCCGGTGCGCGCCGCGGTAGGTCGGCTCGACCAGTTCGGCGACGCGCTGCATGTCGGCGTAACTGGTGAACAATACGAGTGTGCCGCCGGTGGTGCGGCGGGTGCAGAAATCGATGTGGTCGGCGAGTACGTCGAGCGCGAGGCGGGCCTCGTCGCGGGTGGGCAGGGGCACGTCGGTGGCGAGGAAGACGCGCATGTTGCGCGCGTAGTCGAAGGGAGAGTGTTGCACCTCGGCGCGCACGCGGGGGCCGCCGATGCGGGTTAGGAAGGGCTTGAGGTCGTCGGCCACGGCAAGGGTGGCGCTGGTGAATACCACCGAAGTCTGGCGGTCGAGCAGGGCTTGCCGCAGGTGCGGGGCGATGTCGATGGGGGCGGAACGCAGGGCGACGACAGTCTGGCGTCGGCCGGTGCGCTCGAGCCAGTAGACGTTGTCCTCGGGTTTTTCGAGGGCGAGGAAGCGTTGCACGCCGAGCTGGGCGGAGCGGAGTTTTTGCACCTGTTCGAGCAGTTCCTCGCGTTCGCGGCCTTCGTCGAATTTGTCGGCGCGCAGGCGCACCGCCTTTTGCAAGGCGAGGAGCGGGCCATCGAGCCAGGATTCGGCGCAGTTTTCCTCGCGGATGCGCACGATGGAGCGCTGGGCGAGGTGAGTTTCCTGCAAGGCGGCGAAGAACTGGTGCGAGGCCTCTAGCGCGTCCGACACTAGCTGGCGCTCCACGGGGTCGCCGAGTTTTTGGAGCAGACCGCGCCGGGTCTTGGGATTGTAGAGGTGGCGCAGCATGCGCTCGATCCCGTAGCTGGAGAGGCGCAGGCCGAAGTAGTCGGTGGCGACCTCGGGCACGGTGTGGGCTTCGTCGAGCACGACCAGATCGTCGGGGAAAAGCACGCCCTTGTCGGCCGAGCCGTTGCTGGTCGCGCCGCCGGCCGCGATCAAGGCGAAGAGCAGGGAGTGGTTGACGATGATGAGGTGGGCGGAGCGGATGCGGGTGCGGGCGCGTTGGTAATGGCAGCGTTCGGCGTCGCAGTATTTTCGGCCGCAGGCGGAGGAGTCGGCGTTGACCAGTTCCCAGACGTCGGGCGAGGGCGCGGGGGTGAGTTCGTGGCGCAGGCCGGTCTGGGTGGTTTCGGCCCAGGTGGCGATGCGTTGGAGCTCGGCGTGCTCGGGGGTGGCGAAGAGTTCGTTTTTGTCGCGCAGAGCGGTGGCGAGCCGGGTGGTGCAGAGGTAGTTGCCCTTGCCGACCAGCACGGCGGACTTGAACTCGGCGTAGGGCGCGGTGGCGGGGTCGGCCTTGAAGACGCGGCGGCAGAGCGGGATGTCCTTTTGGTCGAGCTGCTCCTGAAGGGCGATGGTATGGGTGGAGACGATGAGCTGACGCTTGTGGTCGAAGGCGTGGATGATGCCAGGCAGCAGGTAGGCGAGGGATTTGCCCACGCCGGTGCCGGCTTCGAAAACCAGCGGAGTGTCGTGCACGACGGCGTCGGCCACGGCGGAGGCCATGCGGGCTTGCTGGGGGCGGTATTCGAGGCCGAGGGCGCGATGAAGGATGCCGCCCTCGCCGAAAAGTTTGGCGGCGAGTTCGGGCGCGCGGGTGGGCGGCGGCGCGGGCGGAGCGTCGTCGGCGTCGGGCGAGAAGGAATCGTTTTCGTCGCGCAGACCGATCATGGGAGGGGGAAAATGAAGGGCACGCGTGAGCTTATCCAAGAATCAAAGCGTGATCGGGAGCGGGTAAGTCGGTTATTTGACGAAGGGAGCGGAAAGGGGGATGCGGCAATTACAGTTTAAGATGTATCCGAGGGTTGCCTTTATGGGATACGTCTAAAGCATGGAGGTATGCAAAAGATACAGGTATTATTACCGGAGCCGGTCTTGCAGGATTTACGAGAGATCGCGGCGGCGGAGGACAGGCCCTTGAGCGAAGTGGTGCGACGAGCGGCAGAGCAGATGGTGCGAACCTACCCGGCGGTGCGTAGAAAGGCGGGCGGGGTGACGGTGCGCACGTTTGACGGCGGAGCGATGTTGGCGCGGGGGGCGGATTTGCGTGCCTTGGCTTATGGGGAAGATGCGCCATGAAGAGTGGCGATACGAACCTGTTGTTGTATGCGATGAATCGCGGTTGTGCCGAACATGCCGCCTCCAAGGCATGGCTGGATGCGGCACTGGCGGAGCCGCGTGAGTGGATGTTTGCCGACCAGGTGTTGTTTGAACTGTATCGGTTGCTTCGGCACCCAAAAGTCATGGCGAGACCGCTGACGGCGTTGGCTGCGGTGGAACAAATCGCGTGGTTTCGTGAGGAGACCGGTTTCTTGCATTGCGGTTACGAGGAAGCGCGTTGGGCAGGCGTGTTGCAGGCGGTGAAATCACAAGGGGAACGCAGTGGTTTGCTGGTGCATGATGCGGTGTTGGCGGAAACGTTGCGCGCGCAGGGCGTCACCCGGTTTTACACGCGAAATGTGGCGGACTTTGCGGGGTTTGGATTTTTCGAGGTCGTGAATCCGTTGATTTGAAGACGAATAAAGCAGGGCAGGGGATTACCGCAGGGATCTGCGATTCGCGGGCGAGGCTCGACGTGGGTAAACGGGCTTTATAGGCTCGGACTTTATGCAACCGAACTGGACCGAGACCTTGGCGGAGTTTTTGCGCAACGAGCCCGGCGTGGGCGCGGTGCGGCTCGATGCGCATACGCGTCGTGTGCAGGTGGCCACCTTGGGCAAAGTCGATGCCGAGGCGCTCAAGGCACGCTTGCTGGAGACGCTCACCGCCATCACCGGCGAACTCTCGGCGGAAGGCGCAAATGTGCCCAAGGGCTTTACCCTTACCCGCGAAGGCGGCTCGGTGCAGTTGAGCGGGCCGGGGTGCGAGACCGCCCCCACGCTCTGGCGCTGGAAAGAATACGAGTGGCCCGAGGCCGGGGCCGATGACGAGGAGCACGAGGACGAAGACTGGCGTGAACTGGGAGCCTACGCCGCCGCTTGCGGCGTGCTCGGCCTGGCGGGCTGGGGCGTGGAGCGCGCGGGCGCTGCTCCGGAATGGCTGGCTCCGGTGCTTTTCGGCGGTGCGCTGATCGCGGGCGGCTGGGATGCGGCCATTGATTCCTGGGCCAACCTGCGCCGGGCCAAGCTGGATATTCATTTCCTCATGCTGGCGGTCGCGCTCGGCGCGGTGGCCATCGGGGCGTGGAGCGAGGCGGTGTTGTTGTTGTTTTTGTTTTCTGCGTCCGGTGCGATGGAGGCCTACGCCAACGAGCGCACCCATCGCGAAGTGGACGCGTTGCTCAAAACCGCTCCCAAACAGGCCACGGTGGTCGATCCCGATGGACGCGAACGCGTGGTGTCGGTGGACGAGGTGGGCATCGGCAACCTGGTGCGGGTAAAGCCGGGCGAGGCTTTTTGCGCCGATGGTTTGGTGGAGTCAGGCGAGAGCGGGGCGGACGAATCCGCGCTTACCGGCGAATCCGTGCCGGTCGAGAAAGCCAAGGGCGACCAAGTCTTCAGCGGCACGATCAACCTCGGCGGCACGCTCGACTGGCGGGTGGTGCGCCTGCCCTCGGAGAGCACCCTGCAAAAGATCATCCGCCTGATTCACGGCGCGCAGCGGTTGCGCGCGCCGAGCCAGCGCTTCACCGACAAGTTCGGCACCGGTTACACCTACGCGGTGCTGGGTATCAGCGCGGTGATGTTTCTGGTCTGGTGGCGCGGCTTCGGCCTGGAGCCCTGGCGCGGCACGGCGGAGGCACCCTCGGCGTTTTACCGCGCCATGACGCTGCTGGTGGTGATGAGTCCGTGCGCCCTGGTGTTGTCCATCCCCTCGGCGATTCTGGCGGCGATAGCCTGGGGAGCGCGGCGCGGAGTGTTATTTCGCGGCGGCGCGGCCCTGGAGAAACTGGCCGAGGTCAGCGTGATCGCTCTGGACAAGACCGGCACGCTCACGACCGGAGAGCTGGTGGTGGAGACCTATGAGAGCTTTCCGCCCGGACGGGAGCGCGAGGTGATGGAACTGGCCTACGCGTTGGAGGCGCGCTCCGAGCATCCGCTGGCGCGCGCCATCGTGCACGACGCCCGTGCGCGCGGGGTGGCGGAGCGGGCGGTGGATAATTTTGAATCCATGACGGGGCAGGGCGTGAAAGGCCGCCTCGGCGGGGCCACGGTCATGCTGGGCCGTCGTGAACTGCTGGAGAAAGGCCCGCTGAAGGACTGGGCGACCAAGCTGCCGAGCGCGGCGGCGGAGTTTGCCGAGGTGTGGGTGGTGGGGCCGGATTATCTGGGACGTGTCTTGCTCAAGGATGCGATTCGCCGCGAGTCGGCTCCGGTGCTGGCGCAGTTGAAAACCAAGGGGATCCGCACCGTGATGCTGACCGGAGACCGCCGCGCCACGGCGGATGCGGTGGCGGCGGAACTCGGGCTGGACGAAGTCCGGGCGGGGTTGTCGCCGGCGCAGAAAGTGGAGGCCGTCACCGCGCTAAAGGACGGCGGCAAGCGTAAGGTGGCGATGGTGGGTGACGGGGTTAACGACGCGCCGAGCCTGGCGGCGGCGGACGTGGCGATCGCGATGGGTGCGCGCGGCAGTGATGCGGCCTTGGAGCAGGCGGAGATCGTGTTGATGAACGACCGGATTGAGAACGTGTATTCGGCCTACGATTTGAGTCGGCGGGCTCGGGCGGTTATCCGGCAGAATCTGGCTATTGCGCTTGGGGTGGTGGCGGTGATGGCGCTTGCCACGGTGCTGGGCCGGGTTCCGCTGGCGATCGGTGTGGCGGCGCACGAGGGCAGCACGGTGCTGGTGTGCCTGAATTCGCTGCGCTTGCTGTTTGCCCGAGGGAAGTAAAGGAGGCGCGAGCCAGGCGCTGAGCGGCGAGGGTAAAGCAAACAATGAAAAAAGACCCTTGCGCTTTGAGTGACTGGCGCGCTTTTTCCACTGCCTGTTTTCCGGAGAGGTGGCTGAGTGGTCGAAAGCAGCGCTTTGCTAAAGCGCCGTAGGTGTAACAGCCTACCGGGGGTTCGAATCCCCCCCTCTCCGCCATTCGCCAAAGGCGAGGTTTTGTTTCCGTGGGGGATGAGAACCCGGGTTCGACGGAGTGTAGCGAAGCGGAACGGAGATGGGCCGCGTGCAGCGCGCCGCGTAGCGGTGGCCGAAGGCCAGCCAATCCCCCCCCTCTCCGCCACTTGCGTAGCAAGTGGCGTATCGACGAAGTCGAAGTTGATTGCAGCGCATTCGAGGCGGGGATAGGGACGGCGCAGCAGCGCCGGGGTAAGACCCTGAGCGAAGCGAATCAATTCCCCCCCCCCCTCTCTCTGCCATTCGCCGCGGGCGAAGTTCAACGCAGCGCATTCTAGAAAGGGATAAGGAAGGACGGCGTAGAAGGATAGCGCAGCAGCTTCGGGTTAAAACCGCTGAGCTAGATAAGTTTCACTTGTTTTGCCTGTTCTTCTCTCCGACGCGCTTAGGCGTTTCGCCGATAAATTGCTGGTCCAGTTCATTTTTAATTGAACCCACCCCCTGAAACCTCTAGCCCTTAAATGGCAGTTCCTCCTTTTCGATGTCCCCGCCACTACTATCTAACCTTAGCACCTTGGTGCCTTAGCCGTTATAAATTCATCCATGATACGTGTCTTCGTTTCCGGTTGTTACGATATTGTCCACGCGGGACACGTACAGTTTTTTCGCGAAGCCCGTGCCTTGGGCGATCATCTCACAGTCAGTTTTGCATCGGCCGAAGTCCTCTGGTTTCATAAACAGCGTCGTAGCTCCCTCCCGGACGAGCACAAACAAGCCTTAATCGCTGCCTTGGACCCTGTCGATGAGGTGGTGATTGGTAACGGTTTGGAGGAAGGTATCGATTTCCGCGCGGATTTTCTCCGTATTCGTCCTGATATTTTGGCTGTCACTGAAGATGATAAATACGCCCCGCTCAAACGCGCCCTCTGCGCTGAGGTCGGTGCTCGTTATCTCGTTCTACCCAAGACGCCTCCTCAGTTTAAGCCTATTTCCACCAGTGAGATAGTTCGCTACATACGCGCTCCTGAGCAAGCCCCCCTGCGGGTGGATTTTGCCGGTGGCTGGCTCGATGTTCCCCGCCATGCCCAAGCGGGTGCCTATGTGGTAAACTGCGCGATCTCGCCTACGGTTTCCCTGCGTGCCTGGCCCTACGAACGCAACGCCGGCCTTGGCGGCAGCGGGGCCTGGGCCCTGCTCAATGGCAAGGACGGCGTCCACTCCGAACTCGACCTCGGTGTAGGTTGGCAAGATCCTGCCATCATTTCTGAGACCGGGCTCTGTGTCTGGCACAGCGGTGACCGTCCACGATTGGAAGTGAAAGTGAATCCCGATTTCCTCGCTGGACGTCTCGCGCTGTATTGGACCGGCGTTTCCCACGATACCCCGGCGATCGTGCATCAGTCCCGTGATTACGCCGCCATCGCGCGAGCCTCCGCGACGGCCCGTGAAGCCGTTTGGGCGCGTAGCCTCGATGGTTTGGCCAACGCGGTCCGGCTCAGTTATCAAGTACAACGCGCCGAAGGCATGTCACCGCTACCGGGCGACCCCCACGATTCGCCGGCCGTCCTCGGCGGGGTTAGCCCGCTCGCATATAAATACTGTGGCGGGGGCTTTGGCGGTTACGCAGTTTATCTCTGCGCGACACCGGCGGAACGTGACATCTTGTGCGCTCAGCCTGGTTTCCGCCCCGTCGAGCCTTATCTGGATCGAAGCTGACTGGTAATATTTTATAACTTTAAATTTTTTTATATAAACCAATCCAATTATGAAAGCAGTCATTCTTGCCGGCGGTCTTGGCACGCGCATTAGCGAAGAGACCCACTTAAAACCCAAGCCGATGGTGGAAATCGGCGGTCGCCCGATTCTCTGGCACGTGCTCAAGTGCTATTCGGCCCATGGCATAAACGATTTTGTTATATGCGCCGGTTATAAAGGATACGTGATCAAAGAGTATTTTGCTAATTACTTCCTCCACATGTCGGACGTGACCTTCGATATGAAGGAAAACCGCATGGAGGTGCATCACCGTCGCTCCGAACCCTGGCGCATTACCATCGTGGATACCGGCGATAACACTATGACGGGCGGACGCCTCAAACGAGTTCGCGAATACCTGGATAATGAAACCTTCTGTTTTACTTACGGCGATGGGGTGGGGGATGTGAATATCACCGAATCCATCGCCTTTCATAAACGCGAAGGCCGCCAAGCCACCCTTACCGGAGTGCAGCCCCCCGGTCGCTTCGGCGCTTTGGAAATTGATGGTCATCAAATAAAAAGCTTTCAGGAAAAACCCGATGGCGACGGCAGTTGGATCAACGGCGGTTTTTTTGTACTCGAACCGTCTGTAATCGATCTGGTCGAGGCGGACTCTACCATCTGGGAACGCAAGCCCTTGGAGGCCTTGGCCAAGTCCAATCAACTGAGCATTTATAAGCACAACGGCTTCTGGCAGCCCATGGATACTCTCCGTGATAAACAACACCTCGAAGAACTCTGGTCTTCGGGCAAGGCACCGTGGAAGACTTGGTCTCAATAATATAATGTCCTTCGCCAACATTTACGCAGGCAAACGCGTCTTGCTCACCGGGCACACCGGCTTCAAGGGCTCTTGGCTGGCCGAGTGGCTGCTCTCGCTGGGCGCGGAAGTCACGGGTTTCGCCCTCGCCCCTGCCACGACACCAGCCCTTTTCGATGAGCTTGGTTTGTCCACTCGTCTCAATCATGTGATCGGCGATGTACGCGATTTGGCGGCGGTCCGAGCCGTCGTGGAAGCCTCCAAACCAGACTTTGTTTTTCATCTCGCCGCTCAACCGCTCGTTCGCCTCTCCTACGATCAACCCGTCGAGACCTACGCCGTTAACATCATGGGCACGGTCAACGTCTTGGAAGCCGTCCGCCTCGCCGCGCGCCCCTGCGTGGTCGTGGCCATCACCACCGACAAGTGCTACGAAAATAAGGAATGGGTGCACAGCTACCGCGAAGAAGATCCCATGGGTGGTTACGACCCCTATAGTTCTTCCAAGGGCGCCGCCGAACTCGTTATCGCTTCCTATCGCCGATCCTATTTCTCGTCCCCCGATTCCCCTGTAAAACTTGCCTCCGCCCGCGCTGGCAACGTCATCGGTGGCGGCGATTGGGCACTCGACCGCATCGTGCCCGATTGCATCCGCTCCCTCGCCCGTGGCGAAGCCATCCCCGTCCGCAACAAAGTCGCCACCCGCCCTTGGCAACACGTGCTCGAACCCCTCTCCGGCTACCTCTGGCTGGGTGCCTGCCTGTACAACCCCGAACTCACCCCCTTCGGCCCCAAGCTCGCCAGCGCCTTTAACTTCGGTCCCGCCCTCGCCTCCAACCGCACCGTCGCCGAGCTCGTACAGGAAATCCTCAAACACTGGCCCGGCACCTGGGAGGACAAGAGCGACCCAAAGGCGGTGCACGAAGCCAAACTCCTAAACCTCGCCACCGACAAAGCCCATCATTTCCTCGGTTGGTCTCCTGCGTGGAATTTCGTCGAGACTTTGACGCGCACCGTCGCATGGTATCGCCAAGCCGACGGCCCGGCCTCTGCCGAACTTCACGCCTTCACCTTATCCCAGATCGCCGCCTACACCGCCTCGGCTCACACCGCAGGTATTGCCTGGGCACGCTCCTGTCCTTAACCTACCACCACTATGCTCGCCATTGAAGCCTCCCTAGAAAACGGTCAACTCGTTCTCCATGAGCCACTGCCGCTCAATACCACCCGCGCCCGTGTCTTCATCTTGGTGGAGAACCAGGCTCCCGTGTCGGCCTTCCCCGCCGGTGCCCTTCATCACAGACCGTCCTCGCCGGAGGCTGAGTTTGATGCACTCGCGCTCGCCAGTTGGATGGACGATCAAGTAGACGAGCGCGTCGATTGGGAGGCACATTTTGGCCTCAAGCCCGAACTCAAGCCCTAAGCTCATCATCTCCAGTTTTAAACCATCGCCCATCGCCGCAGCCCTCGGCCAACCGCAATTTCTTTAACTTTAATAACCCACTTCCCATGCCTCATCGCTCCGGAGACATCGTGCTCATTGCCTTCCCTTTCACTAATCTTGGCGGCAGCAAAGTTCGCCCCGGACTCATTTTAGGCCAAGGCGACCGGACCGACGACTACATCGTCGCTTTTGTGAGCTCCGAAGTGGATTCCTATCTTGTTGCCGCGCACGTTGTTTTCGTCGAAGCCAAGGACCTCGCCCACGGCACCCTGCGCACTACCAGCGTGGTCCGGCTCGATAAGACCGCCACCATCTCCGCCACCAAATTTGTCCGCAGCGGCTTTGCGCGCCTCACCCCGGGAAAACACCGTGAGGTTATGCAGGCTTGGGCTCGGGTAGTTACCCGCAACTACTCCACGGTCTTCCACACCGGCCAGCGCCCCGGTGACGACGCCTCCCACGCGCCCTGGGCCCCCGGTCAGACTATCCCCTATGCCGGCCGCGTATTTGACACCGCCGAAGTCGAAGCCGCCGTCGGCGCCACCCTCGACTTCTGGCTCACCCTCGGCCCCGAAGGCGAAGCCTTCGAGAAGGAACTCGCCGCCCTCCTCGGCGTGAAACACAGCCTCCTCGTCAACTCCGGCTCCTCCGCCAACCTCGTCGCCCTCGCCACCTTCACCACCCATAAGTTGCCTGCGCACAAGCGCATCCTCCCCGGCGACGAAGTCATCACCGTCGCCGCCGGTTTCCCCACCACCGTCGCCCCCATCATCCAGTCCGGCGCCGTCGCCGTCTTCCTCGACAACGACCCCATCACCGGAAACATCCGCGCCGAGCAACTCGAAGCCGCCTACGCCCCCGGCAAGACCAAGGCCGTCATGATCGCCCACGCCCTGGGCAACCCCTTCGACCTCTGCGCCGTCCTCGCTTTCTGCCGCCGCCACGATCTCTGGCTTATCGAAGACAACTGCGACGCCCTCGGCTGCACGTACAGCCTCCCCGTCGCCCAGGCCAAAGCCCTCGGCCTAGACCATCTGCTGAAACAATGTAGCCCCGACGGCTCGTCGGGGTCCTCCGAAGCATCTTCATCCCCGCTCCCCGCTCCCAGCTCCCCGCCCAAGATCCCCTTCATCCGGGACGGCATCCTCACTGCCTATACCGGCACCTTTGGTGACATCTCCACCCAATCCTTCTACCCTCCCCACCACCTCACCATGGGCGAAGGCGGCGCGGTCAACATCATCAGCAAACCCCCGCTCAAGACCTACGCCGAAAGCTTCCGCGATTGGGGCCGCGACTGCTGGTGCGCCTCCGGCAAAGACGACACCTGCAACAAACGCTTCGGCTGGCAGCTCGGCGAACTCCCCAAAGGCTACGACCACAAGTACATCTATAGCCACCTCGGCTATAACCTAAAGCCCCTCGACCCCCAGGCCGCCATCGGCCGCCAGCAACTCAAGAAACTTCCCGCCTTCATCGAAGCCCGCAAACGCAACTGGGAAACCCTCCGCGCCGGCCTCGACTGCGTCTCCGACGTCCTCGACTTCACCCTGCCTGCGCATGCCAAGCGATGGGTGCCGCCAGCGGAGCGCCGCGCGAGCGCCGCGCAGTTGTTAAAAGATAATTGTTCGTTGTCAGGTTCCGAACCCAATAACCCACACTCAACAACCAACAACCGCGAAGCCTTCGACTTCGCTGCCTGCTTCGAGTGGGACGCCTCCGGCTGCCGCGTTGATACCTCCTGGTTTGGCTTCATGCTCCGGGTCAAAGCCGGTGCGCCCTTCAGCCATACCGACCTGGCCCGCGCGCTCGACGAAAAGAAAATCGGAAACCGCATGTTCTTCGGTGGCAACCTCCTACGCCAGCCCGTCTTTGTGCAAATGCGCCAGGACCGCCCCGACGCCATCCGCCTCGTCGGTTCCAACGGTTCAACCGTTCAACCGGTCAACAGTTCAACCATCGCCGCCGCCTTCCCTGGCGCCGATGCGATTATGAACGAAGCCATCTTCCTCGGCACCTATCCCGGCCTTACGGCCGAGATGCTGGCCTACGAAATCCAAGTCATCCGCGACTTCGTAGCATCCCGGCGCCCCTAGCCCCTAGTTGCTAGTTTACTAGCTCTACCAGCTTCCTTCTTCGCCGCCGCTGCTCCCATCTATGATCAACCTCGCTCCAGATCAGCTTGCGGAAGTCCGTGCGATTCTCGCCCGGCACCTGCCGGCTGGCTGCGGTGTGCTGGTTTTTGGTTCGCGAGTGACCGCAGACATTAAGGCTTATTCGGATTTAGATCTGGCGCTAGTTTCTTCGGGACCCTTGGGGCTCGATTGCATCGGCCGTGTTCGCGAGGCCTTTGCCGACTCCTCGCTTCCCATCCGGGTGGACATACTGGATTGGCAACAAATGCCGCCCAGCTTTCGGAAAGTCATCGCCGATCAGCACGAAGTCCTTATCACCCCGATCCACGCTTATGCCACTTGATCTTACTTCGCTCGAAAAGTCGGTGATAGCGCTCCGTCTGTCGGTCACCGAGGCGGCACCTTGCCTGGCCGACCTCGCACCTGCATTGAGAGAGGTCGTGAAGGCCGGCGTTATTCAACAATTCGAGGTAGCCTACGAACAGAGTTGGAAAATGATAAAGCGCTGGATTGAAGACAACGTAGGTGCAGAAACCGTGGATGGCGTGCCTCGCCGCGAGTTATTCCGGCGTGCGGTGGAGAGTCGCCTGATCGACGACGTAGAGCGCTGGATGCAATTTCACCGGGCGCGAAATGAAACTTCGCACACGTATTCATCGGATACAGCCGAGCAGGTCTATGTACTTGCCTTGGCCTTCCTGCCCGCCGCCGAAACCTTGCTCGCCGCCTTGCACGCCCGTAACTAGCCCCTAGCTCCTAGCTACTAGCCCTACTAGCTTACCAGCTCTACCAGCTTCAACCGCATTTCAGTCCTTTTCATTCTTAACCACGGATAGCACGGAATACACGGATACCAAACCATTTAAACCACTAAGAACGCCAAGGTTCACGAGGTTACGGCTCAAACCATTCGTCATTAGTCATTAGACATTCGTCATTTACCTCCACCTCCTAGCTCCTAGCCGCTAGCCCCTAGTTACTAGCCCTACTAGCTTACTAGCTCTACCAGCTTCAATCTCCTAGCCCCTAGTTACTAGCCCTACTAGCTTACCAGCTTTACCAGCTTCATTCCCCCTTCAACCTTTAAATGACTCAACCGCGCTCCGCGCCCAACCCATCAACCGCGTCACTCGGCCCTAACCCATGAAAACAGTCACCGCAAAAAAAAATAAAGCGTCATCTTCTCGGCTGCGCTCAAAAGTCACAAAAAGACTGAAATCAACTGCTCAACTCAATACCTTCCGCTTTGCTCCCGACGCGATAGGTATGATGAAGGGACCAGCCGATCTTTCTGTGCGCGAAGGTTTTGTTAAAGCCTAATGGCAATCACTAAATACATTTTAGATACGGGTCCGTTGGTTGCCTTTTTCAACCAAGACGACCATTATCATAGTTGGGCAGTTGAGGTCATGGGCAAGCTTACGTCCCCACCATTAATCACTGAAGCCGTTGTTACGGAGGCTTGCTGGCAGTTACGTTCCTCACCCCAAGCGGTGGCTAGGGTTTTGGAAATGCCGAGCCGTGGGGAAGTTCAAGTCCGTACTTTGCTTAGTGAAGAAGGGGTCAACCTAGCGGGTAAGATACGGAAGTATGGAACACGTATGGACTTTGCAGATGCCTGTGTGCTGCGTTTGGCAGAACTTACGGCTGGCGCGATTGTGATTACGCTCGATACAAAAGATTTCACTATCTATCGGATGCATCGAGATGATCTCGTGCCTATACTAGCTCCTAGCCGCTAGCCCCTAGCCATACTAGCTCTACTAGCCATACCAGCTCTACTAGCTTACCAGCTCTACCAGCTTCATTCTCCTCGCTCCTATCGCGGTTGATGACTTGATCTAGAGCTCGGTCTGGGCGCTGTGACAAAACGCCGTCCTTCGTCTCTGTTTCCAGAAATCTGCTCAGTTCAGTTCATTTTGAATTGAATTCCTTGATGCACCCCTTAAGCAATAGCCCGCCGAGCGCCCGAACCAACCCATTTCAAACGCTAAAAGACGCTAAATCAGCCACTAGCCCCTAGCCGCTAGCCCCTAGTTACTAGCCATACTAGCTTCAACCGCATTTCAGTCCTTTTCATTCTTAACCACGGATAGCACGGAATACACGGATACCAAACCATTTAAACCACTAAGAACGCCAAGGTTCACGAGGTTACGG
>CANIWJ010000032.1 GCA_947471035.1 Verrucomicrobiota bacterium
GGGCGAGACGGGTGCGGGCGGTGCGCGGGCCGGGGAGATTTATGGGGAGGTCGTGGGCGATGCGGCCGGGGTGGGGGGCGAGGATGAGGATGCGGGTGGCGAGGAAAACCGCTTCGGTGACCGAGTGGGTGACGAAGAGGGCGGTCCAATTTTGGCGGGCGTGGATGGCGAGCAGTTCCTCGCCGAGGCGATCGCGCGTCATATCGTCGAGCGCGCCGAAGGGTTCGTCGAGCAAGAGGATGCGGGGTTCGAGGGCGAGGGCGCGGGCGAGGGAGACGCGCATGCGTTGGCCGCCGGAGAGCTGGCGCGGGTAGGCGGAGGCGCGGTCGGAGAGGCGCACGAGGGCGAGGGCGGAGTCGCGGCGGCGGGTGCGTTCGGTGGCGGGCATGCGGCGGAGGCGGAGGAGGGTCTCGACGTTGGCGGCGACGTTTAGCCAGGGGAGGAGCGTCGGGTCTTGGAAAACGTAGGCGAGGTCGTCGCCGCCACCGGGGGCGTGACCGTTAATGGAGAGTGAGCCGGAACTGGGGGCGGCGAGGCCGGAGAGGAGGCGGAGGAGAGTAGATTTGCCGCAGCCGGACGGGCCGAGGATGGCGACGAACTCACCGGGATCGATGGCGAGGTCGAGCGGGGCGAGTATCTCGGGGCCGGTTGGGTCGAAACGCTTGGTCACCGCTTGGAGGCGGATTTGCGGGGGGGGCGTGATGGAGCTTGGAAAAGGCAAGATGACTCCGGCAATAGGACAAGCGAAGGAGAAGGGCGCAAATCCGGGCGCAAAAAAACCCGCAGCCGTGAAGGCTGCGGGTTTTGGCGTGGTGATTTAAACGACGCGGGGGAGGGGTTAAACCTTCTCGACGAGGCCGGCCTTGATGGCCTTGACCGAGACGAGTACGCGCTTGGTGCCGCCGTTGGCGGTTTTGATGCGGATACGCTGCAAGTTCGGTTTGAAGGTGCGTTTGGTGATCGACGTGATGTGAGTGCCGATGCCGCCGCTTTTCTTGGACTGACCCTTACGGTGAATGATGGAACCCTTGGTGGGGCGTTTGCCGGTGATAGCGCAGATGCGAGCCATGGTAGTGCGTGGGTTGAGTTAAAAGGTTCAGAGAAAGGCTGGCGGGGTGAGGGTGTGCAAGGGAAAAGACCGACGATTTTATTCGAGGTCGGAAACGACGGTCAGCCCGGGGATTTTTTGGTAGTGGCGGTCGAAGGAGAGCACCGTCGCTTGGTGTTCCAAGGCGGTTACGCCAATGATGATGTCGG
This sequence comes from Verrucomicrobiota bacterium, assembly GCA_947471035.1. Lineage (GTDB taxonomy): Bacteria > Verrucomicrobiota > Verrucomicrobiia > Opitutales > Opitutaceae > IMCC26134_A. The sequence continues at coordinate 1,258 of CANIWJ010000032.1, forward strand.
CTAGGGGAATGATTTCACCGCGACGATCCAGATCCCAAGCCAAGCGGGCGACCCGTTGCCAACCGGAGGCGTTGAGATGCAACATGCGGGTGAGCGAAAAAGCTCGGTCGTAGCGGTCGCGCAAATGCGGATCGCTGCGACCGCGCAGGACTTCGCTCCAAATGATGCCGTTGATGGCGAATTCGTAATCCAACTCCAAGGCAGACAACAGGGAGAGGGGATCGACGCGACGATTCTGCCAAGTGATGTAGAAACTGCTGTCCACCAGCACGAGCGGATGCTTCATGGCTTGGGCTGGCCGTAGGGCGCTTGGGGCTCGTTTAGCGCGTAGTCGCCCGCTGCTAGCCGGGCGCGCCGCAAACGGCGCTGATCGTAAGCGGCAACCGCCCGTTGCACGGCGGCTTCATCGATGTCGGGCGCATCCAGCAGATCGGAAGGCTTGGGCGCTGCATCGGCTGCCAATTCGTCGGGAGTGAGGCCGAGACCTTCGCTCCAGACCCGGCGCCACTTGGCCCGACGGGCGGCCTCGCGCAGGGCGAATTCCACCGCTTCGCGTTTGGTGGGATGGCCGGTAAGCTGCATCAGTTCGGCTAAGATTTCTTCCGGTATCTCGATGGTCATTTTCATGGCAAATCTAGGGATTAGAGTGCAGTATGGGCGGTGACCCATATCAATCAAGTCAAATCGTATGGGTAGTATCCCAAGTAAATACTTATAAAAGCTTAATGATAATTAGAGCTAGGTAGGGAAAGTATTACACAGGTATAGGCTTCAAAGCATGGAGAACCTGGAATTTTTGGCCCATCTGTCCGGGGTGAAGCAGGTGCATGAGCGCTTGTTTACGAGCGCTTAGGCCAGGGCGGGAGGATTCGCGGATGAGGGCTTCGCTGATGAAGTCGCCTGCGTGATGTACCATAAAGCTTTCCTGCGAGACGACGGTCGGTGCAGCGAAGCCGTGAGCCGCAAGAGCGTTGGCCAACCAATCCCAGCAAACGTGGGCGGTGAGGTCTTGCTCGCCGGGGCGGTCGAGCAAGGCGTTGGATTGGGTGTGTTGAAAGTAGGCGCGGGCGGTACCGGCGGGGTGGGAGTGGCCGAGTTCGGCGAAAGTTTTGCCGTAGTCGAAGGCGACGAAGAGACCGTGCCAGGGCTGGGCGGCGATTTCAGCGGCGAGGGTGGCGGCGGCGAGTGGGGCGTCGAACTTGTAGCCTTCGGGCGTGAGTTCGGGCGGAGGAAGTCGATCAAGCACATCTGACGGGGCGGGTCCAAGATCCGCCTCGCATAGGGATGTGCCATCCTCGTTGAGGCGCACGCCGGTCTCGTGCCAGCCGGAGGCGTCGCGCTGGAAGCGGCGCAGGGGCTGGGCGTCGAAAAGCTCGTTGGAGAAGACCACGCAAGGGCCGTCGAGGCTAAGTGGCTGGCCGACACGCAGGGTACGGCTGGCGGCGAAGGGATGGGTGGCCACGCCGGAGAGTACGCTGCCGGTGGGTTCGGCCCCGATTTCAACGAAAGTGTGGGAGGCGGGATCGAGACCGGCGGATTTAAGCAGGTGTGTGCTGGCGGCGGCCACGAGCTCGCCGAAGAGCGGCCCTATGCTCGTGGCGGTGTAGAAATCGGCGGTGTGGTGCCGTCCCACCCGCAGCTGATCGCGGCGATAGTAACCGAGCTGCGGATCGTAAAGGGCGAGGGCCATGAAGGCATCGAAGCGCAGCGCGCGCGAGGGACCGGCGGCGCGGGCGAAGGCGGCGGAAAAGGCGGGCGAAAGCGAGGCGGGAGGCGGGTTGGACGATGCCATTTACAAGAGGGAGCGCATGGCCACAGTGCGCGCATGTTCAAACGGATAATGACGCTTAGCCTCGGCGCGCTCGCCGGCTATTTGATGACGCTGGGCGTGGTGCACGTGGCGCAAGGCTGGGGGTGGTGGCCGGACCGGGAGACCGCGCGCGCGGCGGCGCAGGTGCGCGAGGTGATGTTGTTGTTGAACAAGTATTACGTGGACGCGGCGGACGTGACACCGGAAAAGCTCTCCGATCACGCGATCCAGAGCCTGATTGGCGGGCTGGACCCGTATTCGGAGTTTTTATCCAGCGCGGCCTATGTGCGGCTGGAAGAGGAGGTCGAGGGGGTGTTTGGTGGTATCGGGGCGCAAATCGAAAACGTGGAGGGTCGCATGGTGGTGGTCGCCCCCATCGCGGGCACGCCGGCGGACCGTGCGGGTATCCAGCGCGGGGATGTGCTGGTGAAAATCGACGGCGAAGAGGTTGCAGGGGCGGAGCTCGACCGATTGCTGGAACGGCTGCGTGGAAAACCCGGTTCGCTGGTGGATTTGACCATCGAGCGGGGCGAGCCGACGCAGATCCTGGAGTTTAAACTCAAGCGCGAGGTTATCTTGGTGGAGAGCGTGGGAGAACCGCGCTGGCTGGAACCCGGGCTGGGTTATGTGTCGATTGCGATGTTTGGCGAACATACGGGGCGGGATTTCCGGGCGGCCTTGCAGAAGCTGCGGCGCAACGGCGAGTTGAAGGCTCTGGTGCTGGATCTGCGCGACAACCCGGGCGGATTGCTGACGGCGGCGGTGGAGGTGGTGTCACCGTTTTTCCGTGACGGGGAGCTGGTGGTTTACACCGAGGGGCGCGCGCCGGGCATGCGGGTGGAGTTGCGAGCGGACAATGCCGGCGCGCCGCTTGCGTTGCCTTTGGCGGTGGTGGTGAACAGCGGAAGCGCGAGCGCGGCCGAGATCGTTTCCGGTGCATTGAAAGATACGCAACGAGCGGTGCTGGTCGGGGAAAAGACTTTTGGTAAAGGATCGGTGCAGACCGTTTTTTCCCTAAAGGATGGGGCGGGACTTCGCTTGACCACGGCGAAGTATTACACCCCGTCGGGCGCGGTGATCCATGAGCGCGGCATCGTGCCGGAAATCGAAGATGTGTTGAGCTCGACGGAGGAAAAAGCGGTGCGTTTGCATCGTTTACGGCCGGATGTGACGGATCCGGCGGTTTTCGCGGCAAAATTTGGCGTGCCGCTTATCGCGGACAGCCAGTTGGAAGCGGCGGTGAAGGAACTGAAGGCGGAGCTCGCCGGTGCGCCGCGTGCGGTGGCGGTGCGGACGTCAAAACCTTTGGCAGTGCCGGTTGCTCCGGTTGAGGCGGAGGCGGCCCCATGATTCTCGCCATCGAATCTTCGTGTGACGAGAGCGCGGTGGCCTTGTTTGATCCGGCGCGCGGGCTCACGGCCGAGTGGGTGCACAGCCAGATTGCCATTCATGAACGGCATGGCGGGGTGGTGCCGGATTTGGCAACGCGCGAGCATTTGCGCACGATCGAGCCCTTGTTGGCGCGGGCGGGCGAGGCGTCGGCGGGGTTTGCGGAGGTGACGGAGGTGGCGGTGACCCAAGGTCCGGGTTTGGCGGGATGTCTCGCCATCGGACTGGCCTCGGCCAAGGCGCTGGCGCTTGGGCTGGGAGTGCCGGTCAAAGGGGTGAATCACTTGCGCGGGCATGTGTGGTCACCGTTTATAGCGTTACACGCGGCCGAGCCATCGGCGTTTGCGGCGACTCTGGACGGACTGTTGCCCCACCTGGCTTTGGTGGTTTCGGGCGGAAATACGCTGCTAGCCGTGCTGGACGAGCAACGTCGCATCCGGGTGCTTTCCTCGACGCGGGACGACGCGGCGGGCGAGGCGTTGGATAAAGGCGCGAAACTACTAGGCCTGGGTTATCCGGGGGGGCCGATCGTGGAACGCTTGGCGGCGGGAGGCAGGGCGGACGCGTATGATTTCCCGAGGGGACTGGGACCGCGCGGTGAGTTGGACTTTAGTTTTTCAGGGTTAAAAACCTCGCTGCGTTATCAACTGGAGAAAATGACGCCGGCCGAAGTCGAAACGGCGAAACCCGATTTGTGCGCGAGTTACCAGCAGGCGGTGATTGACGCGCTGACGCGCAAGGCGAAGTTCGCGTTGCAGACCGGGCCGTTTCGCAGCGTGGGGCTCTCGGGCGGGGTGGCGAACAACCGGGTTTTGCGGGCGGCGATGGGCGGAGTGGCGGATACAGGTAAGGTGCGTCTGCTTGCGGCGGAGCCCAAACACACCGGGGATAATGCCGGTATGATCGCCTTTGCCGCCTGGGCGGATCCGGCGGTGAAGGCCCGCTCAGTCGCGATTGGTGGAAACGGGATCGCTTTGGAAATTCAACCGGGTTGGGAGTTGGGCAGCGCCTAGCGGGCGAGGATTTTGCCGTCGGCGAAAACGAGTTTGCCGGAGACGAAGGTTTGGCGCACGCGGCCTCGGAGTTTTTGGCCGTGCCAGGGGCTGTTGCGCGATTTGGAGAAACCGGCCTTGGCATCGTAGGTCCACTCGGCTTCGGGGTCGAAGAGCACGAGGTCGGCGGGAGCGCCCTCGGCGAGCGTGCCGGCGGGCAGTTTGAGCAGCTCGGCGGGTTTACGAGTCCAGAGGTCGATCAGAGTCGCGAGTTTGAATTTGTTTTTCCGCACGAGGATTTCGAGTGAGACGGCGAGGGCAGTTTCGAGGCCGAGGATGCCGTTGGGTGCGAGGTCGAATTCGCGGTCTTTCTCGTCCGGGGTGTGCGGGGCGTGGTCTGTGGCGAGGATGTCGAGGGTGCCGTCCTTCAGCCCGGCGATGATGGCCACGCGGTCCGCCTCGGTGCGGAGAGGCGGGTTCATTTTAAAGTGGGTGTCGTAGGTGGCGAGGCAGTCGTCGGTCAGCGCGATGTGGTGGGGGCAGGCCTCGCCGGTCACGCGCACGCCTCGGGCTTTGGCCCGGCGGAGGATATCGACGGAATTGCGCGAGGAGACGTGCTGCATGTGGATGTGCGCGCCGGTGTATTCGGAGAGGATGCAGTTGCGCGCCACGATCAGGTCTTCGGCGGCGTTGGGCCAGCCCTTGAGGCCGAGTTTCACCGAGAGGGCCCCCTCGTTCATGACCGCGCCCACGGTCATGGAGTGGTCCTGGCAGTGATCCATGAGCGAGAGGTCGAACATCTTGGCGTATTCGCAGGCGCGGCGCATGAGCTCGTTGCTCTGCACGCAGTCGCCGTCGTCGGTGATGGCGACGACTCCGGCGCGTTTGAGTGAGCCGATGGGCGCGAGGGCCTGGCCCTTCATGCCCACGGTAATGCAACCGGTGGGGTAAACGTGGACGCAGGCGGAGCGCGAGGCGGAGTCCTTGATCAGCTGGATGGTGCCGGTGTTGTCGGCCACGGGGGCGGTGTTGGGCATGCAGACCACGGAGGTGAACCCGCCGGCGGCGGCGGCGCGGGAGCCGGTCTCGATGGTTTCCTTGTTGGTCTGGCCGGGCTCGCGAAAGTGGACGTGCACATCAACTAGGCCGGGAGCGGCGACTAAACCGGTGGCGTCGATTTTTTTGGCCTTCTTTAGCTCGGCGGCTGAAGGCCGGGCGATGAATACGCCGTCGCGCAGGAAGAGTTCGCCGTCGGCTTCATCGCGCTTGGCGGCGGGGTCGATGACGCGGGCGTGGGTTAGGTGGTAGAGAGGCATGGCGGCGGAATTTCGAAAGTATTGAAAATGAACGTTAGGCTTAGGCGTCCCCGGCGGTAACTGACGCGGGGTTGCCGCCGGCGCAGAGGAACAGGCAGGCCATGCGCACGGCGATGCCGTTGGTTACTTGGTCGAGGATCACGCTGCGGTCGCCGTCGGCCAGATCGCTGTCGATTTCCACTCCGCGGTTAATCGGACCGGGGTGCATGATGATGGCTTTCGGGCTGAGCCAGCTGGCGCGGGTGTTGTTGAGGCCGAACATCGAAGTGTATTCGCCGAGGCTGGGAAACATGGTCGCGGTCTGGCGTTCGTGCTGGATACGCAGCAGCATGACGACCTCGGCGTCGGCCAAGGCGGAACGCAGGTCGTGAGACACTTTCACGCCCAGACCCTCGAGCGATCGCGGCACCAAGGTGGACGGGCCGCAGAGGGTGAGATCGGCGCCGAATTTGACGAGGGCGTGGATGTTGGAGCGGGCGACGCGGCTGAAGAGAATATCGCCGAGAATGACGACGCGGCGGCCGCGCAGGTCGGGGCCGAGGCGTTCGCGCATGGTGAAGGTGTCGAGCAAGCCTTGGGTGGGGTGTTCGTGGGAACCGTCGCCGGCGTTGATGACGGGGATGTTGAGTATTTTAGAAAGGTAGAGGGGCGAACCGGCGCAGTTGTGGCGGATGACGATCATATCCGCGCCGAGGGCGGCGATGTTTTCGGCGGTGTCGCGCAAGGTCTCGCCCTTGGTGGTGGAGGAGCTGGCGGCGTCGAAGGAGATGACGTCGGCGCTGAGGCGCTTGGCTGCCATGTCGAAGGCCATGCGGGTGCGGGTGCTGGGCTCAAGGAAGAGGTTGACGATGGTTTTGCCGCGCAGGGCGGGGATTTTTTTCACCGAGCGGCCAAGCACTTTTTTGAAGGCGGTGGCGACGGTGTGGATTTGTTCGATCTCAGCGAGGGAGAGTTCCTCAAGGGTGAGAAGATGGCGGCGGTTCCAAGACATGGGAAAAGGGGCGGAGTTTAACGTTTGGTGGCGGCGGGTTCGACACGAATGGCGTCGTGGCGTGGATCGGTGGCGTGCAGGACGACGGTGACTTTTTCGCTGGGGGCGGTCGCGAGTGTGATGCCGGTGTAATCGGCGGCGACGGGCAAAGTGCGCCCGCCACGATCTACCAGGACGGCGAGTTCGACTTTGGCGGGGCGGCCGTGGTCGAAAAGTTCGTCGAGCGCGGCTTTCACGGTGCGGCCGGATTGCAGGACGTCATCGACCAGAATTACGGTGGCTCCGGTCACGTCGATGGGGATGAGGGTCGGGGTAAACTCCTTGGGGATGGGATTGCGGTCGATGTCGTCGCGGTGAAACGAGATGTCGAGAATGCCGGTGCGGGGGCGGGCACCCTCAGGGTAAAACTCGCGGAGCAGAAGTTGCAGACGGGTGACGACGTGGACGCCGCCGTTGGCGATGCCGATGAGGATGAGGCGACGGGAAGTGGCGTCGGGGTGGCGGGCGGCGATGGACGCGGCCAGTTGTCCGAGGGCTCGTCCGATTTCGGAGTGAGCGATTTTGGTCTTGGCTGAGGGCGATGGACGTTTAGCGGGCACTTGGGCGAAAGTTGAACGTGGTAGTAAACGGTGCGGGGGAGGAAACACTCGAAAGCTGCTCTGGCGGACGCAAGTTTTGGTGCCGTTGGCAGTTTAAAATTTAACGCACACTGGTTTTGAGATATTTAATTCCGAGGCCGGCGTTAATTTACCATTGGTAGCATCCACGGAGAAGACCTGCACCCTATCGTCGTTTTGCCCGGCAGCCAGTAGCCAGTGTCCGTCGGGATCGAGGGTGAAATGACGTGGGTTTTCCGGCACGGACACGTGCCCGGCAGGAGTAAGTTCCCCGGTGTCGGCGTTTCGGGAGAAAACCGCCAGCGAGTCGTGGCCTCGGTTGGAAACGTAAACGGTGTGGCCTGCGGGGTGAATGGCTATTTCGGCGGTGGTGTTGGGGAGCGTAAAGTCGGCGGGAAGAGTGGTGGTCGTTTGCCGCAAAGCGAAAGTGCGGTCGCGAGGGCTGTAACTGGCGACTGATATGGAGGATGTCAGTTCGTTCACGATGTAGAGGTAGCGGGCATCGGGTGAGAACGTGGCATGGCGTGGACCGGAACCAGGGGGGAGTTCCAGCCACGCTTGCGCCGAGTGGGGGCCGAAGTTGCCGGTTCGGGCGTCGCGGGCGTAGATATAAACCCGATCCGCGCCGAGATCTGGCACGAGCAAGAGGTGTCCGTCCGGTGACCAAGTGACGCCGTGGGCATGGGGTTTTTCCTGACGCTGGGAATTTATTTTGACGGCGAGGGAGTGCTCAAAAAAAGCCACTCGCGCGCCCAGCGAACCGTCGGGATTTGTGGCAAAGATAATCACGCTTCCGCCGGAATAATTGGCGACAGCCAGTTGGTCGCCCGCCGGAGAAAGCGCGAGGTGGCAAGGTGCACCGCCTCCGCTGGCTACGGATCCCAGCGCGGTGAGCGCACCGTTTGCACCGATGGAAAAGGCATGCACGGATCCCGTCGTGTTTTCAGATACCGCGTAGAGATGCCGTCCGTCAGCGGATTTTTCCAGGAACGAGGCGAGTGGCAAAGATGCCGCCGCTTGCTGATCGCGAAGACGCCCGGTCGTGGGTTCAAACTCAGCTATCTGGATAGATTTGTCGTAGGTGCCAAAGTACACAGGGCGGGCGACGGTGTTCATGACAATGGTTAGGCAAAAGAAGGTGAGAAGGGGGTAACGGATTCGGAAACGGATGCGCATGGCGGGTAACAAAAACGTGGTCTTTGCGGGGTTGCATGCAAGCGATTGGATTTTCAAGGTGACCGGTTCATGGCCCTTTTTAGTCTTCTCGATCTCTCTCATGCCTTCGGTGGCGCGCCGGTGCTTGACCACGTAAACTTCCAGGTCGATCCCGGCGAACGGGTGTGTCTGGTCGGTCGCAACGGCGCGGGTAAGTCCACCTTGATGAAACTGATCGCGGGCGACATGCGCCCCGATACCGGCCAGGTTTTTCGCCAGCCGGGGGCGCATTTTGCCCGCCTTGTGCAGGAGGTGCCTCAGGACTTGAGCGGCACCGTGCACGATCTCGTGGCGAGCGGCGTGCGACGCGATGCCGCCGGTCACGAGGAGGACTGGGAAATCGATGTGCGCATCGAAGACTTGATCGCCCGCCTGCAACTTTCGCCGGCGGCAGAGTTTTCCCAGTTGTCGGGCGGCTTGAAGCGCCGCGTGTTGCTGGGGCGCGCCATCGCAAGCAAGCCGGACCTGCTCTTGCTCGACGAGCCGACCAATCATCTCGATATCGAGAGCATTCTCTGGCTCGAAGAGTTTTTACTGACTGAGAAAATCGGGTTGTTTTTCGTGACCCATGATCGCGCCTTTTTGCAGAAGCTGGCGACCCGCATCGTGGAGCTGGATCGCGGTGTGTTGACCAACTGGGCCTGTTCCTACGACCAGTTCCTGTTGCGCCGGGCCGAGCGTTTGGAGGCGGAGGAGCGTCAGCGCGCGGCGGCGGACAAGAAGCTGGCGCAAGAGGAGGAGTGGATTCGTCGCGGGGTGCGCGCCCAGCGCAAACGTGCGGGCAATCGCATCGAGGCGCTCTATGCCCTGCGGGCCGAGCGCAAGGCGCGCCGCGAGCAGGCGGGTAGCGCCGTCATACGTATCTCTAGTGCCGACGAGTCGGGCGTGAAGGTGATCGAGGTGGCGAATATCGCCTTCGGCTATCCGGGAGCGGCGCAGCCCTTGGTGCGGGATTTTTCCGCGATCATTACCCGCGGCGACAAGATCGGCCTCATCGGGCCGAACGGCGCGGGAAAAACCACGTTTCTAAAACTCCTGCTCGGCCAGTTGCAGCCCACCGCCGGAACGTTGAAACACGGCACTAAACTGGAAGTGGTGTATTTCGACCAGTTGCGCGCGCAGATCGACGACAACAAGACGGTGGCGGACAATGTCTCGGACGGCAATTCGCACATCACGGTGGATGGGCGCTCCAAACATGTGATCGGTTATCTACAGGATTTCCTCTTCGAGCCGGAGCGTTCGCGCACGCCGGCCCGCGTGCTTTCAGGCGGTGAGCGCAACCGGCTCTTGTTGGCGCGGCTATTCACCAAGCCGGCCAACGTGCTGGTACTCGACGAACCGACCAACGATCTCGATGCCGAGACGCTCGATCTGTTGGAGAATCTCCTGGTTGAGTTTGAAGGCACCGTGCTGGTGGTGAGCCACGACCGTAAGTTCCTCGATGAAGTCGTGACCGGCACCTACGTGTTCGACGGCAAGGGAGGGATTGAAGAGTTTATCGGCGGTTACTCTGACTGGGTGACGGAGAAGGCCAAGCAGGCCAAGGGGCCGGTCGCGGCGGTAAAGACGAGCGCCCGTGCTATTGCTACGCCAGCGCAGGCGGCGGAGGCTCCGGTCAAGGTTGCGGGGGGGCGAAAATTGAACAACCGCGAGCAACGCGAACTGGCCGACCTACCAGCCAAAATCGAAAAGCTCGAAGTCGAACAAACCGAGTTGGCGGCGAAGTTGAGTGATCCGAAGTTTTTCAAACAGGAGGCTTCGGTCGTACGCGCGGCCGAGGCGCGGCTGGGTGAAATCGAGAAGGAGCACGCAATCGCATTCGCCCGCTGGGAAGAGCTGGAAGCCGCGGCGAACGGCGGCTAAAAGGTCTTTTGGGGTTACTCGGCGGAGGTCGGTGCTGGCACGATGGTGAATTGCAGAGCGCGGGCAGGGTCGAGGTATTGGCGCGCAAGGGCTTCGAGCTCGGCTTTGGTAATGGACTCGTAGTCGGCGCGGCGCGACCGAGCCCAGTCCAGACGCCAGGGCTGTTCCTGGGCGGCGCCGAGCACGGTGGTGAGCCAGTAGGCGTTGGTGCGTTCGCTTTCTTGCAGGCTGGTGAGGAGCGGTTGGCGCGCGCGGATGAGTTCGTCGTCCTTAATTCCGTGGGCGGCGAGATCGGCTGCGGCGGCGAGCACGGCTTTGCGCACCGCTTCGATTTCGGGCGGGTCGGTCAGTACTTGGGCAACGATGAAGCCGCGATCGCGATAGGTTTCGCTCGGGGCGTTGCCGGCTTGCGGGCTGTAGCTGCCGCCCAACTCTTCGCGCACAGCGGTGCGGAGGCGGTCGGAGAGGATTTCGGCCAGCAGATTGATTCGGCGGGTGCGGCCGACGTCACGGGCGTCCGCTGCGGGCCAATACACCGCTAGCAGGTTTTTCGCGATGGATCCTTGGTAGGGGAGCGTCACCGCGCCGGGGGGCGGAGTGGCGACGCGGCGGAGTTCTTCCAAGGCGGGTTTCGCGGGACGGGCGGGCAGGGTGCCCAGCGTGGCGGAGAGGGCGGAGAGGGTTTTATCTACATCGAGATCGCCGACCAGGCTGAGTTCAACGGGACCGGCGAGCTGGGGTGTGAGCCAGGCGCGAAGTTCTTCCAAGGTGCGGGCGAGGGCCTCGTCGCTGGAGGGCAGGCCGAAGCGCGGGTCGCCCGAGGCGAGGCGGCGGGGCACTTGCTGGTTGAGGGTGCCGTTGGGTTGGGTGGCGAGGCGGGCGAAGAAGGGCTCCAACTGGCGGCGCACGGTGAGCTGAGCTTCTTCGCGATAACCGGGATCGGTCAGGTGGGCGGTGAGAAGTTGGAGTTGGAGGCCGAGGTCAGCGGCGGTGGTTTTGGCGGTAAATACCAGGGCGTCCTCGCCGATTTGCAGGCCTACGCCTACGTTGCGCCCGGAGAGGATGCGGCGGAGTTCGTCGGCGGAGTGTTTGCCGAGGCCGCCGGCAGTGAAGGCGGGGCCGCCGAAAAACGCTAGCCCGGGTTGGTCTCGCGGTTCGGTAAGCTGCCCGGTGCCGACGCGGGCGCGCAGGGAGATGGAGTCGGCCTCGAATTCGGTGCGTTTTAGGTTCACCCGCACGCCGTTGGCGAAGACCATTTGGGTGATGCCGAGATCGGTGATTTCTTTGCGGGTAGCGATTTGTCCGGCGGGGCCGAAGTCGGTGTAGGCCCAGGCAGCGTCGGTGCGTTCGGCGGGCGCGGTGACTTCTGCGGCGGTGGCCGCAGCGTAGGTTTGGCCGATGAGCGCGATGGCGGCGGCGGAGGTGTCGGCGAGGCGGGTGTTACCCATGACGGCGACGCGGCGGGCGACGGGGTCTCCCCAGGCGGCGCGGAAGGCGGTTTTGATGTCGGCGGGGGTGAGTTTTTCCAGCGCGGGGCCGAGTAGGGCGAAGTCGGCGGCGGGGGTGGTGGGAACGGTGCCCTCGATGAAGGCCTCGACCAGCTCGTCGGCGCGTTCTTCGGAGCGGCGGGTGGCGTCGGTTTTGAGGGCTTGTTCGAGACGGTTTTTATAGCTGGCGACGGCCTCGCGCAGTTCGGCGGCGGTGAAGCCGAAATCGAGGGCGCGGCGGAGCTCGTTTTCGCCTACGCGGAGGGTGTCGGCCCATTTGCCGGGGCGGGAGGTCAGTTGGAGTTCGGCGCCGTCGTGGATGCCGGGGAAGGAGTCGGGGCTGGCGGTGGCTTTGACGAAGGGGGCGGACTCGGTTTTGGCGAGTTCGGCGAGGCGGCGGTTGAGCAGGTCGAAAGCGAGGTCGCGGGGCAGGTCGATCAGGCGTTTCTGGGTGGTGTCGGGACTGAGGTCGGGCGGGCGGATGTTGGAAAGGGTGAGGGTGGTGGCGCTGGCTTCGGGTTCGTAGTGGTAGCCAAAGCGGGGGCCGTCGGTGGCGGGGATGCCGAAGTCGGGCACGGGGCGGGCGGGGGCGCGGGCGGCGAGCGGGGAGAAGAGTTCTCGCAGTTGTTTTTCGACTACGGCGGGGTCGAGGTCGCCGATGGCGACGACGGCGAGGCGCTCGGGGCGATACCAGGTGTCGTAGAAGTCGGCGAAAGCGGGACGCACGGCGGTTTTTAACACCGGTTCGATGCCAATGGGCAGTCGGGCGGGGAGCAGGGTGCCGGCGTAGAAAAACTCGTAGCCGGCGATCGCGGCGCGGTAGTCGGCGGAGTCGCGGGCGAGTTTCTCGGATAAGACGACGCCGCGTTCGTGGTCGATTTCGGCGGGTTGGAGCAGGAGTTCGCCCGCGTAATCGGCCAGCACACGAAAGCCCTCCGCGAGGGTCGCGGGTTTGGTGTCGGGCAGATCCAGCATGTACACGGTGCGGTCGAAGGAAGTGTAGGCGTTGGTGTCGCCGCCGAAGTTCATGCCCATGCGTTGGAAAAACTCGACCAGCGTGCCCGGCGCGTAGTGGGTGCTGCCGTTGAAGGCCATGTGTTCTAGGAAGTGGGCGAGGCCGCGCTGGGCCTCGGTTTCGTGCAGGGAGCCTGCGGCGACGATCAGGCGCAGGGCGGCACGACCGCGGGGCTCGGGGTTGGCGCGCACGGCGTAGCGCAGGCCGTTGGGCAAGGTGCCGAGCGTGAGCGCGGGGTCGGGGGTGAGGTCGGTGAGACCGGCGGCGGGCGGGAATTTGAGCGCGGAGGGCGTGGCGGCGAAGACGTGGCCGGGCGCGGTAAAAGAGAGCAGCAGGCCGACGAGGAGGACGTAGAAGCGCATGGTGATAATGACGAATGACGAATGTCTAATGACGAATGAAAAGTCAGGCGGGCATAGGGTTGCGGCCGCGAATGAAACGGTTTGAGCGCCAGACGCGAATCGGGTTCCCTGTAGGACAAGAAACCTTTTACGGTTAAGGTCTATTCATGCTCTGGCTCTACCGCTTGCTCTTTTTGCCACTTACGGTGTTGGCCGCTCCCTATTATGGATGGCGGATGCTACGGCGTGGCGGGTATGGAGCGGGGTTCGCGCAACGTTTTGGCGCGGTGGAGTCCTTGCCGGCGCGCCGCGAAGGGGTGAGGCGGGTGTGGTTGCAGGCGGTGAGCGTGGGCGAGCTTTTAGCAGTGGCACCGCTGCTTGAGGGCTGGCGACGCGAGGGCAAGGTGCAGGTTTATCTGACCACGACCACGAGCACGGGGTATGCGCTCGCGAAGGAACGTTATCTGGCGAAAGGTGTGGTGATGGGGCTGGGTTATTTCCCCTTGGATTTCTGGCCATGCTCGGCGAGGGCCTGGCGGCAGATTCAGCCGGATTTGGCGGTTTTGACCGAGGGCGAACGCTGGCCGGAGCATTTGAATCAGGCGGCGGCGCACGGCGTGCCGGTGGTGGCGGTGAACGCACGGCTTTCGGACCGGAGTTTTCGGCGGATGCGGCGGCTCGGGCCGCTGTCGCGTTTGCTGGTGGGTGGGTTGACGCGGGTGCTGGCGGCGAGCGAGTCGGATGCGGCGCGTTTCGCGGAGTTTGGCGTGGCGGCGGAGAGAATTGAGGTGACGGGCAACTTGAAACTCGACGTGGCGCTGCCGACGGTGGACGGGGAAACGCGGGCGCGCTTCCGGCGCGAACTTGGTCTGGGGCCGCATGCGCCGGTATTGCTCGGGGCCTCGACGTGGCCGGGTGAGGAAGCAGCCTTATTAAACGCTTGGGCCGCGGTGCGGGCGGCGGGGTGGAAATTGTTGTTGGTTCCGCGTCATGCCGAGCGGCGCGCGGAGGTTGAGGCGGCGTTGGCCGGGGCGGGTGTGGCGTATCATTTTCGGTCGCGAGGGGCGGCGCCGGGCGAAGTGGACGTGGCGGTGGCGGATACCACGGGGGAGCTGCAAACACTGTTGGCGCTGGGCGACTTGGTATTTGTGGGCAAAACCCTGCCGCCGCACACCGAGGGCCAGACTCCGGTGGAGGCGGCGGCGCGGGGGCGGGTGGTGGTTTTCGGTCCCGGCACGGCTAACTTTCGCGGCATCGCGGCTGAGCTGGAGCACGGTGGCGCGGCCCGCCGGGTCGCGGACGCGGCGGATTTGGCGCGGGCGGTGGGGGAACTGGCCGCAGACGAACCCGCGCGGCTGCGTTTGGGGACGGCGGCACTGGCATGGCACTCCGGCAACCGGGGGGCAGCGACCCGAACCTTGGCCGCGTTGGAGAAGATTTTGGCAACCGCGAATTAAGGGTTGAAGCGCGGGGCGCGCAGCTTTGCTCTGGACCTTTAGCGGATGCAAAATCACGGACCGAAGCGCGTATATACCCCTCACTCGCTGGAATTCTGGTTTAGCCGGTTGGAGCACAACTGGGAGACCTACTTCACGGCGGAGCAACTGGAACGCGGCCACGCGCTCTACCGCGACGGCGAGGTGCGTGAGCTCGAACTTACGGCCGGTGACGCCATCGTGCACCGGAAGGTGGAGAAGAAGGACGAGTACGCGGTCATCGAGTGGGCGGAAAAAGGGTTTTCAGTGCGGTCGTCTTCGACCGATCTCGATGCGGCCAAGGCCCTCGCGGTCGCCGGCCTGCATGAAATTGAGGAACTGGTGGCGGATGAGATTTCGCCCTTACCCGAGGTTGTTTTGGCTCCGGCACCGGTGGTGGCGGAATCCGCGACGGTTGCAGCCGTGCGGAGCACGGGCGGCAATGGCGCCAGTCCGGTCGTGGGTATGCCACTGGGGGCATTGGGCCGTCGTAAGCCTACGCCGCCCACCGGTGGCAACGCGTCCGCCACGGTGGGCGCGCGCACCTTGTTGCTGGTGTTTACCACCAATGACGACGGCTTGAATTTCGCGACGTTTTGGCTGGACGCGAATAAACGCCGGGTTGCGGCGCTCGGGCCCGCCTCACGTGAACCCGGCGTGCCGCATGCCAGCTCGGGCGAACGGGCCAAGTTGATCGGGCTGGCCTCGTATGCGCGCAAGGCGCACTTCGTTTATAAGCAGGAGACGGGGCTCTATTTGATGGGAGCGGTGGCGGAGATTCCGAATTTTCTCAAATCTACCCTGCCGCCTTGGAAAAAACTATTCGGCGTCGAGCTCGACGCGGCCTCGGCTCTGTTGCTCAAAGGCACGCAGGAAATCAGCATCGAGGCGGTGGCCGGCACCACCCGCCGTGGAGCCAAGGGTGCGGGTCTGGAGTCGGCGCTGGATCTGCGGTGGATTTTCAAGGCGGGGGAGCGCTTGCTCAACGACGCTGAAGTGAAGCTCTTGCTGGCGAAAAATACCACGCCGGTGGTCCTGCCCAGCATCGGCATCGTGAGCTTGCCGCCGGAGAAACTCGCAATGGTCAAAGCTTGGGAAAAGGGCGCGGCGGAGACACATGGCGAGGGAGCGATGTCGCCTTACCTGTTGTTTTCCTTGTTCAACGACGCCCGTTTCCGGCTTTCCTTGTCGCCGGAATTGGCCACTTGGCGGGAGAGCGTCCTGGCCGGGCCGAAAAAGCACCGGGAATTACCCGAGCGTTTACGGTCTTATCAGTGTCGCGGCGTGGAGTGGCTCTGGCACTTGGCCGACAAGGGCTGTCACGGCTTGTTGGCGGATGAAATGGGCTTGGGCAAAACGCTCCAAGTCATTACGTTGCTGGCGATGCGGCGTATTGATGACCGTCCCAGCCTGATCGTGTGCCCGGCGAGTGTGGTGCCGGTTTGGCAAGACGAGATCGCGCGGTTTCATCCCGAGTTGACGGTGGACGTGCTCAAGTTCGGGCATGATTTTTCCTCCGGCACCGCGCCCTGTGTCTGGCTGGCCAGTTATACGCAGCTTCGTAAGCACAAGGCGCTGTTGGAAAAGCATAAGTTTGCTTACGCGGTGCTGGACGAAGGTCAGTTCATTAAAAACCCGGACGCGAAGGTCACGCAGACGTGTTTTTCGATTCGCGCGGCGCATCGTATCGTATTGAGCGGCACGCCCTTGGAGAATCGGCAACTCGATCTTTGGTCGATTTTTAGGTATTTGTTACCCGGACTCTTGGGGTCCCGAATGGGGTTTGAAAACGCCATCGTGGAAGACCGGGCGGGCACTTTGGCCCGGTTACGCGTGCAATTGGCACCCTTCATGTTGCGCCGCACCAAGGCGGAGGTCGCCTCGGAATTGCCGCTTAAGCAGGAGATGGAGCTGATGTGCCCGCTGAGCGCAGTGCAGCGCGAGGAGTATGCGCGGATCTGCACCGAGGGTTTGTCGCGCTTGGGCGACGATGTGGGCGCGGCGATGCGTGAAAAGAGTTTTGGCTTTCTGGCCCTGCTCACGCGCTTGCGGCAGGTTTGCTGCGACCCGGATATGTTGCCTTGGCGCAAATCACCTTTGGCGGATTCGGGTAAGATAACCCTGCTCATCGAGAAACTCGCCGAGATCGTCAGCAGTGGCCACAAGGTGGTGATTTTCTCCCAATTCGTAATGTTGCTCGACCGGGTAAAGGAAGCGCTGGTTCAGCACTTCCCTGATTTGCCGCGTTTCGAGCTTACGGGCATGACGCTGGATCGGCAAAAACCGGTGCAACAGTTTCAAGGGGCCGAGGGTGCGGCGGTGATGCTGGTGTCGCTCAAAGCCGCTGGCACGGGAATCACGCTGCATGCGGCCGACTATGTTTTCCTTCTAGATCCATGGTGGAATCCGGCGGTAGAGGCGCAAGCGGTGGATCGCGTGCACCGGCTCGGCCAGAAGAGTACGGTTTTTGTGTATCGCATGGTTACGGCGGGCACGATAGAGGAACGCATTGAAGCGCTCAAAGCTTCGAAAAAGCACCTGTTCAACCAAGTGGTGGGCGGCCTCGACGGTGAGTTTGACGTGACCCAGCACTTCGTTTCGCTGCGGGATTTGGTCCAGCTAACCGGCCCCCAAGAAGAGTCGGAGCTTATTGGCTGATATGGGTTAAGTAGATTCGTCGGATTAAGATTCGAACCCGAGCGGCATCGTGTCCCTGCGTTAAGTAACCTATTAGGTTACTATGTCTTTGGGACGAGAGCGAACAGAGGTGAAAGGCTGGTGTGAGGGAAGGTTGGGGTGGGGGTAAGGCGGGGCGAAGGAGGGTATATGCTGGTGGAGTGCCAGGAGCGTTAGTGGCGTGGGTTAAAGCTGACCTTTTCACTGTTTCGTAACAATTTCGCCACATGATTGTAACATTTGGCTGCGAAGGTTTAGTCATGATCGGTGTTAGCCGTTCATTTATTCCGACTACAACCAAACCCATGACCAAGAACTTCGCCAAAACCCTCGCCCTGCTCGGCTGTTTCGCCGCTGGCCTGTGCTCTCAAGCTTCCGCTCAAGACAGCGGCGCTCTACTCGACGCCCTCGTCAAGAAGGGCATCCTCTCTGACCAAGAGGCTGAGGATATCCGCACCGATCTGACCCGCGACTTCGCGACCAGCAGCTCCGCCGGTAAGCTCGATATCGCTTCCAACGTCACCAAGCTCAAACTCGCCGGTGACGCCCGCGTGCGTTATCAATACGACAACGAGCAGTCCAATCCCCAAGGCGCCGCCGGAGACAAGGATCGTAACCGTTATCGCTATCGTGTGCGTTTCGGCGCCATCGCTGATTTCGGCGCCAAGTGGAGCACTGGCTTCCGCCTCGAGACCGCCTCTGGCGCGACCTCGACCAACGGCGACATGGGCGCCGGTACCGACAATTTCGACAAGGTCGGCGATGTCGCCTACTTCGGCCAGGCCTACATCAACTACAAAGATGCCAATGTACTCGGCGCTGATGCCGTCGATGTGCGCCTGGGTAAAATCCCACATAAGTTCTTCACCCCCGGCGTTAATGGTTTCATCGTTGATACCGACATTAACTTTGAAGGTGCCGCCGAAGAGCTCGTTTACGGCGTCGGATCGGGCACCCTGACCCTGCGCGCCGGTCAATTCGTGTTGAACAACAATGCCGCCAACGCCGGTGCAGTTGCCAATGCTGGACCTACTTCCGCGACCACTTGGGCTGTCACCAGCGCGACCAATAATCGCCGCACGGTTACGACCACCACCACCGCGAACAATGTCGATGTAGCTCCTTCGCTCCTGTTGATCAATCAGGCTGAATACGCTACCAAGTCCTTCAAAATCGCCCCCACGTTTATCTTGTTTGCCGCTCCTGGCGATCATGACCGTGCGGTGACCACGACCTCCACGGCGGTCACCAACTTCAATCTCCAGACGGGTGCTCAGGTTGGTTCCACCACCACGACCACCACGAACACCAACACCGCCAATCAGGCTAGCGACACCGCCGTTTACACAGATCTCGCTACCTTCTTGCTCCCGGCCGAATACGCCGTGGGTAACTTCGGTGGCAAGCCTCTGGCCGTTTACGGCACCTTGGGCTATAACTTGAAAGGCGACGATCGCGCGCAGCGTCTGGCCGGCACCGTTGCCGTTGACGAAGTTTCCTACCTCGGCAACGCCGGTGTTCGTTACGGTGCCAACGCCCTCGCTGGCGACTATCAGCTCGTCGCTGAATATCGTTACGTCGGCAATGGTTCTTACTCGTCCCTATTGCTTGATTCCGACTTCAACGGCGGCCTGCTGAATGCCCAAGGCTTCATCCTCTCTGGCGCCTACAGCATCACCCCAGCGATCACCGCCACGGTCACCTACTTCAACGCGTTCAACATCGAGAAGACCCGCGCTGCCGGTGCTTCCCGTGGCAACGGCTTCGGCGAGGCCCAAGTCGTTCAGGTTGACCTCTCGGCCAAGTTCTAAACCCCCGTTCCTTTTGCCGCGAGAATGTAACCCATTCTCGCGGCACTTAGGTTGCTTTTTATAGTCAGTTTAAAAGTCTCCTCATTTCTCATTTTATGAAATCCATCCTCTCGCTCGCCACTCTCGCAGTGGTCGCCGTTCTTCCCCTCCAAGCCCAAAAGCTTGTCATCAAAGGTTCTGATACCCTCGGCGCGAAGCTCGTGCCCATGATCGCCGAAGAGTACAAGGCCTCCAATCCCGGCGTCTCCTTCGAGATCGCCGCCGAAGGTTCCACCACCGGCCTGACTGCCATCATCGACGGCACCGCCGATATCGGCATGTCTTCCCGTCGTGCTCGTGCCACCGAGCTTTCCGGTGGCGCCGCCAAGGGCAAGACCCTCAAGGCCATCATCGTATGCTACGACGGCATGGCGGTGATCGTGAACGAGAAGAGCCCGATTTCCGAGCTCAACAAGCGTCAGGTTGAGCAGATTTTCACCGGTGATGTCACCGACTGGTCTGCTGTTGGCGGTCCCGCTGGCACCATCTCGATCTACACCCGCAATACTTCCTCCGGCACCTACTCCGATTGGAAGGATCTTGCGATGAAGAAGCGCGACTACGCGCCATCCTCCCAGAAGATGGCCGGCAACGAACAAATCGCCGCTGAAGTCGCCAAGAACCCGAACGGTATCGGCTACGTCGGTCTCGCCTATATCCACGCTCCCGGCATCAAGGTCGTTACCATCGAAGGCGGCGTTCCCACCAAGGAGTCCGTTTTGGCCAAGAAGTATCCTTACGCCCGTCCTACCTTCTTCTATACCAATGGCGAAGCCACCGGTGAAGCTGCCAAGTTCATCGCCTACACCTTGGGTGATGCCGGCCAGAAGATCGTCGAGAAGGTCGGTTTCGTTCCTCTCAAGTAAGCATTTATTGATTACTGTTTGGTTACTGGTCACGGGGGCCGCTTAACGTTGGGTTGAGCGCGCCCCCTTTTTTTACCTAACCGTCGTCTTTTTTCGTCTGTTTCATTTCGCTTCGCATGCCGCCCGACTCCACTGCCGCCGCCACCACTGGCGTGTCTTCGCCGATTTTTGCGATCCAGAAGGAACGCACGCGCTTTTTCGGACTTACGCTGGACGAAACCATCCGGGTGTTTTTCGGCGGCAACGCCTTCCTCGCGGTCATCGTTCTCGCGTTGATCACGTTTTTCCTCTTCCGCGAGGGCTCCCAATTTTTCGGTCAGAATCGCGACAGCCTGCACACCTACCGCCTGGCCGGTTTGGAGTATGTGGATATCATTCGCCAACAGGAGGAAGACCACACCGCGCTGACGCGTTACCTATTTGATATCCGCCTCAAGGCAGTGGTGAAACTCACCGCTGAAGGCGTCGATGCCGCCGAGGCCAAGCGTCGCTTGGCCAAGTTCGACGAATATGCCGAACGCTATGGCGACACCATCGTGCCCGTGCGCGGCTTGGTTTCCGAACTCACCGAGGTGGCGACCGACATCAAAACTCGTTACAACGAGAACGAGGACTACAAGGTCGCACGCCAACAGTTTCTCGCTTCCGGTATGAAGGCCGAGGCCGACGCTATCGTGGTCAAGAATCTCGATTTCTCACGGGAAATTCTCGCTGTCACCGGCACCTTTCCGGCCTACGGGCAGATCAACACCGAATACGCCGAGGCCCTCAAAGCTGCCATCGCCGAGCTGCCTGTGCTACCGGTGCCCGAGTTGCAACCGCGCTTAGAACGCTTTCGCGAGCTCAACCGCGAATACCTTGCCACGTTTCCGACGCGGACGGAGCTACTCAAAAACTGGAACAACACCGCGCCTATCGGTTGGTCGGAGTCATTCACACAATTTATATTCGGCACACGCTGGCTGACGGCCAGTTTCTGGCAGGATTGGTATGGAATCATCCCGCTGTTTGTCGGCTCGCTAATGATCTCGGCCATCGCGCTTTTTATCGCGGTGCCGCTCGGCGTAGGCGCGGCGATTTATGTTAATCAGATCGCGAGTCCGCAGGAGCAGAGATTGATCAAGCCCGCCATTGAATTTATTTCCGCGATTCCATCCGTGGTGCTAGGTTTTTTTGGTATCGCGGTGTTGGGGCAAGCGCTGCGGGCCATATCGCAATGGGAGGCCTTGAGCTGGCTGCCCGGTTTTCCCTATTCCGAGCGGCTCAACGCCCTGACCGCCGGTTGCTTACTCGCCCTGATCGCGGTGCCGACGATTTTCACCCTCGCCGAGGATGCGATCAACAACGTCCCCCGCGCCTTCAAGGAAGCCTCCTTTGCCCTCGGGGCTTCGCGTATGCAGACTATCGTGCGCATCATCGTGCCAGCCGCTCTTTCCGGCATCGTTTCGGCGGTCTTGCTCGGCCTTGGCCGCGTGATGGGCGAGACCATGGTGGTGTTGCTATGCGCGGGTAATCGCATCGCCATTCCCGACTTTACCGCGGGGATTACCGCCTTCGTGCAACCAGTCCACACTATGACGGGTATTATCGCGCAGGAGATGGGCGAGGTCGTGCGCGGGGGCATCCATTACCGGGCGCTCTTCGTGGTGGGTCTGGTGTTATTTTTCATCGCGTTGTTGTTGAATTTCTTGGCCCAGAAAATCGTCCGCAAGTATCGTATTTCCATTGGCTAAGCCCGCCGGGCACCACGCTCCATGTCTTCCGCTCTTCCCAATCCTTTCGCCAGTCGCCCGAGCGCGGGACGCTCGCTCGAGAAGTCCTCTTTCTGGGTATTTCGTATCGCCACCTATATTATCCTGATCGCGGGTTTCGCAGTCTTTGGCGACATCGTCGTAAAGGGCTCCGCGACCGTGTTTGGCGCGTTCAAAACGACGTCGAGTTTCCCGTATTTTACCAACACCTTTCTGACCGAGGCGCCAGAGTCGCTTTATGTTTTCGAGCATCAGGGCAAGAAGATGGAGATGGGCGATCGCGAGTACCGTGCATTCCGCGAAAAAGAAACCGCCGCCGCAGTCGCCGCTGGCAAACCGGCGCCGCAGTTCAAAGCCGACAGCTACGTTTACTCTGCTGGCGGTATCTGGCCCTGCATTGTGGGCACGGTATTGCTGGTGGTCGGTTCGATGACGATTGCCCTACTGCTCGGCGTCTCCAGCGCGATTTTTCTGAGTGAATACGCCCGTGACGGTGTTTTCGTGCGCTTCGTCCGTTTGGCGATTCTCAATCTCGCCGGTGTGCCCTCCATCGTTTTCGGCCTGTTTGGTTTCGGCATGTTTGTGATCTATTTCGATTGGAACGTCTCACTCCTGGCCGGCTGGTTCACCCTCGCGTTCATGGTGTTGCCGGTGGTCATCACCGCTTCCGAGGAGGCGCTCAAAGCAGTGCCGCAGGGCTTCCGCGAGGGTTCGCTCGCACTGGGTGCGACCAAGTGGCAGACCATCCGTAGCAACGTGCTGCCCTACGCTTTGCCTGGCATCTTGACCTCGTCCATCCTCGGTATCGCCCGCGTGGCGGGCGAGACGGCCCCGATCATGTTTACCGCCGCCTACGTGGTGCGCGACAAACTGCCTTGGGATGTGGAGAAAATCTCTGATTTCTTTTTCCAGGGCGTCATGGCCCTGCCTTATCACATCTACGTGGTCTCCTCCAAGATCCCGCAGAACGAGTACACCTCGCGCGTGCAGTATGGCACCGCCTTCGTTTTCCTGGGCATCGTCGCCCTTATCGCCGCCAGCTCGATTGTCCTGCGCAATAAATTGCGCGGCCGCTACAAATGGTAACCACTTCCCGCCCTTCCAAACCCACCGCTTCCGCGCCCATGGATACGCCCGCCGCCACGCCCGCCTCGCGCACCTTTAATGTGCCCGCCACCGCCAACGCCGCCGACGGTGCCCAAACCCTGATAGAAATCGACAACTTCGATTTCTATTACGGGGCCAAGCAGGCGCTCTTCGATATTAACCTGCGCCTGGCCGACAAACGCGTCACCGCCTTCATCGGTCCCTCCGGCTGCGGCAAGTCCACCCTCCTGCGTTGTCTGAACCGCATGAACGACCTGATCGACGGCACCAGCGTGAAGCGCGGTAATGTTAAGATCCGCGGCATAGACATCTATGGCCGCGACGTGGATTCCATCGAGCTGCGCAAACGCGTCGGCATGGTTTTCCAGAAGTCCAATCCCTTCCCGAAGTCGATCTACGAAAACATCACTTACGGCCTCCGCATTCAGGGCGTTAAAAACAAGAGTCGGCTCGACGAAGTGGTGGAAAAGTCCCTGCGCGGCGCGGCCCTCTGGGACGAGGTGAAGGATCGCTTGCACGAGAGCGGCCTCGGCCTCTCCGGCGGTCAGCAACAGCGTCTCTGCATCGCCCGCACCATCGCGGTCGAGCCCGAGGTTATCTTGATGGACGAGCCCTGCTCGGCGCTTGACCCCATCGCCACCGCCAAGGTCGAGGAGTTGATCCACGAGCTGAAAAAACAGTTCACCATCATCATCGTTACCCACTCCATGCAGCAGGCCGCCCGCTGCTCGGACCAGACTGCGTTTTTCTACATGGGTAAACTGGTCGAATTTGGCGAGACTCGGGACATCTTTATGAACCCCAAGAACCCCCAGACCGAAGCCTATGTCTCGGGTCGTTTCGGCTAAGCGCCGCAATACCGCTTTTGAACTACTAATGGTCACTGATAGGAACTAATCCGCTAATGTCGGCATTCAGCTCTACGCTGCCGGAATTAGTGAGGATCAGTGTTTATTAGTGGTTAAATCCGTCACTCCCAAACTCCCTTTACTGATGAAACGTTTTTTTGATTCCGAACTCGAAACCTTCCGCTCCGACCTGCTCCGCATGGGCGAGGTTTCCATCCGCCAAGTGCGCGAAGCGATTAAGGCACTGGTAGAGGGCGACATCGGCCTGGCTGATCAAGTGATTGCGGCCGATGACGAGCTCGATGAGCTGGAAAAGCGCATCGATACCGAGGCCATCCGCTACATGAACCTGCGCGCTCCCATCGCGACCGAGTTGCGCCTGGTCATCGTGGGCATGAAGGCCTCGCACGATCTTGAACGCGTGGGCGACGAAGCTACCAGCATCGCCAAGCGCGCCATCCGTCTCGCCTCCGAGCCACCGTTAAAACCTTACGTGGACATCCCGCGCATGGCGGCCATTGCCATTGAAATGCTGCGCGACGCCTTGGAGTGCTTCGTCCATGCGGACAAGGAGAAGGCTATCGCGGTGGTTAAGCGCGACAAAGAGGTCGATGCTATCAACAAGCAGCTCTACCGCGAGTTGAGCAGTTTTATGGTCGAGACTCCGGCCACGACCACGCGTGCGCTTGAGTTGATGTTTATCAGCAAAAGCCTCGAACGCATCGCCGACCACGCGACCAACATCGCCGAGGAGATGGTTTTTCTGTACGACGCTCAGGATATTCGCCACGACGAGAGCCTGAAAAAATTCGGCAAGGTCGATTAACCTGGTTGGGCTAATCACTGCGCGGCGAGCCAATCGCGGGGGCGGAGGAAATCCGTGTGGAGCCGGGCTTCCTCGGAACCGGGGTCGGGCATACGCG
This sequence comes from Verrucomicrobiota bacterium, assembly GCA_947471035.1. GTDB lineage: Bacteria > Verrucomicrobiota > Verrucomicrobiia > Opitutales > Opitutaceae > IMCC26134_A. The sequence goes on from CANIWJ010000032.1 coordinate 25,793, forward strand.
CATAGTCCCAGCGCACGAGTGGCGGCAGGCTCATAAGGATGCTTTCGGTACGGCCGCCGCTTTGCAGGCCGAAGAGGGTACCGCGATCCCACACGAGGTTGAATTCGACGTAGCGTCCACGACGGTAGAGTTGCCAATCGCGCTCGGCCTCGGTGGTTGGTTCGGTTTTACGCCGGGCTACGATGGGGCGGTAGGCGGGCAGGTAGGCGTCGCCCACGGAACGAAGGAGCTCAAAACTGCGGTTGAAACCGAGTTCGGCGAAGTCGTCAAAAAACAGGCCGCCGATGCCGCGCGGTTCGTTGCGGTGTTTGAGTAAGAAGTAGTCATCGCACCAGGTTTTGAAACGCGGGTAGTAGCCGGGGCCGAAGGGCGCGAGCGCGTCGTGTGCGGTGCGGTGCCAGTGCGCGCAGTCGGCCTCGTAGCCGTAGTAGGGCGTGAGATCGAAACCGCCACCAAACCACCAGACCGGGGCTGCGGCGGCCCCGGAATGACTAATGCCCAATGACGAATGACCAATGGCTGGTGAAGATGGGGTCGCTGTCGTCAGGGCGGCGTCGGTGGTGCAGAAAAAGCGGACGTTGGCGTGGCTGGTTGGCACGCGGGGATTACGCGGGTGGATGACGAGTGAAACGCCCATAGCGACCCAGGGGCGGCCAGCGAGTTCGGGGCGATGCGCGGTGGCGCTGGGGGGGAGCTTGCTGCCGGTGACGTGGGAAAAGGCGACGCCGGCTTTCTCAAAAACCGCGCCGTCGGCAAGGATTCGGGTGCGCCCGCCGCCGCCCATGCCCTTGGGGTCGGATGCGTCGCGCGACCATTCGTCGGTACGGAAAGTTTCGCGTCCGTCCTCTGCGGACAACTCGGCGCAGATGCGGTCCTGCAGATCGAGGAGGTAGGCTTTAACGGCGGCGAGGTCAGGAACGTCGGACATGGCGGAGTGGGCGTGTAAGCCCTAACATCCGCGAGGGTCGGTAAGCGCGCCAACCCTGAAATAAGCGGAGTCGCGCAGGCTAGGCGGTTTATTTTTTGCCCCAGCGCCAGGCGAGTGGTTCGCCTTTCAGCCAACAGATGGAAATCAGCAGTGAAGTCAGGCCCGCCATGTAGGCATAGAAGACCGGAGCTCGCTCGGGTTTGGTTAGAATTACATAGGCTCCGCCCGAGAGCAAAAGGAGGTAACTGGCCAACACCACCCAGCCTTGCCAGCAGCGCGGCGGGCCCCAGCCCAAGCCGTAGGTTTTGGCCGGAAACCAGAGTGGACGCGGAGTTGTCATGATGAGGTTTTATGCAAGAACGCGGACTACGCCAAACCCAGAATCCAACCCTCGATTTGGGCTAGGGTGCGTTCGGGCGGGCTTAACTGAGGGGCGAAAGCGTCCCGCAGGCGGGTGCCGTCTCGGTCGGCATCGCGAAGCCAACGAGCGACGGAATAGGCGTCGTGTTGATCGGCACTGCGGCCCTCCGTCGGGTAAGCTTCGTTCCAGAGGCGCGGGTATATCTCTGCAACGACCGATGCTCCGTCGGGTGGTGTCCAGCCGTCGAAAGGCCAGCAATGCAGGCGAGGGCCCACTACGCGGCGGAGGTAGCGCAGCCAAGGCAGACCGGCGTGGGTGGACTTGGCGACGCTGCCTTGCACATCAAAGTGGAAAACCGATTTGGCGGCGCGACTGCGCTGCTCGGTGAGGCGACGCCATCGGGTGGCACCCGAGCGGGCGGCACCATTGCCGGTCAGGCCGTCGCGCACGAAATCGACGTAGGTGTGGTCATTGTCGGTCGGCCAATGTTGGCAAAAGTCTTCAAGAAATGTCGGCCAGTCGGGGGCGAGGTGGTGGACCTCAAAGTAGCGCAGCGGAAATGATAACGCGTGGTCGATGCCGAGGAGAGTCGGCGGTCCGTCTCGCAGGGTGACGGCCAGCCATTCGGCTACGCCGCGCCGGGTCCAGTATTTTTTTGGGCCGGCCGGGGGCTGGATTTCTATCGGGTCAGTGTCGGGCGTGGCGGAGTAGAGTCGCAGGCCTTTGAGGCTGCAGGTCGGAGTTTTGGCACCGGAGTAATCGAGGCCGAGATAACGGGCGAATCGGAGCGAGGCGGGCACGGCAAGAACGTGAGCGCACGATCGATTTTCGGCAAGGCGCGGGCCTCGCGATTGATCGTGTAGGCACTATCCCCCCAGCCACAAGTAACCTATTGGGTTACTTGTGGCTGGGGGGCCGGGGGGGGAAATGGGTTTGGGGATGAATGCGGGGGGCGCGGGAGGTGCGGGAGGCTCGGGGGAGGGCGGGGGGGCTTGACGACTTTGCTAAGGTGGCGGGTGCACCCTCGGGCTCGACAGCGGGGACGCGGGCCCTGATTGGTGGTGGTTCGCGTTTCGGCAAGGGTCCGGGCGCATCTAAACTCATGAACACGCCAGTCCTCGCGACGCTCGCCGCCACCGGTTTTACCGTGGCGTTTTTCCATGCCGCGCTGCCCACGCATTGGTTGCCCTTCGTGCTGGTTGCCCGAGCGCGCGGTTGGGCCGAGGGCAAGACCATGGGCGTGGCGGTGCTGGCAGGTCTGGGGCATGTGGCGCTGACTTCCCTGCTGGGTTTGGTGGTGGCCTGGCTGGGCTTCGCGTTGGACGAGCACTACGGCGAACTTTTCAAGGGCGCGGCCGGAGGTTTGCTGCTCGCGGTGGGCGGCTATTTTTTAGTGCAGCAACTCCGCGGGGCGGGGCTGCGTCACCATCACTTGCCGGGCAGCCATCACCACGCCAGCGAGGCTTGCGGACATGAAGGGGAAAAAAGCCACATCGAGCATGAGTTGCACGAGAGTCCGCTGGTCGAGTCCAAGACCGGAGATTGGGCCGCGATCAGCGGTTTGCTGGTGATGCTGACGCTTTCACCATGCGAGGCCTTTTTGCCGGTTTACTTGTCCGGGGTAGAGTTTGGCTGGACGGGATTCGCGGTGCTGAGCGTCATCCTGGCGGTGGGCACGCTGACGGGCATGACGGTGTTTACCTGGCTGACCCTGCGCGGGCTGGCGCGCTTCGACCTGAAGCGTTTCGAGCGCTACGAGGCCGGTATGTTGGCGGCGGTTTTTGGGCTGCTCGGGCTGCTGATGATATTCATCGAGCACGGGCATTGAGTTAACGCTGATCTTCGGGGTGAGCGGCGGCATGAGCGATTTTCACGCGCAAGCGGCACAGGCTCTGCTTTTTGCGGGGGCGTTCCGCTCATCCTCAATCCAACCCGTCACCCATGAAAAGCCTGCCAATGCTCCGTCAATCCCGTCGTCTCGCCACGACTTTGCTCAGCGCGATCCTCGTCGCTTCCGCCGCCAGCACCTTCGCGGCTCCCACCGATACGACCAGCCCGCTGCATCTCAACGCCAACGAAAATCTTTTCGGCTTCTCGCCCAAGGCCCAGGAGGCCGTGATCAAGGCAGTCGAGAGCGGTAATTTCTATAACCGCAACGAGCTCGACGATCTGGCCGTGATGCTGGCCAAGAAGGAAGGCGTGACCAAGGACTACATCCAGCTGACCCACGGTTCCGGCCCCATGCTGCTCATGACCGCCGCCACTTACGGCAAACCCGGCGCGAACATCGTGACCACCTCGCCCGGCTATCCTCAGCTCACCGGTGCCTTCGCCCAGCGCGGCGGCTCGATCAAGTACACTCCGGTCGGCGCGAACCTTGGCTACGACTTCAAGGCCATGCTGGCCGCGATCGATGCCAACACCGCGATCGTTTACGTGTGCAATCCGAACAACCCGACCGGCGTGCTGGCCAACCCCACCGAGCTGCGTAACTTCATCATGGCCGTTCCCGAGAACGTCCTCGTTTTCGTAGACGAAGCCTATCTGGAGCTGGCCAATACCGATCTCGCCGCCAACACGATGACCCCTCTGGTCAAGCTGCGTAAGAACCTGATCGTTTCCCGCACCTTCTCCAAGGGTTATGCGCTCGCCGGTTTCCGCGTAGGCTACGGCACCGGCAATCCCGAAGTGCTGGCCAAGGTGCGTGCGAACGACACCGGCACGGCCCCCAGCTTCCTCGCCGCCATCGCGGCCAAGGCTTCTTTGGCGGACACCGAACACTTGCAGGGTAACATCAAGAAGTATCGCGAAATCCGCGCCTACACCATGAAGGAGCTCGACCGCTTGGGCTTGAAGCACAGCGATGCCCAAGGCGCCTTCGTGATTTTCAAGGCCGGTATCGAAGCCAAGGAATTCCAAAAGAAGATGCTGGAAAAGAAGATCCAGGTTAACACCGTCTTCGGCGTGGCTCCTGGCCAAGAAGGCGAATACAAGGACTGGATTCGTGTGAGCATCGGCACTCAGGAAGACATGGAGCTCTTCATCGGCGCCACCGCCAGCATCCTCGGCAAGTCGTAATCAGTTACCCGGAGCGCTGGGCGGGACGCCCAGCGCAGCCCCCGGGACGGGGACGCTCCCCGGACCGGTTCGATCTATCGGACAGGGTCTATCTACAAAAAGCCGACTCTTTTTGGGGAGTCGGCTTTTTCATGGGCGGACCGCTTAGCGTTTGGTCTTGCCGGGTAGTACGAAGCGGACGGCGGGCTCCTCGACGCCGGGCGCGCCGGTTGGGGCCGCTGGCGTGGCGACCACGGGGGCGACGGCGACGGGTGGGCCGGTGAAGACCGAGGTGGCGGGGATTTTACCAAAGCCTTCCTCGATGAGGCGGCGCACGTGGGCGTCGCGGGTGCGGCGGTCCGGGCTGCCCATTACGACCACGATGACACGTTTTTCTCCGCGCTGGGCGGTGGCGGCGAGGCAGAAGCCGGCGGCGTTGGTGAAGCCGGTCTTGAGGCCGTCGCAGCCGTCCACCGCGCCGAGCAGGTGGTTGTGGTTGCGCATGACGACGGGTTCGGGGCGCACGCCACGGCCGAAGTCGCGGACTTTGGTGGAGGAGTATTTGAGGACGTCGGTGTGAAGCAGGAGCTCGCGGGAGAGTTTGGCGAGGTCGCGGGGGGAAGTGAGGTCACCATCGGCGATCACGCGGTTGGCAGGGGGCAGGCCGTGCGGGGAGCGGAAGGTCGTGTGGGTCAGGCCGAGGCTGGCGGCGCGGGCGTTCATGAGGGCGACGAAGGCTTCGCGGGAGCCGGCGGTGGCGCGGGCGAGGGCGCTGGCGGCGTCGTTGGCCGACTGGATCATGAGGGCATAGAGCAGTTCCTCGACGGGAAAGGTTTCGCGGGTGTCGAGCCAGACCTGGGTGCCGCCGGTCTTGGCGTCCTCGGCGGCGACGGGCACCGGAGTGGTGAGCTGGAGTTTGCCGGCGGCTAGGGCGTCGTGCACGACGAGGAAAGTCATGAGCTTGGTGACGCTGGCGGGCGGGGAGACGACGTCGGCGTTTTCCTCGGAGAGCACGGCACCGCTGGCGGCGTCCATGACGATGGCTCCCTTGTAGTCGGCGCGGAGGGCCGGGGAAGCGGCGGCGAGCAGGGTGAGAATCAGCAGGGCGGAACGGAAAAGAGTGCGCATGATGGGAGGGAGCGGCGGAACGACGGAGCGATAATAGACTTAAAGTATGGAGGGCGGGGCCGGAAGTGCGGAGCGGCGGGGTGCAGCGACCCCGCCCTACATTTTGGGTTTATTTGCGCAGCGCAGCGGCGATGCGGGCGAGGGCGGTCTCGACGTTGGCGCGGCTGTTGAAGGCGCTGATGCGCACGTGGCCTTCGCCGCATTTGCCGAAGCCGGCGCCGGGGGTGCAGACGACCTGGGCTTCGTTAAGCAGCTTGTCGAAGAACTGCCAGGAGTCGGTGCCGGTATTGATCCAGATGTAGGGCGCGTTGTCGCCGCCGACGCAGGAGAAGCCGAGTTTGGTGATGGCGTCGCGGATGAGGGCGGCGTTGCCCAGGTAGAAGTCAGTCATGGCCTTGACCTGGGCCTTGCCGGTCTCGGTGAAGATGGCGGCGGCGGCTTTCTGCACCGGGTAGGAGACGCCGTTGAATTTGGTGGTATGGCGGCGGTTCCAGAGGGCGTGAACGGAGTGGGCGTTGCCGGCCTTGTCGAAGGCTTGGAGGGCTTTGGGCACCACGGTGTAGGCGCAGCGGGTGCCGGTGAAGCCGGCGGTTTTGGAGAAGCTGCGGAACTCGATGGCGACCTCGGCCGCGCCGGGGATTTCGTAGATGGAGTGGGGGATGGCGGGGTTGCGGATGTAGGCCTCGTAGGCGCTGTCGAAGAGGATGATGGCCTTGTGGGCCTTGGCGTAGGCGACCCAGGCGGTGAGCTGTTCGCGGGTGGCGACGGCACCGGTGGGGTTGTTGGGGAAACAGAGGTAGATCAGGTCGCTGGAGGTGCCGGGGATGGCGGGCACGTAGCCGTTGGCCGGGGTGCATTCGAGGTAGGTGATGCCTTCGTAGCGGCCGTCCAGGTTGGCCCCGGTGCGGCCGGCCATGACGTTGGTATCCACGTAAACGGGGTAAACGGGATCGGGAATGGCGAGCTGGAGGCCCTCGGTGGCGAAGATTTCCTGGATGTTGCCGCAGTCGCACTTGGAGCCGTCGGAAACGAAAATCTCGTCGGCGGAGATGGGGCAGCCTCGGGCGGCGTAGTCGTGGGTGGCGATGGCTTCGCGGAGGAAGGCGTAGCCTTGCTCGGGGCCGTAGCCCTTGAAGGTGGCGCGGTTGGCGAGTTCGTCGGCGCCGCTCTTGAGCGCGTCGATGCAGACTTGGGGCAGGGCCTCGGTGACGTCGCCGATGCCGAGGCGGATGATGGGCTTGTCCGGATGGGCGGTGGTATAGGCCGTCACGCGCTTGGCGATGTCGGAGAAGAGGTAGCTGGCTTTAAGTTTCAGGTAGTTCTCGTTGATGCGGATCATGGTCAAATTAGGAGGTGAAACGCTTGAACAAGAGCTGCGAGCCTCCTTTGTTCAAGCCCTCCCCGTCTTCGCGCTCTCACTTTATCCGATGCAAATCATCCGTTCCGTGTCCGAAATGCAGGCCCTCGCCGCCGCCTTGCATGCCCAAGGCCAGATTATCGGCCTGGTGCCGACCATGGGCGCGCTGCACGAAGGCCATTTGACTCTGATCCGCCTGGCGGCCGAACGCGCCGACGCGATCGTGGTGTCAATTTTTGTGAACCCGACACAGTTCGCCCCGAGCGAGGATTTTAACAAATACCCGCGCGAGTTGGAGGCCGACGTGGCTCGCTGCGAGGCGGCGGGAGCGGACTACGTTTTCGCGCCGCCGAACGAGGAAATCTACCCCAAGGGGTACTCGACCTACATCACCGAGGAGCATGTGGCCAAGCCGCTCGAAGGCGTGTCGCGTCCGACGCATTTTCGCGGAGTGACCACCGTGGTGGCGAAGTTGTTCAATATCTGCCGCCCGGACCTGGCGGTGTTCGGACAAAAGGATGCGCAGCAAGTCGCGGTCATTCGCAAGATGGTCATCGATTTACACTTCAGCGTGGATGTGATCGTGGCCCCGACTCTGCGCGAGGCGGACGGCCTGGCGATGAGCTCGCGCAATCGCTACCTCACCGCCACCCAGCGAGTTGAGGCGCTGGCGATCAGCCGGGCGCTCTTCAAGGCTCGCGACATGGTGGCGGCGGGCGAACGCCGGGCGGATCGCCTTGTGGCCGAGGCGACCCACATCCTGAGCCAGCAGCGGCGTATCCGGGTGATCTACGTTGCTTTGGTTAGCCGCACCACCATGGAGCCCGCCCGTGAAGCGATCACGGGGGAATCGGTGCTGACCATCGCGGTCTGGATGGATGACGTGCGCCTGATCGACAACCTCGTGCTGTGAGCGATCCTGCCCCCCATCCTGTCGTGGCTGCGCCACCGGCGCGGGTTTATGATGTGCTTGTGATCGGCTCTGGCATAGCCGGGCTGAGCTTCGCGCTCAAAGTCGCGCGCGAAGGCCGCTCGGTGGCCATCCTGACCAAGAAAAACAAGGCCGACTCCAACACCAATTGGGCGCAGGGAGGCATCGCGGTGGTCACGGCCGAGACCGACGATTTCGCCAAGCACGTGCAGGACACGCTGGTGGCGGGCGACGGCCTCTGTGATCGCAAAGTGGTTAAGCAAATCGTCGCCGACGGTCCCGCCCGGGTGCGCGAGTTGGTGAAAATCGGGCTGGATTTTTCCCGCGACGAAGACGGCGAATACGACCTAGGGCGCGAGGGCGGCCATAGCGAGCGACGCATTCTTCACGTCAAGGATATGACGGGCAAAGCGATCGAGGGGGCCTTGATCAAGGCCATCACCCGCGAGCCGCGCATCGCGCTGTTTGAGCATTTTTTCGCTATTGATATCATCACCACCGCACGGCTTGCCGGGAAGCCCCGGCGCAAAGCCAACGGCACCGCCAAGTCTGCCGCGACTTTTGGCGTTCCGGAGCAGGCTGACCGGGTGGCGGGGGTTTACGCGCTCGATGTGCGCGACGGGCGTGTGGTCACGTTTCAGGCCCCCGTGGTCATGCTCAGTTCGGGAGGGGCCGGGCAGGTTTATCTCTACACGACCAATCCCGACATCGCCACCGGCGACGGTATCGCCATGGCCTATCGCGCCGGGGTTGAGGTGAAGAACATGGAGTTTATCCAGTTTCACCCGACTGCGTTGTATTCTACCTCGGGGAAACGTTTTTTGATCAGTGAAGCGGTGCGCGGCGAGGGTGCCATCCTTCGCAACGCCGAGGGCGAGGCCTTCATGCCGCGCTACCACAAACAGGCCGATCTGGCCCCGCGCGACATTGTGGCCCGCGCCATCGACGCCGAGATGAAGCGCACTGGCGCGCCCCACGTGTGGCTCGACATCACGCACCGAAACGCGGCCTTTCTGCGTTCGCGCTTCCCGTTGATCTATCGCTTTTGCAAGGAAGACGGCATCGACATCGCCAAGGACATGATCCCGGTGGTCCCGGCCGCGCACTATACCTGCGGCGGAGTGGCGACGACTTTGTCCGCCGAGACGACCTTGCCCGGACTTTACGCTTGCGGCGAAGTGGCCTGCACCGGCCTGCACGGAGCAAACCGGCTGGCGTCGAATTCTCTTTTGGAGGCGGTGGTCATGGCGCACCGAGGCGCGGCCTCGGTGGAGGCCTATTTGAAGCGCAACGCAAAGAGTGGTGTGCCCGCGCCGACCATTCCCGGCTGGCGTGATCTTGGGGTGGTGGACCAGGACGAGCGCGTGGTCATCGCGCACAACTGGGACGAGTTGCGCCGCACCATGTGGGATTATGTCAGCATCCTGCGCACGACCAAGCGGCTTGAACGCGCGCGCACCCGCATCGCCACGCTGGCCCGCGAAACGCAGGAGTATTACTGGAATTTTTCCGTGGATGCGCGGCTGCTGGAGCTACGAAATCTCATTCAGGTTGCCGAGTTGATCGTGGCTTGCGCTTTGCAACGCAGGGAAAGCCGCGGGCTGCATGCCATCGCCGATTATCCGGTTAAACAAGGTCGCGCGGTCGATACCTCGGTGCGGCGCAAGACCTGAGGCAATTATTAGGCGCCGTCTGTTGGTTAGCCGGATAGGCTCTTAGCCGAGAACGTGCAGTAGGAGTCTAAAATCAGGGTGAGAAGACGGGGCGGTTTTCTACTGCATTGCAGTTGGGCAAGGGGGAGAGGATTTTCTCCCAAAGTCGTGAC
>CANIWJ010000033.1 GCA_947471035.1 Verrucomicrobiota bacterium
CCTGCGGTCACCGTTTGGTGAAGCGGGCGGGTGCCCGACGATTGTTCTGGTTTCATTCACCTCCAATCACTTCCCAAACGGCGACACCTCTTCAACTGCACGTTTTCGGATAAGGTCTACTTCGTTAACGTTTGTGGCGAAATCCCCAACGCATGAACGCTTCGCCTTTTTTTGGCCGGGGACGGCCAACACTACAAAAGAAACAGGCCATTTAGCCCCCTGGAAAGTGTAGGGTTGGCCGTCCTCGGCCAATTTCCGAAAGCTTTGGCGAACCGTTACAAGGTAGAATTAAATTCAGACCCGAGTGGCTCGACGCTCTCGGCAGCTAGGCGGGCTTAATACTTCACGCCGCAGCCATAGGGCTGGGTGGTGGGTTTGGCCACCGGCTTGCCGGCCTTGAGTGCCGCCAGAGTCGTGGTCACGTAGTTTTCCGCCTTGGCGATATCGGCGGGATTGCTCGAACGAACGCTATCAATCGCCCCGTTGTAAACCAACACCCCCTCGGCGTTGATCACGTAAAGATGCGGCGTGGTCTTGGCTCCGTAAAGTTTCCCCACCTGACCGTTGGAATCACGCAGATAGGCTGTAGCCGCGACCTTGTTCTTCGCCGACCACGCCGCCACGGCGGCCGGGGCCAAGTCGCCCTGATTGCCGGCCGAAGCCGAATTGATCTGCAACCACACCACGCCGTCCGCAGTCGCAGCTTTCTGGGTCGCTGGAATGTTCCCGCTCTGGTCGTAGTGTTTCACCACGAACGGGCACTCGGGATTTACCCACTCCAGCACCACGGTCTTGCCCTTGAAATCGGCGAGTTGGTGGGTGGTTCCGGCAATATCCGTAAGCGTGAACGCCGGCGCCGGTTGCCCCACCGTTACGGCACCGAGCGTGCCAGCGGCCAACAAAGCGAGCGAAGCGGAGAAGAGACGAAACAAGCAGGCGAGACGAAGTGTTTTCATGGGATGGATGTGGGTGATCAAATTAGATTAACAAGACTGAGCCCACCATTATCGAATCGAGTAGATTTTCCAACCCACCCGTCCGATTTAACCTGAACGAAGCACACGAGCGCGGGTCGCGTGCTTTGCCCTCGCACCGGGTAAGCCCCTGCGTCAGTTACACGCCCTGTGTCCGGGTTAATAACTGATGCCTTTCGCCTCGGCTGGGGCGCACTATACTGGAATCTTCGCAAGACCATCTATGTCTTGCGCGGGCACCGCCAGTCCTGCCCCTGTCAGATCGCCAGCGACTCCGGACGCGCCTACGAAACCGGTTGCGAAGCGGTGCTGGGCTACCGTTCTCCGGCCCGGTTTCGCCGCCTTTGCCCGCTGCTCACGACTCGCTCCGATGGCAACTGGGTGTGCTCCGTAAACAGCGCCTCGGTGCGGCCATTTTGGGGTCGGGCGGCCGCGTTCTTGGGTGCATCCGGACTCCTGCTTTTTACGATGCTCGCTGTCTTAGGATTCGGCCTGCTTCGCGTCATTGGCTACGACATTCATTTTCGCCAAGTCATCTGGCCCCCGGCGTGGAGCGAGTTCCCCATCGTGCAAGCGGAGTTTTACCAAAAGCGCGCGCAAGCCGCCAACGCCCGCGGCCGGCCGGCCGACTCACTCCTCCTGCTCTCCACCGCCTACGAACTTAACCCGCGCAACTACGCCGCCGGCATCCAACTCGCCCAACTCCGGCAGGTCACCCAACCGGCGCTCTCCGACCAAACCTACGCCCGCTTGCTCGCCGACCACCCCGCCTTGCGCGAAGACACCGCTCAGGCCTGGTTTCGCGCCCTGCTCGCGCAGGGAGACTTCAAAACCATCCAACGCGTCGCCGGCGAACGCCTTCTCCACTCCGGCACCGCCCCCTCCCCCGCCTGGCTTCAAGCCTACCTCCATGCCACTCGCCAGCTCGGTGCCCCTGCCGCCCTGGACGCCTTGCTCGCCGAAGCAGAACTCCCGGCCGCCTTGATCGGCCCCCTTAAATGGGAACGCGACCTCTACCGCCTCGACCGCGCCTCCCGACTAGCTGCGCTGGCCGACGCCACCCAACGAGAGCGCGATGCGTTTCTCTGTTATCACTGGTCTCGCTACCTGCTGCAAGAAGACGGTGCCGCCGGGCTGGTAATCACTGCGCTGAAACGCCCTGATTCCCCGCTCGGCACCCGGGAAAAAGTCGCGCTCCAACTGGCCGCTCTCGCCCTCACCGGCCAGACCATCGAACGCACCCGCCTTGTTACTCGCCTGCTCGAGCAACCCACCCAGCCCGCTGTTTGTGAACTTCTGAGCAGTCACCTCACCGCCTATCCCGACCCGGAGCTCTTCTCCCTTTATATCGAAAAACTCACCCGCGAACCCTTGCCCCCAGGCGAAGCACGTTATCCCCAGTTGCTCGCGCTCTATGCCGCCGCCGGATCCCATCGCGACGCAGCACGCCTGACCATCATTGCCGATTGGATCTCCGTTGCCACGGGACGAGAATACCGCCTGCTCCCGGTCATACAGGCCTCCTTCATGCGCCCCCCCGCAGAAACCCGACTGGACGCAATACTCCCCCTTCTCCAACCCATGCCTTTGGAAACCAGCTACGCCCTTTATTCGCGGTTTTCGCCTCCGCCGCCGTTTTCGCCCTAACCATGCTGCACAAACTTACTCGCCAGGAACTCGCCGCGCTGCGCGTGGTCGCTACTCTGCTTGTCCTCGGAGTGCTCGGCCTATGGCTCCTCAAGTAAAGTCCGACTGCATACACCTTCCTTCACGCTGACCATGCCCGCTCTGCCCCGCATCCTGCTCGCCCTCGCGATTTCCACCGCGTTATTCCTGCTCATCGCTTCGAATTTTTCCCTGCGCCAGACCATCGCCACACAGGCGGACCAAATCCGCCTCCAAGAACAAGAAGCGCGCGCCCTCCGTCAGCATTTAGAGGCTGAACGCATTCTCGCCCGCGCGCAAACGGAGTTGTTGCGCAGCACACCCGCCCCCGCCTCAACCGCCACCCCGTAAAACATACTGGACGCCGGTTTTTCCGGCTCCCACGTTCAACCCTTATGGTCATCAAACCCAAAGTCCGAGGCTTCGTCTGCATCACCGCGCATCCTGCCGGCTGCGCCGCAAACATCGACGAACAGATCGCCTACGTTAAAGCCCAAGGCCCGCTCCCGAAAGGCCCCAAGAAGGTCCTCGTGATCGGCGCCTCCACCGGCTACGGCCTCGCCTCCCGCATCGCCGCCGCCTTCGGTTCCGGTGCCGCGACCATCGGCGTATTTTTCGAGCGTCCGTCCGAACCCGACAAACCCGCCACCCCCGGCTGGTATAACAGCGCTGCCTTCACCAAGGCCGCCAAAGCGGCCGGCCTCTACGCCAAAAACTTCAACGGCGACGCCTTTTCCGACGCCCTCAAAACCGAGGTTCTCGCCGCCATCAAAGCCGACCTTGGGCAGGTTGACCTCATCGTTTACTCGCTGGCCTCCCCCCGCCGCACCCACCCCAAGACCGGCGTAGTCCACAAATCGACCCTTAAACCCGTCGGCCAATCCTATACCAACAAAACGGTCGATACCGACAAAGGCATCGTCTCAGAGATCACTATCGAGCCCGCCAGCGAAACCGAGATCGCCGACACCCAAGCCGTCATGGGTGGCGAAGATTGGGAAATGTGGATCAACGCCCTCGACGAAGCCAAACTCCTCGCCCCCGGTGCCACCTCTGTCGCCTACTCGTACATCGGGCCCTCGGTCACCTGGCCGGTTTATAAAAACGGCACCATCGGCCTGGCCAAAAACGACCTCGAACGCGCCGCCAAATCCATCAACGCCACCCTCAAGTGCAACGGCTACGGACGCGCCTTTATCTCGGTCAACAAGGCACTCGTCACCCAGGCCAGCTCGGCCATTCCGGTTGTTCCGCTCTACATTTCGATGCTCTACAAGGTCATGAAGGCCAAGGGCAACCACGAGGGCTGCATCGAGCAAATCGACCGCCTCTACCGCACCCAAATGTACGGCGGCACGGGCCTCCTGTTCGATGACGCCGGCCGCGTGCGCATCGACGATTGGGAGATGCAACCCGACGTGCAGGAGGCGGTGGCCAAGCTGTGGCCGGAAGTGTGCACCGAAAACCTTTCCGCCCTGACGGATATCGCCGGCTACCGCACCGAGTTTCTGAAGCTCTTCGGGTTTGGTGTGCCAGGCATTGATTACGAAGCTGACGTCAACCCGCACGTTGAACTAGGTGGTTGAGGTCAAAGACTCGCCCGGACGGCATGACCCTCCGGGCTTTTTTTGCGGGCAAAATCTCCCCAAACCGAAATCTCCAAAACGAGGGCTTGACGCATTCAGGCAAAGCTTAATCGTCCGCCTTTCTTTTGGTTCTGCCCCCATCGTCTATCGGTTAGGACAGGAGATTCTCATTCTTCAAAGCGGGGTTCGATTCCCCGTGGGGGCACCAAACCAATATAGAACTCAGGCCTTTTAACAGGCTGGAATCAGACAAACACCGTCGAAGGGGGTGAAAATGCGGCCCACAGAAGATTTACGTTTTGTCCCGGCGAATGTTGAACATCGATCCCCGGGTCGGCGCTGCCCTCCCTACTCTACACACTGAAATGCGCGCCAGTTTTTACATTAACCATCAAATACCCAACACGCTTGAAAGCAGGGGGGCGGACCGGCCAAAGCGGGCGTGGTAATCGGTCAGGGTCGGCAAGAGGCGCACCTTCACCTTCGCCTCGTGGTTAAGCGCGATGCTGGAAAGCGCGTGGTTGAGAAAGGGATTACGGAACCGGTCGAGCGTAGCGCGCGCGAAGGCCTCGGCCTCCGGAGCACGCTCGGTAATAACCGGCACGATCTCCTCGGCCAAAACCCGCGCCAGCCACGGGCCGACGTCGGGATGCTCCACACACTCCCGGACGGTTTTTAAGCCCAAGGGCATGGCATACGCCACCAGCGCGGTATGCGCGCCGTTTAGGATTCTGACTTTGCGCAAGTAATACGGTGCGAGATCGGCCGTAAGCGTGACCGCCGGATGTTTAAAAAACGTTTGGTCGCCTTGCACCTGCACGCCCCAAAAGGCGAACGGCTCGGCACTAAGCAGCAGCGGGTCGGCGGCCTTTAACGGATGGGTTTCAGGCGGGCCGGGCACGATTCGGTCAACAAGGTTATCCACCCAGCGGCAGGCTTCCCGCAACCAGCTTTGGGCGGCGGGCTCCACGCTCCAACGCACGGCTTGGGTAAGGACCAGTTCGCGGAGTTTTTGGCCATTATTCTCGATCAATTCGCAGGGCACGATGGCGGGGGCGGGAAGTCCGGCGGCATGACGGGCGAGCAACACGTCGAGTAATTTGGCCGGAAACGAATACGGCGTTTGCCCGCAGCCCGGCTGGAGCTGGCCGTCACGATCATCCAGGGCGAAACCGGCCTCGGTGGTGTTGGACAAAATCCAGCGCAAGTCGGGCGAACAGGCGACCGCGCTCACCTCGCTCCATTGCGTCCCCGCGTACAAAGCGCGGGAAATCGAGTCCACTGCTTCGACTTCATTCACGACCTGACCTGCGGCGTAACCTTGGATAGCCACATGGTAGCGACCGGCGGCGGCGTTGAGGGCATCGGCGCGGGCACGGTCGGTGGACTGGACCACCACGATCTGACCGAGGCGGGTGGCTGGATCGCGGTTCGCTTGGGCGATGAATAAATCGGCAAAGGCGCGCAGGAAATTACCGGCACCGAATTGGATGATGGTTTCAGCCATGGTGAGAGAAGGACGGGCGAGTGGCGGAGGTTTAAAATTGCGGAGATACCGCGCGGGCAGCCCCGCCGTTAAAGCGTCACGCCATCCTTCCAGATGGCGATTTCTCGGTGGCCGCGAGTTTCATTACGGGTGCGTTGGCGACCGGAGGCGTAGTCGAGGATTTGTTGCCAGAGTGCGTCGCTGAGCTGGTCGAAATCGGCCGTGCCGTCGGCGATGGGGCCGGCGTTGAAGTCGATCCATTGCGGTTTGCGCGTGGCGAGATCGGTGTTGCTGGAGATTTTCACCGTGGGCACGGGGAAGCCCATCGGGTTGCCGCGCCCGGTGGTGAACAAGATCAGGTGCGCGCCGGCCACGGTCATGGCGGTGCCGGACACGCCGTCGTTGCCCGGTCCTTGCACAAGGGCGAGTCCACCCAGGCCGGCTTTGGCGGGCGTGCCGTAGGGGAGAACCTGGGCGACGGGAGCTTTCCCGCCTTTCTGCACGCAACCGAGTGATTTGTCCGCCAGGGTGGTGATGCCGCCGTCTTTGTTTCCCGGTGACGGATTTTCGTCGATGGGCTCATTGTGCTTTCGGAAATAGGCACGGAAATCGTTAACCAAATTCACGACTCCATTGAAGGTGCTTTCGTCCACCGTGCGTTCGAGCAACATACGCTCGGCGCCGAACATTTCCGGCACCTCGGTCAGAAGCACGGTGCCACCGGCGGCGGCGTGGCGGTCGGCAATGCGGCCGACCAAGGGGTTGGCGGTTATTCCGCTAAATCCATCCGAACCGCCGCACTTCATGCCGAGAATAAGCTCGGAGACCGGAATGGGCTGGCGCTTGAACCCGCGAACGTAGGCGGCGAGTTCGCGCACGGCTTCCAGCCCTGACTCGATTTCATCCGAGACCTGTTGCGCGTTAAACCAGCGGATGCGTTCCGAGGCTTGAGGACCGAGCAGGGCCAAAAAGGCCTTCATCTGGTTGTTTTCGCAACCGAGGCCGAGCACCAGCACGGCGGCTGCGTTGGGATGGCGGGCAAGACCGGCCAGCACCTTTTGAGTATAGCCAAGATCGTCGCCCAGTTGCGAACAGCCAAAGGGGTGGGGAAAAGCATGCACGCCGTCGATGCCCGAGCCCGGTGCAGCCAGTTCGGCGTGGGCGGCGGCGGCGATTTTTTCCGAAGCCACGTTCACGCACCCGACGGTGTTGACGATCCAGATTTCGTTGCGGGTCGCGGCGCGGCCATCAGGACGTCGATAACCCTCGAATGTGGCGGTAGCACGCTGTCCATCAGTGGCGGGGCGTTGACCGGGCCGGGCCACTTCCGTGAAGCGAAGGGTGTCCAGCTTCTCGGGGAGATTTCCCCGGACATTATGCGTATGGACATGAGCACCGGCAGGGATGGCGGTGGAAGCGACGCCGATGGCATAACCGTATTTTAGCACGACGGAACCGGCGGGAATATGGGCCAGAGCGACCTTGTGGCCGGCCGGGATGGCCTCCACGGCATGAACCCCGATGCATTCAGCGCCGACCTCGGCCGGACGGAGGGCGACGGCTACGTTGTCCTCGGGATGAATGCGGAGAAATCCGAAAGCGGGTATTGAACTCATGCAGCCAGATATAGGAACCCGGCTTATTGACTGAAGAATTTTAGGATAGCTGAAGACCCCGTAATGACCTAAAGTGCATGTCCGATGCCGAAACTGCCCCATGCGATTGTCCGTCCCCCGGCAGGTCGTCCCTGCTGGGTAAGCCACGGTGACCTGCCACTTTTGTATCTTGGCTGGGGCAAGCGGGATTTCCGTAAATCACCTCTACCCAAGCACTGCGACGTGGGGACCAGTTTTTATCTACTGACCAAGGGCGAAGCATGCCTGGCGACACCGAAACGCGAAGAACGTATTATCGCTCCCTGCGCTTGTATCATTGACCGGGACTGCATGTTTGGAGTCTCCAGTAAACTCGCCACCGGAGTTGAAATTCTGGTGTGGGTTTGGCGCGATGCGCCGGGTATCAGCGCACTGACACCCTTCTCCGGAGACCTGAGCATACTGCCCCTTCGTGCGGAATCCTTGCCCAGGTTGATCGAACTTCATCAACAATGCCGCGACGAGGTCGCCCGCAATGAACCCGTTGTTTCGATCACACTTTCGGCCCTGCGCACCTTGGTCGAAGTGGAACTGTTTCGTGCCGGACGAGCCCCCGACAATGAAGACGAGCGCCTCTGGCAGCGTGTCAGCGACTGGATTAGTGCCAATTTATCCATACACGCTCCGATCCCCGCCCTGTGCGACTACCTGCGCGTTTCGCCCAGCACCTTGACCCGTTTTTTCAACAAGCACACGAAACAGTCTCCCGGCGCATATTTTCGTAAAATGAAGCAACAGGAGGCGCTGCGCCTAATCCAAAGCGAAGGATGGTCGGTCAAAGCAGCCGCATTCCATTTAGGTTACCAACATGCCACGGATTTAAGCCGGGCTTTGGCAAAAACAGTATGCCCACCCCAGGACCTTCCCTAGAGGGTGTGTTTGAGTTTAAACCCAGATATGCCCTAGCGCTGGGCCAGCTCTTCCGCCGTAGGCAGCCGATAGCTGATCTTACCCTCGATGATCTCGCGCAAGGCGACATCCTCGGGAGCCAGTTTTTCCAGCGAGACTACCAAGGGACGCGCGCCCGCCCGCAGTTGCTTAACGCGGCGCGAAACCACGTTTACCAAGATATTCGGATCGGTAATCACCCGCCGGGCATTTTGCAGATAATCGTCTCTCATGGTTGGGTGACTCGCAGGGTGGAAAAATTCATATACTTAAGCAGAACCTGAATAATATAAATGCTTAAAAAATAACGCGATACATATTAATCATTCGCCCAAGTTAAGGGCAATCCACTCGCCCGCTAGCGCCTTGCGCATTCCTGTTCCCTCAGATCCGTTACCCAAAAACGGCAACCCCGCGTCGCCACGGACCCGCCTACCCTTCGCCTCGCGCCCGGCGCAGCGCGAGCACCGCCTCGCGCAACTCCTCCGCCAAGGCCTTGCGCTCCCCCGCCGCCCCCCGTGCGCAGCCCCAAGCCACGTGCGCGCGCACCCAAGGCACGGTGGCCAAATTCGTCAGATGCGGGCCCAACTCCATGCCACCCCACCAAGCGATCTCCCTGGACACCGACACCCCCGCCGACGCCGTATAATCCAACGCCACCGGCACCACCGGCCACCCCGCCGCGATCGCCGGTTCCAGCAACGCCGACTTAAACCGCCCCACCCCGCTGCCATCGGTCGAGGTGCCCTCAAGAAACACCGCCACATTCAGCCCCGCTCGTAGCGCCGACGCCATTTCCACGCCCACCCGCGCCGCATCCCTCACCCGTCCCCGATCGATAAACAAGGTCCCTGCCCTCCGCGACAAACCGCCAAAAACCGGCCAGTCCGCCACCTCCTTTTTCGCCACAAAAACCGTCGGGGCCAGCGCGCCCAAAACCAACACATCCAGATAACTCAGGTGGTTGGCCACGATCAAAGCCCCCTGCGTCGGCGTCGTGCCTGTGCTCGCCAGCTTAACCCCCAACACCCGCAAAAGCCGCGCGCACAAGCCCTGCAAACGCCGCGCCCTATCAGCCAATCCCGCCTCACCCGCCAACCCGCAGCGCACCACCCCGCCCACCCACGCGCCGCCTAGGACCAGCCCGAGGACCAAGCCTCGCCCCGCCCCCCGGCCATAATCCGTAATCGTTCGCCTGCGCATTTCCTCCACCCCGCATCACGCGAGATATTTACGCAAGACCCGCTCCGGCACCGCCTGCAAATCGAGCCAAGTCAAAAAATCCACCGTGCCAAATTCCCGGTCCAACGCGGGCGCCCCGCACAGCTTCGCCCCAAGCGCCAGATACGCCCCCAGCAACCTCGGTATTTTCACCTGTCCAAAGCCAAATAAGCGCCTCGTTTCTCCTTCATTTACGCCCGGCTCGCCACAACCCCAACCCGCCAACGGAACCGTGCGCCAGCGCGGTTCCACCCAGTGCCGCTCGGCCAGCACCGCCCAGGCCTCGCGACCCTCCGCCGCCTGCCGGGACGTCAAGGAACTGCACCCGGTCAGATAACGCGCGCCTCGCTCCGCCGCATACTCCGCGATCCCGCGCCACAGCAGCGCCAGCACCGTCTGGTTGCGATGCTCCCGGTCCACGCAGGCCCGACCCAGCTCCACCAGCTCGCCCCGCACCCGCTCGAACGGCGTGAAATCAAACTCCCGCGCCGAATAGTAACCCAGCCCGCTCGCACCCGCCCTCGCGCCGGTCTGCAACCGATACGTGCCCACCACTCGGCCCTCCGCCCGCGTTTCCACCAACAGATGATCGCACACAGCATCAAACTCGTCCGCATCCCGCCCGCTCGCCACCGACCCCGCCAGCCCTTCCGCCAGCTCCAGATTAAACACCTCAAACCGCAAACGCTGCGCCGCCGCCACCTCCGCCTCGGTGCTCGCCAATCGCAGGCGATACGCCCCGGTCTCCCGTGTCGCCGCCAACGCTTTCGTTTTTCCCATGCTCAATTCCGTTTTCATGGCGCACCCTCCGTTTCGCGTCCCGACGCCCGCACCAGTTCGCGCACCTCGCGCCAGGTCCAAACCCGCGCCCCGCGCGCCCGGTTAGCCGCGCCGATTTCGTAAGCCAGCCGCCACTGACGGCACAACATCCGCCAGCCAAACCAAACCGAGTGCTTCGGATCATAGATGCTCGTCGCCTCCGAACTAAGTCCGTTCAGCTCGATCACGGTAAATTCCCCGCGTTGCAACGCCTCCGCCGACGCCGTGCGCACATCGTAACGCCCGAAACAAAACCCCGCGAACTTCGCGCTCACCGCCTCGACCGCCGCCTCCAGCGCAGGAGTGCGCCAGTCCTCCCCATCCAAAAACAAAGCCCCCCGGCAATGCGTGCCCAGCTCGGCCAGCACCACCGCCACCCCCGCCGCCGGGATTTCCCCCAAGCGCGTGCCATAGGTATTTAGAAAAAACTTCGCCATGCCCACCGCCCGGTCGTCACCGAGGATCAATTCCTCCAGCGTCTGCCGTCCGTCTCCCGTAACGCGCAACACTCGTTTATCCGTAATCGCGAACAACTCACCGCGCGCCGCCGCCGGATGACGCGTGTAAAATAACCCGAACTCTACCCCCGGCACATAAGCCTGCGCGATCAGCCGCGCCGGATCCGAGGCCACTTTCTCCATCACCTCAGCCTCGCTGCGTGCAATCACCACGCCCGTGCCGCGTTCGCCCACGTCCGGTTTCAACACCACCGGCCACGCCGTCGGCAAACACGCCTGAAACGCCGCCACCGCCGTCGCGCGCGCCACCGCCGGGCCGGGTTCGATTACCGTCCATGTTGCCACCCGTTCGCCCGCTCCCGCCAGCCCGTGCAAAATCTCGCTCTTCGATTCTCCCACCAGCCCGCCGCCCGCGCCGATCCCCGGATTCGCCGCCGTGCAGACCGTCCACCCGCCATGCCGCCAACCCAGCCAGAGCACGTAAATTACCACCGGCGGATACACAGCCCAGCTCGGCCAGTATTCCCAATGCGTCAGCCGCCGCAGCCGCGACACCCAGAGCCGCCGCCCGCGCCAGCTCGCCAGGCTTTGCCCCAGCCGCAGCCCCGCCCAAGCCAGCAAGGCCGCCGCCACCAGCCCGGCCGACCACTGCCGCCAACCGACCAGATCCGCCACCACCGCCTCGCCCAAACTCCAGCTCAAGCCCACCACCAACGGAGCCCACACCGCCACCGCCGCCGCGAACCACAGCGCCAGCCGTCCCCACGGAGCGCGCAAGACCCCCGCCGCCAAATAAAGCGGCAAACGTGTGCCCGGCACGAAGCGACTGATGAAAATTGCCCGCCCCCCGCGTTGCGCGAACCACGCCTCCGCCCGCGCCAGCCCCTCCGCCGACACCCGCCCGCGCAAGGGCCAGCGTTGCAAAGCCGCCCGGCCCAAGCCCCGGCCCACCGCCACCAAGATCAGATCACCGACCACGATGCCGGTAAAACACGCCAGCGTCGCCGCCCAAAAATCCAGCCGCCCCGCCGCCACCAGCAACCCGCCCGCCACACAGGCCAGATCATCGCTGGCAAAAGTCGCCAAGGCCAGCGCCAGCAACACCCAGGGCGTCCCGCCCCAGGCCGCCGCGCTCGCCACCCACTCCAGGACTGCCGCCGGACTCACCAGCCCACCTCCGCGACCGTGCCGTATCCATCGGCCCGGCTCCAATCCACCACGCGATAAACCAACTTTGGACCCTCGCCCGCGCGCACCCGCACCCGGCACACGCTACGCGTGCAGGCATCCGCCCGGCTCATGCGCACCGACTCCGCGCCCCGCGCCGAATCATGCCTCCAGTGAAATTCCTCCAAGGCCTGCCACGTCAGGCCCGCCTGCGCCGACTTCGTATAAGTCGCTTCCCGCCCCTCCCGCGTCCTACTCGGCGCATACGACGACGAAGTCGCAAAACCTACCCCGCCCCAGTCGCACCACTCCCTACCGTTCCACCGCAAGCCGGCGCTCCGTACGAGCGAGTCCACCGCCACGGTCAAAAACGGTCCAAAATTCACCGCGCCCAAGCCGTCCACCCACTCCTGTATTGCGCGCAAGGCTTCTTCGACGTCCGAAGCGTCCATGCCCGCCAGCGGCACGCCGCCCCGACTCATTTGGCCTGCCGCCCCTCCGTCAGTTTCGTAATCGTTTAGTAACACCACGGTCAGCCCGGCGCGGTTCAAAGCCAGCCACGTTCCGCCCCGCGCACCATCGCGTGGAGATACATAGTCCATGCCCGCCGCCGTCGTCGACGCCATCGGAGCAAACTCCGGCGCGCGCGTGCGCCGCTCATCGCGGTTAAACCACAAATCATAACCGCCGCCCGGCTCGGGCGCGGGCAAAATACTCACAGTGCACATGGTTTATTCTAATTCGCTTTCAAGTTTAGTTGAATTGGCCGGGACGGCCAACCCTACAAGAATTTGCTTTTCGCGGCTTTGTGTAGAGTCCCCGGGCAAACTCAGTAAAACCTCATCTTGAAGGCTAATGGGATTTATCCCGCGTGACGACGAAACCGCAGGGTGGACGGCGCCACGCCGAAATCCACCGGCGTGGGTTTCCCGCCCAACGCGCACACCACCGCGATCAACGCGTAGTGATGAATGGTGTGGCTGAGCAAAAACTCCAGCTCACGCCCCACGCTCGATGGGTTGCACGGCGCAGCATCCTCCTGCCCCACCATCTCGGATCGCACCTCCACGTTGCTCTCTAAAAAATCGTCAGCTAACGAAGACAGATCTTCTCGCAGCTGCTCCAGCCGCATTACCGCATACGCGGGCTCGTTTTCGATCCGCACATCGCGTGCCCTCGCCTCGTAATCCACCATGCCGGTGCGCTGCGCCTGCAGGAAACTTTCGTAATGCTCGATCACGTGCCGCAGATGCCCGCCGATGGAGCTGTTAAAACATGCCGGTTCGCGCCGCACGTAAGCCGCCTCGCCCAACGCCGCCAGTAAATCGCGCCCCTGCGCCAAGGCTTCCAGATTGTCGCGCACCGCCAGATCGAGATGCGGTGATTTAAGTAAAGAGGTCATTTCTTGAGTAGCTCCGGCCAGTTTTGCTGCGCTTTGACGATATTGCCCGGCACGTCTTCTTCCCACTGCTTCTGCACCTTCAAACTGTAGTTTAGATATAATCGTTCCCCGACGATTTTCCACGCCGCCGGGTCTATACCCGCCGTGTAGCCTCGGCTCACCGCCCAGGCGCAATAGCCGCCAAACTGCGGCGCGTATTTATCCGGTGCGCCGGCAAACAAATCCCGGTTGGCAGCGCTGGCAAAACGCCAGGTCGCACCGTTCCAGCTGAACTCAAATTGATCCGACCCTTCCACCGGCTTGGCCTGGGTGAAATACGCCACCGGATCGTAGCCTTTGATGGCCACTCCAGTCCACGTGGTGTTCACCGGTTTTTCCGCCCGCAGGCCGCACAGTCCGAGACACAGCCCGGCGATAATAAAACGTATCAGTTTTTTCATAAAAATGAGTCTCACAATTTAGCGCCGATGATCGGCAAGGACCGACGATGCAGCCAAAGCACCCCGGCGGAGGCCGCCCAGGTGACCAGCGCCAGCGCGAAGAGCAGACCGCCGTCGCCCTGCACCACGATGCCGAGCTTCGTCAGATGGAAAAAAATCGCCCCGCTCATCGTGCCCAGCGCCAGCAACGCACCCACCGGCGTCGTCGCCGGCACCCACAAGAGCACGCACGCGATCAGCTCTACCACGCCCGAACCGATGCGTCCGACCGGCTCCTGCCCCACCTGTTCAAAGATATAAACCGACTCCGGCGCTCCGGAGAATTTGAAGAACAGGGTTTGCCCGAGGATGATGGTCGCGGCCAGGCGCAGCACACGGCTAAGCCATCGGTATTGATTCAGGTTCGTTTCGTTCATGCGCGAGTAAGAGTCGACCTCGCCGGGATTATTCCCGGAGAGTTTCAGGGCGTGTTTGGATTTCAACTCAGTCCGGCGGGAGCGTGGAGTGCGCCTTGGCCGAGCCGTGCTCCACGCTTCCCCATCGGGCCTTGGCGACGGACGGAATTTAAACCCATACACGCTCTGCTACAGCACGGCGTGCAACGCATCCACGCCCGCGTCCGACACCATCACGTAAGCGAGCCGGGAGTCCGCCCAAGTGACGGCGGCCAGGTTGCCCTCTTCGTGAAAACGGGGTTTCGCCTCAAAACCCGCATCGCCGAAATCATCCCGTCTCGCGATATAGAGATGCATCTCGCCCACGCCTTCGCGCACGAAACACACCTCCAATAATTCGCGTCCCGCAATGGTCACGGAGCGGCAACCGCCTGCCTTCAGTGCAGCAAAATCCAGCGGTATCCCAGCAGCCAACCGGAATCGCGCATCGGCCAGAATAGTCTTCAAGGCACCCCGTCCGCCCAGGGCCAGCGGTGCGTGTTCCGGCGAACCCATCTCCGCCATCACACCCAGCGCCAATTGCTCCGCACCGGGGCCGGATCGCAGGCCGTTCCAAAACACACCGAGACCAAAAAATAGCGTCAGGCTCGCCGCCAGCGCGAGGGTTCGACCAGTTTGCCACCACGGCGTGCGGCGCTGCATTCTCGCGCCGGCCAGAATGGCGTCGCGCAGACCAGGCGGCGGCCCCACCTCGCGCAAACGCGACACCACCGCCGAATCGAAGGCCTGTTCCCGCGCCAGCCAACCGGTCAAAACCGGATCGCGCGCGGCTTGGGCCAGCGCCTCGGAAAAGAGCGCTTGAGCATCGTCCCGCCCATCGGGACGCCGCGCCTGCAGGATGAATTTTGCCTCGTTGGTATTCATGATGTTTTTCGCCCTTCCCGTCCCTCTTCGTTTAAAAACGGTATCACTTTGCGTTCTTCCGCCCCCGCCAGCCGCCCCAGTGCGGCGCGCAACTGCGCCTTCCCTCGCGATAGCCGCGACATCACCGTGCCGACCGGCACCTCCAAGAGCGCCGCGATCTCCTGATAGGCCATATCTTCCAGATAAAACAGCGTCAGCGCCGCCCGGAAACCTTCGTCCACTTCCTGCAAGGCCTGCACCACCAACTTGGCGTCGAATTTCAGATCAAGATTTTCCGCCTCGCCTGCCGGATCCTGTTCCCCGGGAGGCAAATCCTCCAGCGCGGTCACCCTCGCCCCGCGCCGCCTGCCGCGCAAAAACTCACGATAGAGCGTGGTAAACAACCACGTTTTCGCTTTGGCGATTTCGCGTAACGACTGCCCCTTGGTCGCCCACACGTAGAAGGTCTGCTGCACCAAGTCGCACGCGTCGGCTTCGCTACGCGCCAAACTGAGCGCGAAACGATACAAGGCCGCGTAGTGCGCATCGACCAAGCGGGTAAAAAGTTCATCTGCCATTGCACCCAAGAGACACCAGCCGCTCCGAATATTCCCGCTAAATGCGATAATTCATCAAAACGTGACATATCACACGATTTCGGCGGCGAAAAAACAAGCATCCGCCCACTTCTAAGCCGTTCTTTCCGCGTTCTTGAAAGTAATGACAAGTATCCCTTGTTACCGCGTTTTTCCTTCCGCCGCCGCCGCCGCCCGCCACACTGGCCGTTTCCGCATGCTGCGCTTTTTGCTCCCGCCCAACCTTCCCGCCGCCGCCATCCGCGACGCCATCCCGGTCAAAGTCGAGTTCGACCCCGCCACGCCGCCCCCGCCCGCGCAACTGCCCGCCCTAGCCCTGCTCTCCCGCATCTGCGGCGGCGCCCCCACCCCGCCGCCCTTCGTCCAGCTCACCCGCACCCAGCTGCGCGAACTGGTCAACGCCCTCTCCGGCCAGCCCGTCTTCGCCGCTATCGCCGAACCCACCAAAACCCTGCTCTGGCTCGGCCCCCGTCTGCGTGGCGTGAGCGAGCACTTAACCGCCGCGACCCCGCTCCCCAGCACACCGCCCCCGACCGCCGCCTCCGCCGGGCCGCGCTCCCTCTCGATGCGCACCCCGCGCATCGTGCCCCAAGACGAACCGCTCACTCCGATGTTGGTCGATGGCAGCGAGCATTTCCTCGCCATCTCCCTGCCCTCCCGCGAAGCCCCCGCCTACGCGGCCGCCCGCGAACTGCTTTCCGCCCAGGGTTTCGCCCTCGATCCGTCCTCCAAAAAGTGGTGGCTGCGCGACCGCCACAAGGTGCTCAACTTCCTCGCCCAGCACGGCGACACCCTCCGCACCCGCTTCCACGCCGACTTCACTCCCAACTACGACAAAAACGCCTCCCTCCTCGCCACCGCCGAGGTCGAGACCAAGGTCACCGACGCCGGCGACGGCGAATTCTCCGTCACTGTCGGTCTCGCCGCCGGCAAAGTCACCGAGGAGGATCTGCGCAACGCCCTCGCCACCGGTCGCCGCTTCGTCGAGGACGGGAAAAAGATATACCTCCTCCCGCCCGACCAGCTCGAACGCCTGGGCAAGGCCCAGGCCGCGCTCGCCGGCGGCACCGCCGCCCCCCTCGTCGCCCGCAAGGTCCAACGCGTCACCGCCGCCCGGATACCCGAGCTTCAGGAAATGCTCGACGAGCTCTCGCCCGACTACCAGCCGCCCGCCGCCTGGCGCCGTCGCGCCGAGGCCCTCCGCGACCTAGAAAAACTGGAGGCCGCCCCCCTGCCCCCGACCTTCGCCGCCACCCTTCGCCCCTACCAGCAAATCGGCGTCGCCTGGCTCTGGCATCTTCACCGCCACGATCTCGGCGGCATCCTCGCCGACGAAATGGGCCTGGGCAAAACCGCCCAGGCCATCGCCCTGCTCTCCGCCATCGCCCACGCCGCGCCGGAGAAAAAACGCCAGCCCTCCCTCGTGGTCTGCCCCGCCTCTCTGGTCGAAAACTGGCGGCGCGAGGCCGCCCGCTTCGCCCCCGCCCTGCGCGTCTTCGTACACCACGGCAGCAACCGCCTCCCCTCCGTCGCCGCCGCCAGCGACTACGACATGTTTATCACCTCCTATGGCACCCTCGGCCGCGACTCCGAGCTGTTTTCTGAGATAGACCTCGCCACCCTGATCGCCGACGAGGCCCAGCACGCCAAAAACCGCCGCTCGCTCAACGCCCGCGCCCTGCGCTCGCTTCACGCCCGCAGCCGCCTGCTCCTCACCGGCACCCCGGTGGAAAACTCGCTCGAAGACTTGCGCACCCTCTTCGAGATCGTGCTGCCCGGCTACGTGGACGCCAAACTGCCCGCCGCCGCCGGTTCCGGGGTCAAAACCACCGACCGCGACTGGCAGGACGAACGCCTGCGCCGCCAGACCGCGCCCTACATCCTGCGCCGCACCAAGTCCGCCGTCGCCACCGAGCTCCCGCCCAAGATCGAGCAAGTCATCCACTGCACGCCCACCAGCGAGCAACTCGCGCTCTACAACGAATACCAGCGCAAATCCGAGGACCAGCTCAACGCTCTCGCCGCCGACGGCGCTTCGGAAAACTCCCAGCGCATGGCCACCCTCACCCAGCTCCTCCGCCTGCGCCAGATCTGCTGCGATCCGCGCCTGGTCGAGCAAATGGCCGAGGCCTCGTCGTCGTCCAAACTCGAAGCCTTCCGCGAGCTACTGGCCGAAGCGGTGGACGACGGTCACCGCCTGCTCGTCTTCTCCCAATTCACCAGCCTGCTCGGCCTCCTCCGCGACGAGTTGGATAAACAGGAACTCACCTACTGCTACCTCGACGGCTCCACCCCGCAGAAACAGCGTCAGGCCGAGGTGGACCGCTACAACAACTCGCCCGACATCCCCGTCTTCCTCATCTCGCTCAAGGCGGGCGGCACCGGACTTAACCTTACCGGCGCGGATACGGTGGTGCACTTCGACCCGTGGTGGAATCCCGCCGCCGAGGCCCAGGCCACGGATCGAGCGCACCGCATCGGCCAGACCAAGGTCGTTACCAGCTACAAGCTGATCTGCACCGGCACGGTGGAGGAAAAGGTCATGATGATGCAGGACGAAAAACGACGTCTGCTGGCCGACGTCTTCGAAGCCAGCGACGCGGTGAACGCCAAACTCACCCTAGCCGACCTGCGCAGCCTGCTCGTGGGTTAGGGCGTATCTGAGTTTAACCTCAGTCCTGCGCAAAGGTGCGCCAAGACGGAGCGCTTGCCCCATGCCCGCCCAACACCTTTGGCATGCAGGGCACTTCTCTTTCTACCCTCAACTTTGGAAGATTCCATTGCGGCGAACGCTAATCGCGGAAAACCATCTGGTTAATCGCACCGACTCCACGCTTCCCGCTCCCCATGCCGCCCAAAGTCACCTACCCCCTCCCTCCGGAACCCCGTGACTCCGCCCTCAACGAGGCCGGCATCGAAGACCTGTTCATCCAAAAGCTCCGCGACCTCAAATACACCGACCGCCCCGACATCCACGACCGCGCCTCGTTGGAGAAAAACTTCCGCGAAAAATTTGAGGCCCTCAACCGCGTCCGCCTCACCGACGCCGAGTTCACCCGCCTGCTCGAAGAGATCGTCACGCCCGATGTCTTCACCGCCGCCAAGACCCTCCGCCAGATCAACGCCTTCACCCGCGACGACGGCACGCCGCTGAACTACACCCTCGTTAACATCAAGGACTGGTGCAAAAACACCTTCGAGGTCGTCCACCAGCTCCGCATCAACACCGACTACAGCCACCACCGCTACGACATCCTCCTTCTCATCAACGGCGTGCCCTGCGTGCAGATTGAGCTAAAAACCCTCACCATCAGCCCGCGCCGCGCCATGGAGCAGATCGTCGATTACAAGAACGACCCGGGCAACGGCTACACCAAGACCCTCCTCTGCTTCCTCCAGCTCTTCATCGTCAGCAATCGCGACAGCACCTACTACTTCGCCAACAACAACGCCCGCCACTTCTCCTTTAATCAGGACGAGCGTTTCCTGCCCATCTACCAGTTCGCCGACGAGGCCAACAAGAAGATCGCCCACCTCGACGACTTCGCCGCCACCTTCCTGGTGAAATGCACCCTCGGCCACACCATCAGCCGCTACATGGTGCTCATCCAGAGCGAGCAGAAGCTGCTCATGATGCGCCCGTATCAGGTCTATGCGGTGAAACACCTCGTCACCTGCATCCAGCACGACAGCGGCAACGGCTTCATCTGGCACACCACCGGCAGCGGCAAGACCCTCACCTCCTTCAAGGCCGCCACCCTGCTCAAGGACAACCCCGACCTCGCCAAATGCCTCTTCGTCGTGGACCGCAAGGATCTCGACCGCCAGACCCGCGAGGAGTTCAACCGCTTCCAGGAGGGCTGCGTCGAGGAAAACACCAACACCGCCGCCCTCGTGCGCCGCCTGCTCTCCGAGGACTACGCCGACAAGGTCATCGTCACCACCATCCAGAAGCTCGGCCTCGCCCTCGACGAGACCAGCAAGCGCAACCAGCAGCGCAAAAAGAACGACCAGCCCACCTACAAAGAAATGCTCGCCCCGCTGCGCGACCAGCGCATCGCCTTCATCTTCGACGAGTGCCACCGCTCCCAGTTCGGCGAGAACCACCGGGCCATCAAAGAATTCTTCCCCCGGGCCCAGCTCTTCGGCTTCACCGGCACGCCCATCTTCGAGGAAAACGCCGCCCAGCAGAAGATCGAGGACACCCAGGCCTCCATGAAGACCACGGAAGACCTCTTCCAGAAACGTCTTCACGCCTACACCATCACCCACGCCATCGAGGATGGGAACGTCCTCCGCTTCCACGTCGATTACTTCAAACCCGCCGGCAACGCGCTCCCCAAGCCCGGCGAAGCCCTCGCCAAACGCGCCGTCATCGAGGCCATCCTCCAAAAACACGACACCGCCACCGGCGGACGCCGCTTCAATTCCCTGCTCGCCACCTCCTCCATTAACGACGCCATCGAATACCACGCGCTGTTCGCCACGCTGCAGGCCGAGAAACAGAAGGCCGATCCCGACTACAAACCGCTCAACATCGCCTGCGTCTTCTCCCCGCCCGCCGAGGGCGATCCCGATGTGAAGCAGATCCAGGAAGACCTCCCGCAGGAGCAGGCCGACAACGAGGTCGAGCCCGACCAGAAAAAGGACGCCCTCCGCGCCATCCTCGCCGACTACAACACCCGCTACGGCACCAATCACCGCATCTCCGAGTTCGATCTCTACTATCAGGACGTCCAGAAGCGCATCAAAGACCAGCAGTGGCCCAACTCCGACTACCCCGCCTCGCAGAAAATCGACATCACTATCGTCGTGGACATGCTGCTCACCGGCTTCGATTCCAAATACCTGAACACGCTCTACGTGGACAAGAACCTCAAGCACCACGGCTTGATTCAGGCCTTCTCCCGCACCAACCGCGTGCTCAACGCCACCAAGCCCTACGGCAACATCCTCGACTTCCGCCAGCAGCAGGACGCCGTCGATGCCGCCATCGCCCTCTTCTCCGGCGAGAAGACCGGCCAGCAAGCCCGCGAAATCTGGCTCGTGGACAAGGCCCCCGTGGTCATCGAGAAACTTGCCGCCGCCGTGCAGAAGCTCGACGCCTTCATGCAGTCTCAGGGCCTCGACTGCGCGCCCTCCTCCGTCGCCAACCTAAAGGGCGATGCCGCCAAAACGGTTTTCATCGAGCGTTTCAAGGAAGTCCAGCGGCTCAAAACTCAGCTCGATCAATACACCGACCTCACCGAGGAAAACAAAGCCGCCATCGAGCAGGTGCTGCCGGACGACAGCCTGCGTGGTTTTAAGGGCCAGTATCTGGAAACCGCCAAAAAACTCAAAGAGCAGCAGGGCAAACCTGGGAGCGTCGGCGTCCCCGCCGGCTCCGATTCCGACATCGCCCAGATCGACTTCGAGTTCGTGCTCTTCGCCTCCGCCGTCATCGATTACGACTACATCATGGGCCTCATCTCCCGCTTCTCCCAGCAAGGGCCGGGCAAGCAAAAGATGAGCCGCGAGCAGCTCATCGGCCTCATTTCGTCCGACGCCAAGTTCATGAACGAGCGCGACGACATCGCCGCCTACATCGGCACGCTCAAGGCTGGCGAAGGCCTCGGCGAGACCGCCATCCGCGACGGCTATACCCGCTTCAAAGCCGAGAAAGACGCCGCCGAACTCGCCGCCATCGCGCAAAGACACCAGCTCTCCCCCGCCGCCCTGCAAACCTTCGTGGAAGGCATCCTCGCCCGTATGATTTTCGACGGCGAACACCTGAGCGACCTCATGGCTCCGCTCGACCTCGGCTGGAAAGCCCGCACCCAGGCCGAACTCGCCCTCATGGCCGACCTGCACCCCCTCCTCACCAAACGCTCCGGTGGCCGCGACATCTCCGGACTCAGCGCCTACGAATCATGAAGGGGACGATTCCAGCCTGTGCGGTCTCCGACCATTTTGTTGACGCCAACAAAATGATCCAAACCGGCGCAAACATTCAGCTTCAGCCATGAGCAGCAAAAAGAAAGTATCCAAAGCGCCCCCCGGAGGGACAAGCGACACCCGCCTGTCTCGCGGACGCACACGGCCCGGCGCCCTCTTTCCCGTGGCTCCGGCTGCCTCATCCTTGCCGCCGTCTTACGCCGCCACGCTTCAGGAAATAAAGTCCCACCTCCGCAGTGCCCGCGTCCGCGCCATCCTTGCGGCCAACCCCATCGTCATCGAAGCCTATTGGCACACCGGAAAAATTATCCTCGCCCGCCAGCAAGAAGCCGCGTGGGGGGCCAAAGTCATCGACCGCCTCGCCGCTGATCTCCAAGCAGAGTTTCCCGACATGAGTGGGCTTACCCGGCGCAACCTTTTCTCCATGAGGGCCTTTGCCGAGGCCTTCCCGGACGCCTCAATTGTGAAACGACTTGTTTCACAATTACCCTGGGGCCAGATCATCCGTCTCATCCAGATGGTCAAAGACCCCTCCGTCCGCGAGTTCTACATCCGCGAAACCATCGCCCACGGCTGGAGCCGCGACATCCTCGAAAT
Source organism: Verrucomicrobiota bacterium (assembly GCA_947471035.1). Classification (GTDB taxonomy): domain Bacteria; phylum Verrucomicrobiota; class Verrucomicrobiia; order Opitutales; family Opitutaceae; genus IMCC26134_A. The sequence continues at coordinate 22,187 of CANIWJ010000033.1, forward strand.
CCAGATCCGAAACCAGCTCCACCTCCGTGCCGGCAAAGCGCAGAACAACTTCGCCCTCACCATGCCCCCGGCGGATTCGGACATGGCCACCCAGCTCTTCAAAGACCCCTATCTCTTCGATTTTCTCGGCACCGCCGACCCTCGGCGCGAGGCCGAGGTAGAGCAGGCGCTCGTCGATCACATCCAGAAATTCCTACTGGAGCTGGGCACCGGCTTCGCCTTCGTCGGGCGGCAAGTCCCGCTGGAGGTTGGCGGCGAGGACTACCCCCTCGATCTCCTCTTCTACCACCTCAAGCTCCGCCGCTACGTCGTTATCGAACTCAAAGCCCGCGCCTTCACCCCCGGCGATGTCGGCCAGCTGAATCTTTATCTCTCCGCCGTAGACGACCTCCTGCGCCACCCCGACGACCAGCCTACCATCGGCCTCCTGCTTTGCCGGAAAAAGAACCGCCTCGTCGCCGAATATGCCCTGCGCGGCCTCGATCAATCCATCGCCGTCGCCGAGTGGCAGACCCGCCTAACCGAGTCCCTGCCCGAAGACCTCCGTGGCAGCCTGCCCAGCATCGAGGAAATCGAAGCCGAATTGGCCGGCGACCTGCCGCACAACTCGGAGATAAAGCCATGAGCAGTAAGACCAAAACCTCCGCCACGAAGGAGGGGGCGGCGTCCACGCTCGTGCCGAAGCTGCGGTTTCCGGAGTTTCGGGACACGGCGGCATGGGAGCCGGTAACGCTGGGAGAAGCATCCGTGCCGGTGGCTGAACGCGTAGGCCAAAGGAAACTCACGCCTGTGAGCATCTCTGCTGGGATCGGATTCGTGCCCCAGTCCGAGAAGTTCGGGAGGGACATCTCTGGTAACCAATACCAGCTCTATACCTTGGTCCGAGATGGCGACTTCGTTTTCAACAAAGGAAACTCGCTCAAGTTTCCCCAAGGCTGCGTTTACCTTTTGCAAGGCTGGGGACAGGTTGCCGCACCCAATGTCTTCATTTGTTTCCGACTGAAAGAAGGCTATTCAAACGGCTTCTTTCAGAACTGCTTTGAGCAAAACCAGCATGGCAGGCAGCTCAAGCGGCACATCACGAGCGGAGCGCGGAGCAATGGCTTGCTGAATATTAGCAAAGACACGTTCTTCGGTGTTGAAATCCCAACACCAAGCCCAGCCGAACAACAAAAAATCGCCGAGTGCCTGAGTTCGGTGGACGAGCTGATCGCCGCGCAAGCGCGGAAACTAGACGCGCTCAAGACCCATAAAAAAGGGCTGATGCAGCAGCTTTTCCCCCGCGAAGGCGAAACCCAACCCCGCCTCCGCTTCCCCGAATTCCAAAACGCCGAGGACTGGGAAGAGACCCGCTTGGGGCGACTGGGAGAACTTGTTTCCGGACTGACGTATAGCCCTGATGATGTGCGTGAGTCTGGTCTCTTGGTGTTGCGCTCATCGAACGTTCAACAGGGCGAAATTGCGCTCGATGATTGCGTCTATGTGGACCCCTCAATCAAAGGGGCAAATCTTTCGCAGCCCAACGACATACTGATTTGCGTCCGAAACGGCTCAAAAGCGTTAATTGGCAAGTGCGCTCTCATCCCTGAAGGAATGCCGTTATGCACGCACGGCGCATTCATGACAGTTTTCCGTGCTAAGACGCCCAGCTTCGTTTTTCAGCTTTTCCAATCCGAGAGATACCAGAAGCAAGTCGCAGGTGATCTCGGTGCTACGATTAATTCGATCAACGGAGGCCAACTATTGAAGTATGAGTTCTCCGTTCCGAAACCGCCCGAACAACAACGCATCGCCGACTGCCTGACCCGCCTCGACGACCTAATCGCCGCGCAAACCCAAACGCTCGAAGCCCTCAAGACCCACAAGCAAGGCATTATGCAGCAGCTTTTCCCCTCCCCGGAGGAAGTGGCGGTATGAGCACGACACCCGCACGTTTCCGCCTCCGCGCAGCCCCGGCCGACCATTTTCCTGACGTCAGGAAAATGGTTACGCCCCGCCCGCGCCGACTCACCCTCCGCCCATGCTGATCATCTACACCACTGAAGACGGCAAAAGCCGCATCCAGCTCCGCGCCAAGGACCAAACCGTCTGGCTAAGCCAGCGAGAGATGGCCCAGCTTTTTGACGTCAGCACCGATAACATAGGCCTGCACCTCAAGAACATATACGAGGACGGCGAGCTCGTCCGCGAGGCAACTACCGAGGAATCCTCGGTAGTTCAAATCGAGGGCGGGCGCGAGGTGCAGCGCCCGGTCACGCTCTACAACCTCGATGCCATCCTCGCCGTCGGCTACCGCGTCCGCTCCCCGCGCGGCGTCCAGTTCCGCCGCTGGGCCTCCACCATCCTCAAGGAATACCTCCTCAAGGGTTTCGCCATGGACGATGAGCGGCTGAAAAACCCCGACGGCCGCCCGGACCATTTCGACGAGATGCTGGAGCGCATCCGCGGCATCCGCGCCTCGGAAAAGCGTTTTTACCAGAAGGTCCGCGATCTCTTCACCCTCAGCACCGACTACGACAAGACCGACCGCACCACCCAGCAGTTTTTCGCCACCGTCCAAAACGTCCTGCTCTACGCCGTCACCCGCCAAACCGCGGCGGAACTCATCACCGCGCGGGCGAATCCCTCCGATCCGCATTTCGGCCTGCTCGCCTGGAAGGGTGATCAGGTGCGCAAGGCGGACATCATCGTGGCCAAGAATTACCTGACCGAGGACGAAATCGACACCCTGAACCGGCTGGTGGTCATCTTCCTGGAAACCGCCGAACTGCGGGCTAAGAACAAGCAGGAGACGCGCATGGCTTTCTGGAAACAGAACGTGGACCAGATTATCACTTCCAACGGTTTCCCGCTGCTCACCCACGCCGGTTCCATCAGTCACGAACAGATGGAAGCGCGCACCGGCGAGCTATACCTCAAGTTCGACCAAGATCGCAAAAAACAGGAGGCCATCGAGGCCGACCAGCAAGACGACGTCGAACTCAAAGCGCTGGAAACCAAGATTAAACGACGGGAAAAGGAGTGAGAATTGGAAATTGAGAAGTGAGAAAAAGCCCCGACCTCCGCCTCTCCGACTTTCTCACTTCTCAATTCTAAGTTCTCACTTCCCTCCCCACGCATTTTCGCATAAAAATGTTTTTATGAGAACCACCCTCGATCTACCCGACCCGCTCTTTCGCGAACTTAAGGCCCGGTCCGCCCTGCGTGGTGTGCTGCTCAAGGACTTCGTTGCCGAAATCCTCCAAACCGGCCTCGCCCAAACCACCGCCGCCCAAGCCGAAGCCCGCCCGCGCAGTCCCCTGCCCGTGATCCGCAAGGCCACCGGCGTCGCCCACCCCGCCCTTTCCAACCGCGAAATCGACGCCCTGCTCGTCGCCGAGGATGCCCATGGCGGCAATTGACGTCCCCGACCTCAACCTCTGGCTCGCCCTCATCGACCCGGACCACGCGCACCACGCCCGCGCGCGCCGCTACTGGGAACACGAGGCCGCCGCCGAAATCGCCTTTTGCCGCGTGACCATGCTGGGCCTGCTCCGCCTGCTCACCAACTCGCGCGTGATGCACGGATCGCCTTTCACCCCCGCCGAGGCCTGGGATGCCTACCGCGCCTTTGCCGTATTGCCCGAGGTCTGTTTCGTCGAAGATTCCCTCGCCGCCGAAAAGCGCTTCGAACTCTGGAGCCGCGTCCCGGATTTTCCCGCTCACCGCTGGACCGATGCTTGGATCGCCGCCCTCGCCGCATCCGCCGTAGCCCGCGTCGTCTCCTTCGACTCCGATTTCACCACCTTCCCCGACCTCGATTTTCTTCACCTGCGCCCATGACCGACACCAACCAAAAAAAGCTGGGCTCCACCCTCTGGGGCATCGCCGACCAACTACGCGGGGCGATGGATGCGGACGATTTCCGCGACTACATGCTTTCCTTCCTCTTCCTGCGCTACCTCTCGGACAACTACGAGACGGCGGCCAGGAAGGAACTCGGCAAAGATTATCCCGCGCTGGCGACCGACGACCGCCGCGTGCCGCTGGCCCTGTGGTATGCCAACAACCCGGACGACATCCCGGCCTTCGAGAAGCAGATGCGCCGCAAGGTGCACTACGTGATCCAGCCCGCGCACCTCTGGAACAGCATCGCCGGCATGGCCCGCACCCAGAACGACGATCTGCTCAACACCCTCCAGGCGGGCTTCAAATACATCCAAGACGAGTCCTTCGAGAGCACCTTTGACGGCCTCTTTTCCGAGATCGATCTCGCGTCGCCCAAACTCGGCAAGGTCTATGCCGACCGAAACGCCAAGCTCTGCACCATCATCCAGAAGATCGCCGAGGGCTTGAATGAGTTCTCCACCGACATCGACGCTCTGGGCGACGCCTACGAATACCTGATCGGCCAGTTCGCCGCCGGGTCCGGCAAGAAGGCGGGCGAATTCTACACCCCGCAGCAGATTTCCGACATCCTCTCCACCATCGTCACGCTCGACAGCCAATCCCCCGACCAAGGACCCAAGAAGAGGCTGGATAGCGTGCTCGATTTCGCCTGCGGCTCCGGCTCCCTCCTGCTCAACGTGCGCAAACGCATGGGCCCGCAAGGCATCGGCAAGATCTACGGCCAGGAGAAGAACATCACCACCTACAACCTCGCCCGCATGAACATGCTGCTGCACGGGGTGAAGGATACGGAGTTCGAAATCTACCATGGCGACACCCTCACCAACGAGTGGGACATCCTCCGCGAACTCAACCCGGCCAAAAAACCCAGCTTCGACGCCATCGTCGCCAATCCGCCCTTCAGTTACCGTTGGGAACCCACCGACGCCCTGGGCGACGACGTGCGCTTCAAGAACCACGGCCTCGCCCCCAAGTCCGCCGCCGACTTCGCCTTCCTCCTGCACGGCTTCCACTACCTCAAGGATGAGGGCGTGATGGCCATCATCCTGCCCCACGGCGTGCTCTTCCGTGGCGGTGCCGAAGAACGCATCCGCCAAAAACTCCTCAAAGACGGCCATATCGACACCGTCATCGGCCTGCCCGCGAACCTCTTCTACTCCACCGGCATCCCGGTCTGCATCCTAGTGCTCAAGAAGTGCAAGCAGCCCGACGACGTTCTTTTCATCAACGCCGCCGAGCACTTCGTAAAAGGCAAACGCCAGAACCAACTCACGCCAGAGCACATCGCCAAGATCATCGAGACCTACAAGTTTCGGAAGCAAGAGGACCGCTACTCCCGCCGGGTGGAGATGGCGGAGATCGAGAAAAACGAGTTCAACCTAAACATCTCCCGCTACATCAGCACGGCGACCGCCGAGGAAGAAATCGACCTCGCCGCCACCCACGCCGAGTTGGTCCGCCTCGAACAGTCCATCCAAGCCGCGACCACCAAGCATAACAGCTTCCTCAGCGAGCTCGGGTTAGCGCCACTTCCCTCGGGAAATCGAGTCATGGATTAGTGCGTAGCTGGGGTTGTAAGGCCGGGGGGGTTATACCTACCGATCCCGCTACGCCTCCGCTATACGCCCCTCTTAAAATTGAACCTTCAACTCGCAGGCCGAGGCCGCACCCTTGTGCCATGATTTGACATCATATCTCCATCTCCATCATTTTTACATCATGGTTAAAACCCAGATTCAGCTCCCCGACGCCCTTTACCGCGAAGCCAAGCGCGTCGCCGCCGACTATGAACTCAGCTTGGCCGAACTCGTCCGCCGTAGCTTGGAAAAAACCATCCCCACCTACCCTCCGCGCACCCCGCCGACCACATGGCATCCACCCGCCCCAGTTCACCTCGAACTCCGCTGCGCCATCGACGACGACGAATGGAGCCTCCTCGCCAACGATCCCGATTACCGCCCCCGGAACCTCCCGCCTGAACAACCATGATCGGCGTCGATACCAACCTCCTCATAGCCTGGCTAAATTCCGCCCACCCTTCTCACCCCGCCGCCCGCCCTTGGTTCGAAGCCCACGCCCAGTCCGCCGAAATCGTCCTATGCGAACTGGTGCTCACCGAACTCTACGGCCTGCTACGCAACCCTAAGCTCTGGACCACCCCGCTCCCCGCCCCCGAAGCAGTGGCCATGATTCAGCGCCTTCGCCAACACCCCCAATGGGAACTCGTGGACTACCCGGGTGGGCTCATGGGGGATGTCTGGACCCGCGCCGCCGCCCCGCAGTTTGCCTACCGCCGCATATACGACGCCCGCCTCGCCCTCACGCTCCGCCACCACGGCGTCACCGAGTTCGCCACCGCCAACGTCAAAGACTTCGAAGGCTTCGGCTTCACCCGTATCTGGAACCCCTTAGCGTAGGGCGTTGGCCGGGACACCCAACCAGGACGGCTAATGGGGTTTTGCCCGCATAGAGTGCCGGTATTCTTCGCTAATTCCCAAATACAGGCTTCACCGTAGCTGTATGTCCGCAACTCCCGCCGCGTCCCCTCTCCCACTCACCGACCCGGCCTACGATCTCACCCTGCGCGTAGGGTGCAGCCTGGCCTACGAGGCCACCGGACCGGCCTGCGTTTTACTCAACCTCCAACCGCGACTCAATCGCCACCACGCCCTCGTCTTTGAGGCGCTCACCCTCGGCGACGGACTGCCGAGCGAAGCCTTTACCGACACCCACGGCAACCTGGTCTGGCGGGTGCAACTCGCCCCCGGCACGAACTACTTTCGCCACGACGCCATCGTCGCCGCCTCCTCGCTCCCCGATAATCAGGACCTGCCTGCCTCCACCGCGCTTCCCCCCTCCGAATTACCCGCCGACCTGCTCCGCTACGTGCTGCCCAGCCGTTACTGCGATTCGGACAAACTCACCAACTTCGCCTGGGAGAAATTCGGCCGGATCGAGCACGGCTTGCCCCGCGTGACCGCCATCAGCCAGTGGATTCACGACAACATCGAATACCGCTACTGCTCCGGCCGGGCCGACCTCTCCGCCTGGGACGTGCTGCAACGCGGTTACGGCGTGTGCCGCGATTTCGCCCACCTCGCCGTCGCCCTGAATCGCACCTTCAACGTGCCCGCCCGCTACGTCACCGGACACCTGCCTGACATCGGCTTTCCCGACCCCGAAAACCACATGGATTTCCACGCCTACGCCGAAGTTTACCTCGGCGGCCATTGGTTCACCACCGACGCACGTTTCCATGTGCCGCGCATCGGCCGGATCAAAATCTCCTGCGGGCAAGACGCGGTGGACGGTGCCTTCTCCACCATCTACGGCGGTGCCAGTCTCAGCTATTTTCAAGTCTGGGCCTACCAAGTCGCGCGCGGCACCGTGGGCGTGGGCGACCCGCTGGATTTCAGCCTCCGGCTAGATAACCGCACCACCATCATCACCGAGCCGCCCTATCAGCTGCCAGTGCCCCACCGTTTATCCTGATTCACCATCAGTCTGAATTGGCCTTTGTAGCGTTGGCCGTCCCCGGCCAAAGACCTGTTTCCGTTTCCAACCTCTTGGCCGGGACGGCCAACCCTACACCAATCGCATCCCCGTGTAGCGTTAGCCTGTGTAGTGTTGGCCGTCCCCGGCCAATTTAGCGTTTCCGAAATCCGAACGCCGTATCGTTAAGCCCGATCCCGATCAAAACATCAGGTTCACGATTTCACCTGCAAAAGACCACTCCGCCGCATCGTTCACTAGCCCTGCCCGCACCGGGTTGTTCCTTACATAAATCCACTTCTCAGAAAGACTCTCCTCCCGCCTTAACAAGTGATCGAAAAAACCAGGCTGCCACTCACCACTATCTTCGCCAGCCACAGCATTGCTCAAAACGCGTTTCAACCCTCGCACCGTCATGTCGAGTCGGCGCTCCGGAGCCAACCGCACGAAAAAATGTATATGATCCGGCATAATTACATATCGACCGATGGCCACCCCCAGATCATTTCCACGCAGTCCAAACTCCTTCCAAGCAGCATGTATCTCCGGCTTGGCCAACCACGGCCTTCGCTGCCAAGTGCAGCATGTGATAAAATAAATCGGCCACTTGTTATCCCCGAATGGAGTTATCCGAGGCGGACGCCCTTTAAAGACGACTGGCGGCATGGATGAAACCTCGCCCGTGCGCACCGAAAAGATCAACTCTCTAAAGTCCTGTCTGTGTGGCGTTGGCCGTCCCCGGCCAAAGAACAGTTTCCGTTTCCAACCCTTTGGCCGGGACGGCCAACCCTACACCAATCGCATCCCTGTGTGGCGTTGGCCGTCCCCGGCCAATTATTCCCCCTGAAATTCGAACGCCCAATCATCCAACCCCTTGGCCGGGACGGCCAACTCTACACCAATCACAGTCCTGTGTAACGCTGGCCGTCGCCGTCCAATTCCGACTTTTGGCACATCCCGACTTTTACGCCTGCCACAAGCTAGGCTCGGCAGGCGGGCGTCCGCCATTGGCCCGAATCACCGCCGATTGCGCCGCGATCACCTCGCGGTCAACGGACGAGAGCCGTGCCAGATTTTTCACCTGCAAAGCCATGCGCTGATTGGCCGCCAGCATGCGTTCGTGCCGCGAAAGGAAATCCCAATACAAGGTGGTAAACGGACACGCCTCCGGGCCGGTGGATTTCGCCGGATCGAAGCGGCAACCCGCGCAATAGTTGCTCATGCGCTGGATGTATTTGCCCGTCGCCGCGTAGGGCTTGGAGGCCATGATACCGCCGTCGCCGTATTGCGACATGCCAAGGGTGTTGGGCAGCTCCACCCACTCCACCGCGTCCACGTATACCGCCAGATACCACTCGTGCACGCGCTGCGGCTCCACCCCGAGCAAGAGCGAATAAAGCCCGGTCACCATCAGCCTCTGGATATGGTGGGCGTAACCGTGATCGAGAGTCTGGCGTAACGCGTCGCGCAGGCACGCCATCTCGGTATCGCCCGTCCAGTAAAACTCCGGCAGCGGTTCGCGCGCCCCGAGCGCGTTTTTCTCCGCATACTCCGGCATGAAGTGCCAGTAGATGCCGCGCACGTATTCGCGCCAGCCGAGGATCTGGCGGATAAAACCCTCCGCGCTCGCCAGCGACACCCGCCCGGCCCGGTAGGCCGCCTCCGCCGCCGCCACCACCTCGCGCGGATCGAGCAGTTTAAGGTTCATCGCCGCCGCCAGGCGCGAGTGGTAAAGCCAGGGCTCGCGCGTCCACATCGCATCTTGGTAAGTGCCAAACTCCGCCAGCCGGTGCTCGATAAAATCGGCCAGCGCCCGCCGCGCCTCCTCCGGCGTGACCGGCCAATCGAAGGCCTCCAGTCGCCCCGGATGCTTGGCAAAAAGCTGCCCGACGAGCGCCAGCACTTCGCGGGTGATCGCATCGGGCGCGAACGCCACCGGCGCGGGCACGCCCTGCGGTCCGGCCTTGGGGAAACTCCCGCGATTGTCGTGGTCGTAGTTCCATTGCCCGCCCTCGGGCTCGCCCTTCGCGTCGAGCAGCACCGCATAACGCCGCCGCAACTCCCGGTAGAAGAACTCCAGCCGCAGCTGTTTTCGCCCCAGCGTGTGGGCCTTGAAATCCGCAATGCTGGCGAAAAAATGCCGGTCCACCCGCGTCTCCAAAACCACACCCGCGCCCTCCGCCGCCGCCTCTAGCGACCGCCACACCCGCCAGTCTCCCGGCTCGGTCAGGACCAGGCGCGCAGGTCGCAGCCGCGCCACCGCCCGCGCAAGCTCACCGGCCAGCGTGCCGGAGTTTTCCGGCGCGGTGAGTTCCGTGTAATGAACCGTAAACCCTTCGGCGCGGCGGGCGTCGCGATAGTGGCGCATGGCGGAGAGAAACAGCGCGGTGCGCGGTTTGCTCGACCACACGTGCTCCGATTCCTGCGCCACCTCAGCCATCCAGACGGCGTCGCGTTCACGATCAAACCCGTCAAAGGCCGAAGCGTCGGCGTTGAGCTGGTCGCCCAGCACCAGCACCAGATTTCGCACCTGCGATGAAGCGCTCATGCGTCGCGCTCCACCACGTCGCCGCGCAAGGCCTTGAACGCCGCCAAGGCCTCCTCGCGCGCAACGGCGTGATCCACCATCGGACGCGGATAATTGCCGCCCTCCGCCATCGAACCCAGGCGCACGCCCGCGAACTCGAGCAAACTTTCCGGCGCGGTCCACGGCGCGTGCAGAAACTTGTCCGGCACTTTCGCCAGTTCCGGCACCCAGCGCCGCACGTAACGTCCGGCGCCGTCGAAACGTTCGCCCTGCGTCACCGGCGCGAAGATACGGAAATACGGCGCGGCGTCCGCCCCGCAGCCCGCGCTCCACTGCCAGCCGAGCGTGTTACTCGCCAGGTCGGCGTCCACCAGCGTATCCCAAAACCACGCCGCGCCCAACTGCCACGGCAGGCGCAGGTGTTTCACCAAGAACGAAGCCACGATCATGCGCACCCGGTTGTGCATCCAGCCGGTGGCCCAGAGCTGGCGCATACCCGCGTCCACAATGGGATATCCCGTCAACCCGCGCTGCCAGGCCCGCAGCTTCGCGCCATCAGCATCCTGCGCCCACGGAAAACGCTCGAAATCGGCCCGAAGCGGTTGCTCCGGCGTATGCTCGAAATGGTAGAGCAGATGGTAGGCAAACTCGCGCCAGCCGATCTCCGAAAGGTAAACGCGCGCACCGTTGCTCGCCGGATCCAGCCCCGCCGCCTTGCCCAGCGCACGCACCGCCGCCGTGATCTGGCGCGGCCCGATCTCGCCCCAATGCAGATGCGCCGAAAGGCCGGAAGTGCCCTCGATGTCGGGCAAGTTGCGCTGCTCGTCGTAACGATGCACCACGTCCGCCGCCAAAAAGCGTTTTAACCGCGCCTGCGCGCCCGCCTCGCCCGGCGTCCATTCCTTCGCGAAGCCGGCATCCCACGGAATGCGGGGCAGCAAGCCCAGCTCCGCCACCGTCAAACCCTCGGGCTGCGTGCCCAGTTTATTCACCACCAAGCCCGCGAGATCGCAAACCACCGGTTCCGGAAAAGCCTCCGCCGTGCAATGCCGCCAATACGGAGTGAATACCTGAAAGGGTTTACCCTGTTTATTCGCGATGGTATGCGGTTCGTAGAGCAGCGCGCTGTTAAAGCTTTTCGCCTCGATACCTTCGGCCAGCAAAGCACGTTTCAACTCGGCATCCCGCGCCCGAACGTGCGGCTCGTAGCGACGATTCCAGTAAACCGCCCCCGCACCCGTGGCTTGCACCAAACGACGCAGCTCCGTGGCCGTATCACCCCGCGCCACCAGCAATCGTGAACCCCGACGCCGCAACTCGGCATCCAGCGCGGTCAGCGAGTGATGCAACCACCAGAGCGAAGCCCCGCCCAGCGGCCAGCGGCCCTCGCCCGCTTCGTCATAGATAAAGACCGGCCACACCGGCCCGCCCCGCGCCAAGGCCGCCGCCAAAGCCGGGTTATCGGCGAGGCGCAAATCTTTGCGAAACCAGAGCAGCGTCGGGGAAACAGGAGCAGTGTTCACCTCCTGAACGAGCGAGGTCGGCACGCCTTGGCAAGCGCCACCGTGAATACGATTCATCCCGCACTTCTGCCCACGTTTACGGCACAAAGCGTGCTGAACAACCCTCGTTTTATCACGCCAACTCCCGACCCAAACCACCATGTCCACTCCCACCGATCTCAATCGCCGCCAATGGCTCAAAACCGCCGCCGTCGGCGTCGCCGGCCTCGCCGTAGCCTCCAACTTCGCCGCCACCCCGCTGGCTGCCCAGCCCGCGCCAGCCACCGGCAAAGCCGAGCCATCCAAGATCAACGGCAACGAAAACCCCTATGGCCCATCACCTTTGGCGGTCGCAGCCATGATCAAGCACGCTCCGCGCGCCTTCCGTTACGCCACCGTCGAAGAAGCCAGCGAACTCACCGCGCTTATCGCCACCGCCAATAGTGTAGCCCCCGCCAACGTAGTCGTAGGCTCGGGATCGGCCGAAATACTGGAAAACTACGCAAAACTCCTCAGCGCCAGCGGTTCCGGCGAAGTCATCACCGCCGCCCCCGGTTATATCAAGTTTACCGATGCGATGAAGAAACTGGGCTCCAAGATCATCGCCGTGCCGGTCGATAAAGACATGGTCCACGACCTCGAAGCCATGGCTGCCAAAGTCACCCCCGCCACCAAATGCGTTTACATCTGTAACCCCAACAACCCCACCGGCACCATCGTTGAACCGGAAAAGCTCAAGGCCTTCTGCATCGAGGTTTCCAAGAAATGCCCGGTCTTCGTCGACGAAGCCTACCTCGAATGCTCGGACAAATTTGAAGCCAACACCATGGCCCCGCTCGTCGCCGCCGGTCATAACGTGATCGTCGCGCGTACTTTCTCCAAAGTTTACGGCCTCGCCGGCCAGCGCGTGGGCTACGGCCTGCTGCCGCTCGAAACCGCCAAAGCCATCCAAGCCTATAACGAGGCCCGGCTCAACTTGCTCGGCGTCATGGCCGCCATCGCCAGCCTCAAGGAAAAAAACTACGTCGCCGAAACCCGCGCCAAAATCAAGGCCGAGCGCGATAAGCTCTGCGCGACCTTCGACGAACTGAAGCTCACCTACGCCAAACCCCAGGGGAATTTCGTGTTTTTCCGCACCGGAATGCCGATCAAGGTTTTCCAAGAAAAAATGCTGGCCGGCAACGTGCTAGTGGGCCGCGCCTTCCCGCCTGCCGTGGACTGGTGCCGCATCTCCATCGGAACGCCCGAAGAAATGGCCCCCGCTCACATAGCGCTGCGGAAAATCTTCAAAGCCTAGTAGATCCTGACACTCCGAGCCTAGCGGAATGAGGCAAGGAACCCATGCGGGACTTTGCCTCATCAAACCTTGGCCGGGGACGCGGCCAACGCTACACATAACCGCCGATTGCTTAGATGTAGTGCCAAAGTTCGGTGTAGTGTTGGCCGTCCCCGGCCAAGGTTCGGTGTAGCTGAGAGGTTAACGGATTCATTCTAATTCAACGGAATCAGGATGCCTGCGCCTGATTTCCGCGTAACCCGACGAATCAATAAACGAGGAAACCCCGTCCGCTTGAGGCGGACGGGGTTCCAAGGGAACCTGATCAGGTGGCTTGGGCCAGCCTACTTACGACAGGAGTCGCAAGGCGGTCTGGGAGGATCCGTTGGCTTGTGAAAGCATCGCGGTTCCTGCCTGCACCA
>CANIWJ010000034.1 GCA_947471035.1 Verrucomicrobiota bacterium
CCAATGCTTCGGAGCAGCGGTGCCGTTGAGACGGATGGACTGGTCGGATCGCAGGTTGGTAGTGCGGTCAACCTTGTGGGATGCGGCGACATAGTAACGCACGTCGGGACGATCTCTGATGACAAAGAATCTATAATCGAAGAGTCCACGGCGATGACCGGCACGTCGAGATCAAGCGCGTTGGGTTCGTCAAAATACAGTGCCCTGACTTTTGGCATGAGTTTACGCGCCAAGTGCTCCCACGGTCGCCAGTCGCGTTGTTCATTGGCGCGGGACAAGGCACTCCGGGTGATCCGGGACCGGAAGCCCATATGATAAGCCAATCCGGCCTGTGCGTTCAGACAGGCCTCAATATCACGCAGGCTCTCGCGAAAAGTCATCTGCGCAAAACCAAGCGTCAAAAAATGGTCCCACGGCGAAAGCGCGTCACTACGCGGAGCCGGCACGTCGCACGCGGTATATGCACGCTGAAACTCCCAGTGTGGGATGCGCGCCATGACTTGGGTGAAGACGGTTTGACCGGTGTTCATCCGGAATCCGACCTCGAAAAACGCCCTCCGTGTTCAAATCGTGAGCAGACTCTTAACGCTACAACTCCGTGCAAAATTGCTTCTTACGTCAGACCTTCGGTCAGTAAGTGGGACAGCATTGGGGGCGGCCCCCGCCCGTCACGCACCACCAGCAACCTGCTTTTCTACGTGGCCCGTTTCTTCGTCGAGGGCGGCAAGGGCATCAACTATTACATGTGGCATGGCGGCACCAACTTCGCCCGTGAAGCGATGTTCCTCCAAGCGACGAGTTACGACTACGACGCGCCGCTCAACGAGTTTGGCCAGAGCACCTCCAAATACGACGCCTTGCGGGCCTTCCATACTCTGTTGCGCGAGCATCAGGCGTTCTGGCTGGAAACCGATTTACCCGAGCAACAGTCCCCCGCACCGGGCATCGCCGTGCGCCTCTTCCGCCACGGTGGTCGCGAACTCGTCGTTCTGGCCAACGACAATTTTCTCTATCAAAATCTGCCGCCCGCCACCATCATCTGGGCCGGCCAGAGCTATCTCTTGCCGAGCGAGTCCATGATCTGGCTGCTGGACGGGCGGGAGATCTGGCGTTGCGAGGTGAACAACACCGCCGAGGCCTCGCCGGATGTTTTCAATCCCGTCATCACTCCCGACCGCATCGAGACAATCGAAGAATCGCCGCCAGTTTCCGGTTTCATCGAGCGTGCCCGGCCGGAAGACCAGTTGCTGCATACGCACAACCAAAGCGACTACTGCTGGTATCTGACGGATCTCACCGTGCCCGTAACCGGCTCCGGCGAGCTCACGCTCACGGGTCTTAACGATTACGCCCAAGTGTTCATCAATGGCACGTGTCTCGCCCGTTCATCTTCCCATTTAAAAGAGGACCGCGGCGTCTGGGACGGGCCTGATTATATCCAGAAATTCCCACTCGATCTGCCCGCAGGAAAGCATCGTGTGGCCGTGCTCTGCTCTGCTCTCGGTCTAGTCAAGGGCGACTGGCAAGCCGGCAAGCTGAACATGACCACGGAGCGCAAGGGACTCTGGGGCGAGGCTCGATGGAACGGCGTTGCCCTCACCGGCCCGTGGCAGCTCCGTCCCTTTCTTGATGGCGAGATCCTCGACTTGCCCGGTCAGGCCGGAGAACTCGCTAGGTGGCGGGCGTTTGATCCGGCCACCGATGCCGGTCGGCCTTTGCGCTGGTTCCGTCTCACCTTCGACGCGCCTTCAGGCGAGGCGCCTCTCGCACTGGATCTCGTCGGTCTCGGCAAAGGTCTGGTGTGGATCAACGGCCAGTGTATCGGCCGTCATTGGCTGGTCCGCATCCGCGAACAGAAAGACAAGCATCTGGAGCACGGCACAGGTCTGCTTATGGATGAATCCACCGCCGAACCGTCTCAACGCTACTATCACCTCCCGCGCGAATGGGTGCGCTCCGGCCGCAACGAGATCATCGTGTTTGAAGAAACCGGCGGCGACCCGCGCGCAGTCCAAGTCTGTGCCTGGAGCCGCGCTGAGATCCTCTCGACTCATTAAAACAATCTTCAGGAGCCCATCACCCATGAGACTCGAATCCATCGAACTTCAGGCCACCTTCAGGCAAATAACTCAGACTCCTCATTGGCTGTATTCAAAATAACCTGACGCTCTGCTTACGCCCTCCGGGTGAAAGGGAACCAAGCTGAGCCGGCGTCTCCCTCTCACCTTAATTTAGCCCCCCTACTTATCCTCTCCCTATGCAACTGATGGCCGATGCTCTCGCCGTGACGGGTTCCCGTCACGGAATCTTCTTTGAACCACACCGCCGCACCTGTGCGCTCCTGCGTTTCGCACCATTTCATGCCAGACCGCTATTTCATTTACGCGCCGGCCTGAAGGTCGGAGATCGCGAAATTATATTCCCTCTGGCTCCGCTAAATGGCGCGCAGGATTTTTCCTTTGTTGATCAACGCACCTCCCCCTGCACGGTCAGTTTTATCGGCCTTGATTCCCCTTCAGGGCTCAAGGTGCGGCTGAGCGTTACGACCCCGTTTCGCCCAGGCGACGCGGACTTTTCAACCATCCCGGTATTGTTGTTCGACTTGGTGCTCGAGCCGATCGGCGGACAGTTCCGCTGGGATTCGCAAAATACCCCACCGGCCAAGGCCGAACTTTTCTTAGAAATCACCGATGGACCGTTCGCCTACGAAGAGCAGAGACGCGACGCGCTTGATCTCGTTTTCGAGGCGACCAACAGCCGCCCTACCAGCGGCCCGGAATGGTATAAAGGAATCGGAGAATCTGTCGCACAGCGCGACCGGCTCGTCGTGGTTTCTGGCAAAAGACAAGGGCGCCGTTTCGTCCAAACCCTCCGTCCGCAACAGGCAAAACCCTTCTCCGCCCTCACCGTCGCATGGTGCACGTGGAGCGCGGCGACGCTGCGGGTGCAGGGCGAACCTGCTCCATTTCGCTATCAGTCGCGGTTCGCCGATCTTAAAGCCGTCGCTCTCTGGGCGCGTAAATCCGGACAAGAAATCGCCGACAACGCCACCCGCACCGACGCGATCCTCACCGATCATAATCTCGGCCCCGCCACCGCCCACCTGCTGGCCTACACGCTGCACTCTTGGGCGATCAACACCTGGTGGTGTCGTCGTCCCGATGGACGCGATTGGTTCAGCGTTTGGGAGGGCAACTGCCATTTCCATTCCACGGTCGACGTCGAGTTTACCCAGGCCCCGTTCTATCTCGCGCTGTGGCCGGAACTCTTGCGCATCGAACTCGATGCCTGGCCGGAATACGCCAAGGACGGCCAGCTCTGTTTGGGCACGCCGGGCGCGGGCACTCAGTTTCTTTCCCACGACTGCGGAGCCTTCGGCGTCGCCGACGGACAGGTTTATCCGCACGACATGGAGATCGAGGAAACCGCGAACTACATTCTCATGGCCTTCGCTTATTCCCGACGCACCGGGGACACATCGCTGGTGACCAAGCACCAGGCCACGCTCGATGCGTTTATTCGTTTTCTCATCGCTGCGGATACCACGGGCAACGGCGTACCCGATCACGGTGTCGCCAACACCATTGATGACGGCTCACCTGCCGTGCAGTTCGGCAAGGAACAAACCTACCTCGCCGTAAAAACCCTCGCCGCCCTCGAAACCGGCGCGCTCCTTCTCCGCAAGCCTTACGCCGTCACCGTCAAGTCAGCGCAGGCGCAAGCCCGCCGCCTCCGAGCCACGTTCAACAAACACGCCTGGGCCCGTGATCACTTCACCGTGCTCCTGGAAAAAGGCGGCACGCTCAAAGATCCGTGGACGGGCAAGGAAAACCATTGGAAAGAAATTCCCGGCTGGGATGCCCCGCACATCTACACCGCCAACACGCTGCCCATCCTCGACATGGTCGGCTACGATTTGAAGCTAAACACAGCCCGCGTGAAGCAAGACCTCGCCGTCGCCACCGCCCGCTGCCTGCGCGAATACGGCTGTGCCCACACCGATTTCACCGCCGAGGCACAGAAGGCGTTGGTCACCGCCGCCAACGCCGGACTAGCGGGCGCATCACGCAATCCCGGTTGGATTTCCATGAATATGCTGCGCGATCTCGCCGCGCTCTATCGCGGGATCGATCACACCGCTCTCTTCGAGCGTTACTGGGAGTGGCAGGTCACCACCAACACCCGCGAAACCCATTTGTTCTTCGAAACCTTCGGCGGCAACCATCTCCACTTCTACCCGCGCGGCGTCGCTCTCTGGGGCGTCTTCGACGCGGTAAACGGCCTCGCCATTGACCGCACCCAAAAGCTCCAGCGCTCGGGCTCGCCTTTGCCCCATCTCCGCGCAGCTCGGCTCGACCGCGCCTTTGCCCAGAATCGGAAATCCCGATGAACACCTCGCCACGCACTCACCCTCGTCCGATCTAAATTTTGTATGAACCCCGCCACACCCCTCAACGTCCTCGGTCTCCCCGGGCTTCTCCACGGCTGCGACTACAATCCCGACCAGTGGCAGCACTCGCCCGAGATCATCGAGGAAGATTCCCGTCTCTTCCCCGAGGGTGCCTTGCGCTACACGAACTCTGTTTTCAACCCGGTCGGCGTGCGCCTCGAAAGGCTACCAATGCCCGGTGCCGACGGGTATCGTGTCTATGCCGATGGCGTCGCGGCCAGCTTCACTGACGATACGTTTCTCGAACTGCCGCTTCCCCTGCCCGGCGTGAACCAGGCCTACACGGTCCGTGCCGAGGCCCTCGCGGGCGGACAATCGCCCGACTCCAACGCGGTCACCTTGCGCTTTTGCCAACCGCGACCCTGCCACCTGAGCGACTGCGAACCGGTGCGCGCCTTCACCGGCTTTGGCGAACTGGTGAACAATTGCGCGTGGGACGGCAAAGCCTTGCGCCTCGGCGATCGCGATTACACCAAGGCCTTGCCTAGCCACATTGACAGCGACGTGACCTGTCTTCTCGGCGGCGCGTATGCCCGCTTCACCGCAACCATCGGCCTGCACGCGCACCGGCCCGAGGGTAAGGCGTATTTTTCCGTCGAAGCGGATGACCGGGAGATTTTCCGCTCTGACCTGCTCAGCGCCAACGGCCAGCCCGTCGCGCTCGATCTGCCCATCGCCGGCGTGCGCCGACTCCGCTTGCGCGCCTGGAATCCAGCGGCCATCGGCAACGGCAACGCAATCTGGGCCGACGCGATCCTTACACCTTCGGCATCCGTTTGAACCTGTTTTTATGCTCCGTCATGCCATTCTTTCGGTGCCCTTTGCTCGCCGTTTTCTGCTGCTGGTTTGGGTGTCCATCACCGGCGAGACCCATGCCGCGCCGCCCCCTGCGTTTGTAGCGGGTGATCGTTGGGTGGCGATCGGTTACAGCATCACCCAAGACACGCCCCACAAGCGCTACGTCGAATTGTTTCAGGTGATTCGGCGTCCCGACCAGCCTATCACTTATGGTAACGCGGGCTTCAGCGGCGATTCCGCCAACGGAGGCCTGCGCCGTCTCGAGTGGGACATCCTTCCGGCGAAAGGTCCGATCCCCACGGTGGCGGCGATCATGCCGGGCATGATCGACTGTGGTCGCGAACTCTACGCGGTGAACTCGCCTGACGAAAAAACTGGACAGTTAAAACGTCGCAACCGTCTCGATGCCTACGCCAAGGCCATGCGCACTTGTTCTTGTCCGGTTTACAGCCTTTCGGATGCAGCAACTAACGCCTGAGTTTTTTGCGTCTAACCTTCCCCGCACGACCAAGTCACTTGATTCATTTATTTCTCGCAACCCAACCCATTCAATAATGAAGACCCTCCTGATCACTTCGGGTTTTAAACGATTTCGTCGAGTATCTTGGGCCGTCGGCTCTCTTGCGATGCTGGTATTGCCGACGACGAGCCCGGCGGCGGCAGTTTTGCCCGACATCATCGTTATCCTCGCCGACGATCTCGGTTACAGTGACCTCGGGTGTCAGGGCGGCGAAATCGCGACTCCAAATATAGACCGTTTGGCGGCGGAAGGAATGCGCTTCACGTCGGCATCCAACACCGCCCGTTGTTGCCCCAGTCGAGCCAGCCTGCTTACCGGTGCTTACTCCCATCGCGTCGGGCATGGCTGGATGACGCAGTTGGACCAAGGCCGACCAGCATATAAGGGTGATTTGGCCTCGGATTGTATGACACTTCCGGAGGTGCTAAAGGGGGCAGGTTATCGTTCTTTCATGTCTGGCAAGTGGCATCTTACTTCTGAAGAACACTCGCAAAAACTTCCGGCATCCGCGAGCTGGCCGACTCGGCGCGGCTTCGAACGTTTTTTTGGCATAATTGGTGGTGGTGCGTCCTATGTGGCACCGAATTTTCTGGTGCGTGATGAATCAGAGGTAAAGCCGGGCCCAGGATTTTCACTTACTCATGCGATCACTGACGCGGCGCTCGAGTATATCGAGGCACCGATTGAGGGCCCCCGGTTTATTTACGTGGCTTACACTGCACCTCACTGGCCCCTGCATGCCGATACAGAAAGGGTGGAGCGATTACTTGCTACTTATACCGTGGGTTATAATCGTATTTCTGATACTCGCATCGCTCGTCTGCGCCGTCTCGGTCTGCTGGCCGTCGATCAACAATCCGTGGGTATCGAGGTGCCGTCATGGGATACCCTCGCGCCTGATGTTCAAGCCGACCAAGCCCGCCGAATGGCTGTTTACGCCGCACAAATCCAAGATATGGACGACGGGGTTGGGCTCATTTTGGAGGCTGTTTCGCGCAGCGGCCGCGCCGATAATACGCTGATTCTATTCGCTTCCGACAACGGTGCCTGCGCCGAAGTATTGGAGGCTCCGCCCTTGCCTGAAAAACTATCGGATTCGCTTAGGTCCAGTTATGGAAAAGCCTGGGCCACGGTGAGTAGTCTGCCGTTTCGAGGGTATAAAAAAGAACCCACACAAGGAGGCCTCGCCACGCCTTTTTTCGTTCGTTGGCCAAAAGAAATAAAGCCCGGTCAATGGAGTAACGCTCCCGTTCATCTCATCGACGTGCTGCCTACATTTGCTGAGATCACTGGAGCTAGAATTCCAAAAACTATAGATGGCCAGGCGCTTACCCAGCCCGATGGAGTATCTTTCAGGCCTGAGTTTTCGGGCGGCACCATGGCGTCGCGTGATTTATTCTTCGAGCACGAAGGTGGCCGGACCATCCGACGTGGCACAATGAAAGCGTTGGCTCTTTCCGGAAGTTCTTCGTGGCAACTCTATGACATCGCTCAGGACCCGGCAGAGCGTCACGACCTCGCTGCTGAACGCCCGGACGAACTCAAATCGCTTAAGGATGCCTGGCACACATGGGCATCCGCCAATGGTGTTTTGCCTCTCGATAGTAGAAGCTGGGGTGCCCGTAACGACGATCCCGAGGGTTGGAAAAAAGCCCCAGACTGACCAACCAAGGTTAATTCTTAACCTCCAAGCACTCTACTTTAAATTTTCTCAATCACTGATTTCCTGAGATAATATCACTATGCAGGCACTGCCCTCCACTAAACTAACGAATTCGAGTATCATGTCTGCCTCATCCCCCCTCGCTTTCCCTGTAGATGCCCCGCTAAACGTGCTAGGCCTCCCCGGGCTTCTTCATGGTTGCGACTACAATCCCGACCAGTGGCAGCACGCGCCCGAGATCATCGAGGAAGACTTCCGTCTCTTCCCCGAGGCGGGCATCGGCGTCCTGTCGCTGAACATCTTCGGCTGGGCAACGCTTGAACCGGAGGAGGGTCGCTACGAGTTCGCGTGGCTCGATGACATCTTCGCCCGGGCCGCGCACGGCGGGCAAAAGATCTTCCTCTCCACCCCGTCCGCCGCCGCGCCCAACTGGCTCACCCATCGCTACCCCGAGGTGCTGCGCGTCCGCGAGGACGGGCGTCGCCACCTGCCGGGCACACGTATGAATTTCTGCCCTACCTCGCCGCTCTACCGCGAGAAGGTCGCGGCGGTTAACCGCGCCCTCGCCACGCGCTACGGCCAGCACCCGTCGCTCGCGCTGTGGCATGTATCCAACGAGTATCACGGCACCTGCTATTGCGAGAAATGCGAAGCGGGTTTCCAGACTTGGCTCCAACGCAAATACGGCTCCCTCGAAGCCCTCAACGCCGCGTGGTGGAGCGCGTTCTGGTCGCGCACCTACACCGCGTGGGAGCACATCCGTGCCCCGCGCGCCCACGGCGAAGGCACCTCCGTCCACGGCCTGTGCCTGGATTGGCGACGTTTTAATTCCGACAATTGGAAGGGTTTTATTGCCGACGAAATCGCCGCCGTGCGCTCCGCCGGTTCCACCGTCCGCACTGCGATCAACCTCCATCCCGGCGGCATGCATCTCGACGCGTGGCGCACCACTGCGCCCACCGATGTAATCAGTTGGGACGCGTATCCCGCTTATCACGACAAAGCCGAGCCTTGGTCCACCGCGTGGAACCCCATCGTTTATCAATCCTTCATTCAGGATCTCTGCCGCGCTCTCCGTCCCGGCCAACCGTGGCTGCTGATGGAAACCACTCCCAGCGCGACCAACTGGATGGAGGTGCCCAAACTCAAACGCCCCGGCATCCACCGCCTCACCGTGCTCCAGTCCATCGCTCACGGAGCCGACAGCGCCCTCTATTTTCAATGGCGCGCCGGTCGCGGCGGCGAAGAGAAATTCCACGGCGCAGTCATCGAAAACAGCGGTGGCCCCGGCTCCCGCGTCTTCGCCGATGTGCAATCCGCCACCGACGCCCTCACGCGTCTCGCTCCCGTCGCCGGCAGCCTCGGCAGCGCCGAGGTCGCGATCGGTTTCGATTGGGACAACTGGTGGATGCAGTCCGAGATTTCATCCCACGGCGGTCGCGGCCGCTCGCAATACCCATGGGAGCAACTCGACCTCTATCGCGAGCATTGGGAAAACGCCGTGCCCTGCGATATCGTCGATCCCTCCTCGCCGCTCACCGATCTTAGTCGTTACCGGATTCTCTGCCTGCCGCAGCACTACTTGTTGCGCACCGGCTTCGTGGAAAAACTCACTGCCTGGGTCGAGGCCGGCGGCGTCCTGCTCACCGGCGTGCTCTCCGGCTGGGTGGACGAAATCGACCTCGTGTTCCCCGGCGGCATGGACGCCGGTTGGCGTCGCCTCGTCGGCCTGCGCCGCGAAGAGCTCGATCACCTCTACCCCGAGGAAAGCAACCGCTTCGTCTGCCAATCCGGCAACGCACTCGGTCTCTCCGGCGAGTTCAAGGCCATTGCCAAACTGGAAATCAACCACCTCGAAGGCGCCGAGGTGCTGGCCGCTTACGGCGACGACTTCTACGCCGGCCACCCGGCGCTCACAGTGAACGCAGTGGGACGCGGCTTCGTTTATTATCAGGCCGCCCGCTCGGAACAGGATCTGCGCGCCGCACTGCTCGCCGCACTCTGGCAACGTCACGGCGTGCAACGACTCCTCCCCGCCGGCAGCCTGCCTCCCGGCGTCACCCTGCAACGCCGCCGCGCCGCCGATGGGGGCGAGTTCTGGTTTTTCCTCAACTTCCGCCGCGAGCCGCAAACCGTGCGCCTGCACGACTGCGCCGGCCTCGATCTGCTCAGCGGCAACGCGTGCTCGGGCGAACTCAAACTCGCACCCTACGGCGCCGCCGTGCTGGAGCGATCCACCCGGCCGCAGAAAGCCTAAACCGAAAGAGTAACCTAATATGTTCCAGCCTGCCATTCAGTCGGGGCCCTTTGCTCGCCTTCTGTTCTTGGTTTTTGCGTTGATCGCAGGCCACGCGGTTGCAGCTCCCTCCCCTGCATTTGTCGCCGGCGATCGCTGGGTGGCGATTGGTGATAGCATCACGCACGACGGTCCTTACCCGCGCTATGTCGATTTGTTTCAAGTACTCCGCCATCCCGACCAACCGGTCACTTATTCTAATGCGGGCGTGAGTGGAGATTCCGCTGCGGGCGCCCTGCGCCGGTTTGATTGGGACATCATCCCCCAAAACGGACCAGCCCCCACGGTGGCGACCATCATGCTGGGGATGAATGACTGCGGACGCGACCTCTACGCCGCGAATTCAGCCGACGACGACGCGGGACAACAGAAACGTCGGAGCCGCCTCGACAACTATGCAAAGTCCATGCGCACCCTGGTCGAACGACTCCAGGCGCGAGGCGTTCGCGTGATCCTGATGACTCCGTCTCCCTACGACGACACCTCAGCCATGGATAAGCCCAATCTTCCTGGCGTGAATGGAGCCCTGGCCGCCTGCGCCGACATCGCGCGCACCCTCGCCTCCGAATATGACCTCGCGGTGATCGACTTACACGGACCGCTTACGGCGCTGAACCAACGGCTCCAAAAAGCTGCCCCGCAATTCACGATGATCAGTGGCGATCGTGTGCATCCGGGCCCGCCGGGCAGTTTCGCCATGGCCTATCATATCCTGCGCGCACAGAACCGTGCCGGCCCCTTCGTACAAGTTCAGCTCAACGCGGCCACCGCCCAGGTTCGCTTCGCGCGAGGTGCCGCCGTCAGTGATTTCTCAAGCGATGCCGAGGACGGACTCACGTTCGCTTATCTTGCGGATTCATTGCCCGTCGCAGTTCCCGCAAACACCCAAGAGGCTCTTGCTTGGGTGCCGTTTTCCGAGGAATTCAACCGCGAAGAACTGAGGGTCAGCGGACTTCAACCGGGCGACTACACACTCGCTATCGACGAAAAATCCGTCGGCACCTTCTCCGCCCAAACGCTCGGCCTGGGCATCGATTTGGCGGCACTGCCCACGCCGCAAATTCGCCAAGCCAAGGATGTCCTAGCGCTCATGGAGGCACGGTGGGACGAACTGCGAAAACTACGCCTCATCGCCAGCATCGAGTATTGGCGCCTGCCCGAAGCTGCCCGGCCCCTTACGCTCGATAAGATGGAGCCCTTGCTCGCAGCCTGGGAAAAAGAACTCTCCGCCGTTCCCAATCACTGGCAACGCACGCAGCCCGGCAAATACCGCGAGTGGAAACCGCTCGAAGCGAAAATCAAAGTTAACGCCGAGAAACAACTTGAGGCCGTCCGTGCTGCAGCGCGTCCGGTTCGACACACCATTACCCTTCGTCGGATTCTTCCTCCAGCGACAACGTCTACTTCGCACGCCCAATGAAAATCCTTACCGGCCTCCAACGGCACCAGGTTCTGCAACGCGATTCGCAGGACCTTGCCACGCTCTATATCACCGGTCGCACGTCAGCCGTAGGACCCGTTCTGGTTACGGTAAAAGGCCTGCGCGGCTTCGCGAAGCCGCGTCCTGCGGGTAAGGCCCGGGCTGGACGTTTCTCCGTGAGCCTGCCCGGCCTGCCCACGGGCGGCCCGTATGAGATCACGCTGCAGTGCGGCGAGGCTCGCGTGACCGTGCCCGACGTGCGTGTGGGCGATGTCTGGCTTCTCGGTGGCCAAAGCAACATGCAGGGATATGGCGACCTCGCGTCCGGCCTGCGCTCCTCTCCCGGTGTTTTTTCCCTGCGCATGTCCGGCCTTTGGGGGCCAGCCGAAGAACCGTTGCACATGTTGGAGGAATCCCCCGATCCGGTGCACACCGCCGAGACGATCACTCCGGCCGAGGCAGCCAAGCGCCGTCTCACCGCCCGGTCCGGCGCGGGCCCCGCACTCGCCTTTGCCGCCGAGATGCACCGGCGCACCGGCGTTCCCCAAGGCTTGATCGCCTGC
The DNA here is from genome assembly GCA_947471035.1 of Verrucomicrobiota bacterium. Classification (GTDB taxonomy): domain Bacteria; phylum Verrucomicrobiota; class Verrucomicrobiia; order Opitutales; family Opitutaceae; genus IMCC26134_A. Next base: position 11,711 of record CANIWJ010000034.1, read on the forward strand.
GCCCACGGCGGCACCTCGCTGAACCAATGGGACCCCGCCCTCAAAAAAGAGGGTGGTCGTTCCCTCTATGGCTCCATGTTCAATGCATGGCAAAGCACCGGCCAACCCATAGCCGGACTCCTCTGGTATCAGGGCGAGAACGAGACCAACGAGGCCGACGCTGCGAAATACACCGAACGCTTTATTCGCTTCGTGCGCGCCCTTCGCCGCGATCTCAAGCAGCCGCGTCTCCCGGTGCTCACGGTTCAGCTCGGCCGCGTGATCGGTAACGATGGAAGCGCCAGGCACTGGAACCATGTTCAGGAGCAACAGAGAATCATGCCCGAAAAGCTCGATCAACTCGGGGTGGTGGCGGCGATTGATCTATCTTTGTCGGATAACATCCATCTGAGTGGTGCCGCGCATCAACGACTCGGCTTGCGACTGGCCCAGGTTGCCCATCGTCTGATCCACACCCGTAGCAAGGAGACGCCTGCGCCCACGATTATCGGAGTCCGTCGCCTCTACGATCTGCCCAAAGACTCCCTCACCAATTGCTACGAAGTGCAATACGAGGTGCAATTGGCCAACGTCGTCGGCTCCCTGCATGGCTTGGTCGAACGATCCTTCTGTTTTGTCGATGCCGAGCACCGCGTGATCGACTGCATCATATTCACCGAAAGTGCCGGAGATCGGGTGCGCCTGCGCGTATGGCCCAATCTCATTAAACCCGGCATGAAGCTCATCTATGGCCACGGAACCAATCCCGTCGCCCTGCTGCGCGACGACCGCGACCTGGCGATTCCTGTCACCGGTCCCTTGCCCATTAAGGACGAACCTTTACCCGGCCCCGGGCTGGTTTTCTGGGCGGGAGGTCCTAGCGTCCATCCCACCAAGCTTAACCAGCTCGATGCCGACAAAGTCGCCGCACTCGCGCGTAAGGAGCCCGTCCGTAAAGGCGGCGAGAGCTACTGGCCCGACTTCATCAATCTGCATTCACACTGGGTCGGACACAGCGGAATCGCGTGTTTTGTGACCGAAATCGAATCGGCCACTGCGCAAAAACTGCACCTCGGTTTTGGCTACGATGGTCCGGTGCGCCTTTGGCTCGATGATCGGGAGATCTACTTCGACCCCAACGGCACCAATCCCTGCGTGGCCGACCACCACCTGGTTCCGGTAAAACTGCCTCGCGGACGTCACCGCATCGCGCTGGCCATCGACGTGAATGGCGGCGCCGCCTGGGGCTTTGCACTGCGCTGGGTTCAGCTAAGCAAGGATTCCGTTCGCGATTCCCATGCATGGCCGATTTGCCTGCTGGAAGCGTAAACATAAGTATCAATATAATAACTACACCGCCCGCATGACCACCCAACCGCTCGTCACCCATTTCCCCCTGCCGCGCCCGCACTGCGGCCCGACGCTCGGCAATGGCCGGCAAGGGCTGCTGGTCTGGGGAGAGACCACGCTGCGCCTCACCGTGGCCCGTGCCGGTTTCTGGGATCACCGAGGCGGTCAGGTCATGCTCCCCACCACCACCTTCGCGACGGTGCGCGACGACATCATCAACGTCACTATAGCCTAACCAGCGCCCATGCCCATGTCCACTAACCCAACTCCTTCGCCCTGCCCTCCCGAAACCCCCGCGTGGTGGAAGGAAGCCGCGTTCTATCAAATCTATCCATGCAGTTTCGCTGACTCCAACGGCGACGGCATCGGCGACTTGCCCGGCATCACCGGCAAGCTCGATTACCTGAAGCGCCTTGGCATCGACGCGCTCTGGCTCTCGCCGTTCTATACATCACCGAAGGCCGACAACGGTTACGACATCTCCGACTACCTGGGTATTGATCCCGACTACGGCACGCTCAGCGACTTCCAGGCGCTCTCCGCCGGCCTCGGCCAACGCGGCCTGCGCCTCATTGTCGATCAGGTGCTCAACCACACCTCGGACGAACACGCTTGGTTTATCGAAAGCCGCTCCTCGCGCACCAGCCCCAAGCGCGACTGGTATCTCTGGGTCGATCCCAAGGGCTTCGACGCCGACGGCCGACCCATCCCTCCCAATAACTGGAAGGCCGCCTTCGAGGGCTCCACCTGGACTTGGGACGCCCCCACGCAGCAGTTTTACCTCAATCTGTTTTCACCGAAGCAGCCCGACTTGAATTGGAAAAACCCCGCCGTGCGCGCCGCCTTGCACGACGTGCTGCGCACCTGGGCTCAACGCGGCGCGGACGGCTTCCGCCTCGATGTGATCAACATGATCGCCAAAGCCGACGGTTATCCCGACGTGCCGCGTCCCGAGGGCAACACCGACCCGCTGTTGCCGCTCAACTGCCGCGCCTGCAACCATCCGCCCCTGCACGACTACCTCCAGGAAATGCACCGCGAAGTCTTCGCCGGACATGACCTCTACTCCGTCGGCGAGACCTGGTGCGTCGATGCCGACAACACCCTCGATTTCACCGGTTATGACCGCAACGAGCTGCACGGCGCGTTTTATTTCTACTTCCACTGGGCGCCCACCGGACGCGAGCAGTTTGAGAATTTTTATAAACTCTACCAAGCCACGCGCGGCAAAAGCTGGCTCACCGTCACACTCGGCAACCACGACTCCCGCCGCAGCCTCTCCAAGTTCGGCGACCCCATCCACCACCGCCACGCCTCCGCGACCTTGCTGGCGACGTGGCTCCTCACGCTGCCCGCCACGCCGTTTCTTTTCCAAGGCGAAGAACTCGGGCTGAGCGACATTTCCTTCGACCGCATCGAAGACTACCGCGACATCCAAACCGTCAATCGCTACCACACCGCCGTGGCCGCCGGCACCTCGCCCGAGGCCGCGCTCGCCTCCGTGCGCGAAGACAGCCGCGACAACGGCCGCACGCCCCTGCCCTGGGATGCGTCGCCCGGCGCCGGCTTCAGCACCGGCCAGCCATGGATTCCGCTGGCTGAGGTTCACCGCCCGCAACACGCCGCCGGTGCGATCGCGAATCCCGACTCCATCTTCAACGCCTACGCCGCGCTCCTCGCGCTGCGCAAGCGGTTCAAATCGCTCATCTACGGCGACCTCACCCCGCTCATCGAGCCGGGCAAAGTCATCGCCTACCGGCGCGGCGCGTGGGGCGAATTTCCCTCCGTGCACATCGTGCTCAACTGGGGCTCCGAACCGCAGGCTTGGCCCGTGCCACCGCCGACCGACGCCGCTCCCTTGTTCGCCAACTACAGAGAAACGGACGCTACCACCCTCCGCCCTTGGGAGGCCGTCATCTTTGTTGAATCGGCTAAATAAACACGGCGTCGAGCATTTATACAACGGACCGACTCCAACGGGGTGGGCTAGAGTGCCCACCTCCTTTTCTACATCTCCAGGATCACGCCTTGCGTCCAGCCGCAGGCGGTTGGGGTTGTATCCGGGATGATCCGCGCAATCCGTGGAGAAAAATCGCCTGCGGCCTAAATTTCTATTTCATCGGACATCGGGACAAAATCATGGACGCAAGTGGACAGCTTATCCTAGGAGCTGTTCACTAAGTTTAGACCATCTAATCCGTCATCAGTGACAATTAGTGCGTATTGGTGTTTAAAAAAATCAGCCATGCTCGACTCCCTCCTCGAAAAAAACCTCCTCCCCGACTGGCTGATCCGCATCGGCATCCGCCGCCTGCTAGCCCAGCGTATCCGCGAGGAAAGCGCCCGCTACGACCGCACCGCCTACGTGGACAACCTCAAGACCCGCGCCCTCGCCGAGCAGACCGCAGCCGCCAACGAGCAACACTACGAGGTGCCGACTTCGTTCTACCAATACTGCCTCGGTAAACGCCTCAAATACTCCGGTTGCCTCTACCCCACCGGCAAGGAGTCGCTCGATGAGGCCGAGGAGCACATGCTCGCCCTCTACGCCGAGCGCGCCCAGCTCGCCGACGGCCAGCACATCCTCGAACTCGGCTGCGGCTGGGGCTCCCTCTGTCTCTACAACGCCGCCCGTTTCCCGAATGCCCGCATCACCGCCATTTCCAACTCAAGGACCCAAAAGGAACACATCGACGCCGAGGCGATAAAACGCGGTCTGACCAACCTCCATATCATCACCTGCGATATCAACGCCTTCGACATCGCGCCCGGTCAGTTCGACCGCGTCGTTTCGGTCGAGATGTTCGAGCACCTCAAAAACTACGAGCTCCTCTTCCGCAACATCTCCCACTGGCTCAAGCCGGGCGGCCTGCTCTTCACCCATATTTTCACCCACAGTCGTTTCAGTTATCACTTCATCGCCCGCGATGAGACCGACTGGATGAGCCGCTACTTTTTCACCGGCGGCCAGATGCCCGCCCACGACCTGTTTATGCAGTTTCAAGCCGACCTCACCTTGGTCTCGGACTGGAAGGTAAACGGGCGTCACTACCAGCAAACCGCCGAGCACTGGCTGCAAAACATGGACGCCCACCGCGCCGAGATCATGCCCCTCTTCCGCGCCACCTACGGCCCCGACCAAGCGACGAAATGGTGGGCCTACTGGCGCGTTTTCTACCTTAGCTGCGCCGAACTCTGGGGCTATAAAAACGGCGAGGAGTGGCTCGTTAGCCATTACCTTTTTCGTAAACCGTAATCGTCGCTCCGGCGCTTATGCCTGCCCATTTCTCCGCCGTATCCTTCCTCGTTCGCGACTACGACGAGGCCATCGTATGGTTCACCCAAAAACTCGGCTTCCGACTCATCGAGGACACGTCGCTTTCCGATATGAAGCGTTGGGTCGTCGTCGCACCGCCGGGCGCTGGAGCGGGTGGGGCCGCGTTACTCCTTGCCCGCGCCGCCAATGAGGAGCAACTCGCCCAGATTGGTCGCGCCGCCGGTGGCCGCGTCGCCTTTTTCCTCCATACCGACGATTTCGCCCGTGATCGCACCCTCTTCGAGGCACGAGGGGTGCGTTTCCGCGAGGCCCCGCGGCGCGAGAGCTACGGTATAGTCGCCGTGTTTGATGATCTTTACGGCAACGGCTGGGACCTGATCGAACTTCAGCCCCGCGCTTAAAGCACCACCGCGCCGTCGCCCGTGCCCATGGGCAGGATGTCGGGGCGGGCGCCAAATTTCGCTGCGTAAGCCGCCGCCACCGCCTCGGCCTGAGCGGCGCCAAAACCCGCCCCGGCCAGCGCCATCACCGCTCCGCCAAAGCCGCCTCCGGTCAACCGCGCACCATAGATGCCCGGAGATGCCACCAGAGCATCTACCAGGAAATCGAGCTCCACTGTGCTGTTCTCAAACAAGCGCTGCGAACTGCGATGCGAAGCCGTGAGCAACGCACCGACTTTGTCGATATTGCCCGTCTTTAGAGCGTCCACCGTCTCGGCCACCCGCGCGATTTCCTCGACCACATGACGCGCCCGCTTGAACGCCGTCGGCTCGATCTTCGCCTGCGCCGCCAGCAAGGCCGCGGGCTTTACTTCGACCAGCAGCTTTACCCCGAGGGCCTGCGCCGCGGTCATGCATTCACGGTGCCGGGCTTCGTAGAGCCCGTCCACCAACGCGTGTTTGGTGTGGGTATTAAAAATCCAAAAACTCGCGCCCGCCGGCATCGGCACAGTGGTGAAGCGGGGCCCCGCGCAATCGATAAACACCAAGTGTCCCGCTTTGCCGAAGCCCGACACGCCTTGGTCGAGTATACCGCAAGGTACGCCCACGAAGTGGTTTTCCGCGTGTTTGCCGATTTTAACCACCGTCTCGCGATCTGCCGTCTGCCCCGTCGCGCCCAAAAACGCCAGGGCCGAGGCCAGCTCGATCGCTGCGCTGGAGGAAAGCCCCGCGCCGGTCGGCAAATCACTGTCCGCCAAGTAATCAAAACCCTCGACCACACTCAGCCCGAAGTGGGGTAAAGCCGCCAGCACACCGAGCGGGTAATTAGTCCAGCTTGAGTTGCCGCTTTGTTTCACCGGCGCAGCGGCAGGCAAAGTAACCGTCTGGTTGGTGTAGGTGCTGTGGAAATTCCGTTTCCCGTCGGTGCGCCGGGCCAGCGCCACGGTGACGCCGCGATCAATCGAGGCCCCCAGCACCGTGCCTCCGTTGTAGTCGGTATGATTGCCGATAAACTCAATACGGCCCGGTGCGCGGGTTACGATCTCGGGCGCGCAGCCAAAAATATCAACAAACTGTTTGGTGAGGGTAGTTTTGCTCATGACGGACGTGGTGGTTTCCAGCCGGTCACCGTCGGTAAACCCCGTTGTTATGGCGAGCCGGTTTTCTGCCGGTTTTTTGCCATTGCGTGGTCGTAGAAAGCGGATCCGCGACGTGTACTTACCCGCCGTAGATCTGCAGCTCCCGGCGCACCTCGTAGATCCAGCCCGCCTCCTTGGCGGCGAAATCTGCGGTTACCAAGGCACCATCGTGCGAATTATTCCAATACGCCCACTCCGGGCTGTGCCAGATTTCCATCTCCGGGCAGATGCCGTCGCCGCTAAACCCAAGTCCGTGCTGCTTGGCTAATTGGTTGGCCACCGCCACCAGCGCGATCGTGGAGCGATGGTCGGGATGTGCCCGGTCCGGGTCGTCGTGGTAGGCGATGGCATCGAGAATCAAAGCCGGCAAACCTGCCTCCGCCCCGAAAATCCAGCCCGCCTCGCAGTGATCCATGCCCAGCCGAGCCTGTTCCAAACTGGCCAGGGACAGCCGCGCCTGCCACGCGCCGAGCAGCACTTCTTTGTACTCTTCGGGTCGCAGAGAGGCCAAAGCGATTTTACCCACGTCGTGCAAAATGGCGCATGCCGCCAGACCCGGACTCGCTCGGTTGGCGCTGGCTTCGTTCAAGCGCTCGGCCAGCAGCTGAGTGGCTAGCGCATGTTGCCAAAGGTGTTTCCACTCCAGCCCGCCGCCCAGTTGCGCGCTGTCCTTGAAGAGTTGCAGGGTGCTCACCATCTGCCGCACCTGCCGCACCCCGATCATCTGAACGGCGGCCGGCAGATCCACAATCGGCTCGCGCGAACCAATAAAGACCGAGTTCGCCAGCCGTAAAACTCCCACACACAAGGCAGGATCGTGCGCGATCGAGGCCACCACTTCATCAATTACCACCTCATCCCGGTCCATCGTGGCGATAAACCTGCGCGCCATCTGCCCCAGGACCGGAATCGTCTTTAAGTTTTGCATCTCCCACTCGACCTGACGCCAGTCCGGCATCTGCTGGCCAACCTTCATGGCACGTTGCTCCACCTCGGCCGGACTGAGTTTACAGGTGGCGGCGAGGGTCGCCAAAGGAACGATCACGCCGACCCGCGTTTCGAGTGGTTTCTCGCCAGAATACTCCGTCAGGTCCGGTTCCTTGGCCAAGGCCTCGGCACTTCCGTCCTCCTCTGGATCGGGAGCGGACACATTCATGGCGGAAACCAAGGCCGGATCGTTGACCGTGGTCTCCTCGTCGCCGTTTTCCAACCCGGCGGATCGATTTAAAAAAGCCCGCCAAAATGCCATGACGCCATCATCGGCACATTCGCACCGAACTTGAGCGAACCCGCACAATCCTAAAAAGCAGGTTGGTTCGTCCCGGATAGTGCGTGAACTAGCCTCATGGGCATAGACCGCGTTTACCGCTCAATCCGAACTGGGGTGATTTTTCTCGCCGCTATCGTCTCTGCCGTGGCCGGTGAGGGGACGGCTTTGACCACGCCGGAGGTCGGACGCTATGCGGCAACTCCAGTGCGCGACAGCGGTTTCCCCAAGGATGCGATGCCGCTCTACACCGCGCGCCTGCTCGCTGCCATCAATCTCCCCGGCACACTTGCCGCCACCGATCACCTGCTCGATGCAGCGCTAGGCGCGAAACTCGATCCGTTTCATCTTCACGCCATCGTCCACAGCGAACGCGTGGGCGGCGAACGCTGGCCGGAAGCGCTCCGCGCCAAGTTCCGCGCCTACGCCGCGCGTTGGGATTTTACCAAACCCATCGGGGTTTCCCTCAATTACGAACTCATGCGCGATGGTGCCGGCTGGATCGCGGCGGGCGTCTGGCCCGACCTGATAGACGCCGCCGGTAATTCCGCCGAACGCATTCGCCAGCTTTGTGGCGATCGACTACGAAAAACTCTCGCCGCCCTGCCTCTCGAAGGTGCGACCGAATACGACGCTCCGCTCTACTACGGCACCGACTTCATGGCCTTGCGCCTGCTGGTGGATTTCGCCGACGAGCCCGACCTGCGTGACGCCGCCCGTCGCGCGCTGGAAGGCATGCTCGTGCAAACCGCCGCCCACTGGCACCGGGGCTATGCCATCACCTCGGCTGGACGCGCCAAATACTGGGGCTCGCAACAAGTCTCTCCCGACGCCCCCGGTGCCACCACCGCCATGGCTTGGATGCTCTTTGGCGGTGATCGCGACGCGCATATCGAGGGCGTGCCGCAAGGATTTTGGTTTACTTACCCGAGCCCTTGGCTCGCCTCCCTTGGCCCCTTGAAAAGCTGGCACGCCACCCTGCCGGTGCCCCGCAACGTCCGCGCCAGCGTGCTGATCCCGTCGCATCGTTTCTTTGTGCGCAAACAAGCCTGGATCACCGCCGACTACGGCCTCGCCAGCCAGCGCACCGACGGCACCCCGGCCAACAGTTACCTCTATAAGGAAACCCGCAACGTGGTCCTTCGCTGGGTTTCCCCCAAGCCCGCCAGCACCTTTATCGTATTCCAGGAAAACCGCCACCGCCCCACCGAGCAAATCGCCAACGCCTTCGCCTACGGGGAAAACCCCTACGCTCAAACCCTCCAGCATGAAGGCACCGTGCTGGGTGTTTATGATGTGCCGGCCGACTACGGCTTTCACCGCGTGATCGCGCCCTTCACCACCCGGGGAGCTATCGTGTCCCGGATCGAACGCGACGGCTGGATATGTACCCATGGCGGTTCCGTGCTCTTTGCGTTCCGCACCCTCACCCCAGCCACCTGGTTAACTCCCGACCATAAGGAGGGTCTCGACCTTTACGCCACCGCGCCCGACTGCCGTCGCGGCGGCTGGATTCTTGAAACTGCGCCCCCCGCCCGCTACCCGGCCGCCAGCCCTGCCGCCGCGCTCGAGGCGTTCGCCGCTGATATGACCGCTCGTACCCGGGCCACGCTGAACCTCGCCGTCACTCCGCTGCGCCTGACTTTTACCAATTTCGATGGGTATACGCTCGATCTTACGTGGAAGCCTCCCGCCGCCGCCTACGCCGGAGAATGCCGGGTCAATGGCCGCCCGGTCGATTACTCCGTTTTCCCTCTGCTGGACATTCTCGATTCGGGCAGCCGCACCATCGCCTTGCCAGCGCTCAACTAGCCCCGCTGTTTTTGAGCCATGCTGATCGTCTATACTTACAAGAACTGCGACACCTGTCGTCGTGCGGTGAAGTGGCTGGCGGCGCAGGGGCTCGCGTATGTTGAGAAACCGATTCGCGACCAGCCGCCGTCCGTCGCCGAGCTGCGGTGTATGCTCGGCATTTTAGGCGGCGAGCGCCGGAGGCTGTGCAATACGTCCGGGGCGGACTACCGGGCGGAGAAATTGGGCGAGCAGCTCGTCACGTTTACCGAGCTGGAGTTTCTGGGTCGGCTTGCGGCCAACGGGAACTTGATCAAGCGACCGTTTTTGATCCGTGATTTCGCGCCGGACGCCCCGACCGCCGCCGCTTGCGGCTTGATTGGTTTCGACGCGGCGGCATGGCAGGCAGCGCTTTTACCGTAGCGCTTCCGGGCGGAGGTCGGCAGCCTGCGAGGCATGTTCGAAAACAAACGGGAGCCTTTGTTACCGATGTCGCGTTTTTTGGGACGCCTCGGCTGGTCGGTGCTCGCGACGCTCGGCGTGGTACTGGTCGCGCTGCTTATCGGAGTCTTGGGTTATCACTACATCGCCCGGCTAGGCTGGATTGATGCGCTGCTCAACGCAGCCATGATCCTCACTGGCATGGGGCCGGTGAACCCCATGAACGATGTGCCCTCCAAGCTATTTGCTTCAGTGTATGCCTTGTTCAGCGGATTCGTGGTGCTTACGTCCATGGGTTTCGTGCTTTCGCCGGTATTTCATCGCATCATCCACACCTTCCATCTCGCCGAGGATGGCGCGGGAGAGCCGGCGGGTTAACGTTAAGGGCCGGATAACGGAGCGCGCGCCGGACTCTGGCCCAGCGCGACGCGCAGTACCGCCCCGGTAATAAGCTGGCCCGACGGGCCGTGCAGGCCGGCTTCACCGGCGTGGGTCGCCCAGGGCAGGCGGGCAAAAACGTGCGGGGCGCCTGCGCTCCGGAGCGCGGCGGCGAGGCGTTCGCTGTGGCGGCACCAGACCAGTTGATCCAGTGCGCCGTGCATCAGGAGCGTTGGCGGCACATCGAGGCGGGCGAGCTGTTCCGCGCTGCCGCTGCGGTAGAGTTCCTTGCGCCCTTCCGGCCCGCCGCCGAGGTATTGGTGCATCAGTTTATCGGAGTTGAGCGAGTCGGTGGCGGAGCGGATCGACCAGACGAAATTCAAATCATGGACCGCATACAGCGCCACGACTGCCCGCACCCCCGGCAGGGGCGAGCCGTAGGCGGTGGCGGCGGCGATCTGGCCACCGGCGCTCCGGCCGACCAAGGTGAGCCGCTCGGGATCAATGCCGAGATCGGTCGCGTGGCTGCGCACCCAATCTACGGCCTGGCGCAGGTCGTCGCTTTGGGCCGGCCACGGATGGGCGGGGGCGAGGCGGTAGCTGATCGCCGCCACGGCCACGCCCCGGGCCGCCAGCCAGTGGTTAAAATCGGCGAGTTGGGTGCGGTCGCCGCTATCCCAGCCACCCCCGTGGACCAGCACCACGCAGGGCGCGCCGGAGTGCGGGAAGGGGGAGAGGTTCTGAGCCGGGTAAAAATCGAGCGGCAGATCCGGGCCCACCATATAGGGCAGGACGCGGCCGTGTCGCACCGCGAAGGGCCAGCGCCAGAGACGCAGCCAGGACCAGAGGGGTGGTTGCGGAGCGATTTTCCCGAAGGTGGTTTCCAGCTCGCGCGTCAGAGAGCGGTGCAAGCGCCACGCCGACCAGGAGGGGCGGGCGAAGAGTAGGGCGGCGAGTGCGGCCAGGCTGGCGGCGGCAAACGCGGCGGCGCTGTTTTGCCGTATCGCGAATCGACCGGCCCAGACACTGAGCCCAAGGGCGGGCAGACTCCAGAAATGACCGAGCTCGGTGGCAATCAGAGCGACCAGCCAGGTGCGGTAACGGCGGGCGGGCTGAACCGAAAATCGCGCGACCGCGAGCAGGGTGACGGCGGCGAGCAACAAAACAGATGGCATGGGAGTTCCCGGTGCAGCCGAGGTAAACCAGCGCGCCGGGGGGGGGGGGAGGTCAGTCCTTCGGCCAGGTTTCTTTTTTTCGCAATCCGTCGGGCAGAGCGTTTTCGTAGATCAGTTCATCGCCGCGATAAACTCGCAGCCAGATGCCGTAGAGCGTCTCGCGGCTGGTGTTATCACCGGTTTTGGCCGAGACGATGTTGCCGTTGTATTTGGTTTTAAAGGCCGAGACGGTTTCGGTGCGAAAATCCAGGCGGCCCTTCGCGTCGATGTTTTCCAGTTTGGCGCGATAGGCTTTGCGTCGCAGGCCTTCTTTTTTCCCCTCGGTATGGAGGTCGTCGATAGTGGCGAAAAGCAGGTATTCGGCGCGCAGGTCATGGAGCGGCTCGTTGCCTTGATTGGTCAGGATGACGCCGTAGCCCCATTTCTCTTCGGTGATGGTCTGGCCTTTTTTCACCAGTTCGCCGGATGTCAGGATGATGTCCTTGTCGATTTTTTCGGTTCCGAACTTCGCCCGGCTCATCTGGACGTCCAGCGAGGCAGGGGCGGCAGCTTTGGGTTTGGTCGCTTCGCGAGCGGCCCAGGCTTTGAGCTCGGTCTGATCGCCGGGGCTGAGTTTTTCGAGCGGTAGATTAAAAAACTGGCCGTCGTCGCGGCGGATTTTGACCTGATCGCCGTGCACCTCGACCACGTCGGCCTGGATGGAGCGGCCTTGGGTGTCGGTCAGGGTGCGGAGTTCGGCGCGGACGATTACCACACTGGCGACGAGTACAAGACAGAGTGAGCGCACGTGGCACCCGGAACGGGTTTTCATGCAAAGAGTGCATCTTTAAACGCCGTGCGGCTCCAAGCTTATTTCTTTCTTCCGGTTGGTCTTCCCGCTTTCCGGCGGGCGGGCGCGCCCTCAGGCTCGGAGTTTTCACCATGTCCTCACTTAAACCTTATCCCACCGGCCTCGGCACCCGCTCTTTGCACGCAGGGCAGACGCCTGATTCCGCCACCGGCTCCCGCGCGGTGCCGCTTTACCAGACCACGAGTTATGTGTTTCGCGACACCGAGCACGCCGCCAATCTCTTCGCGCTAAAGGAACTCGGGAACATCTACACCCGGATCATGAATCCGACCACTGATGTGTTCGAGCAGCGCATCGCCGCGCTGGAAGGCGGCAGCGCCGCCCTAGCCCACGCCTCGGGGCAGGCGGCCATCACGGATGCGATTCTCAATCTTGCGGGAGCGGGGGATCACATCGTCTCGGTCGCCCAGCTCTATGGCGGCACCTACAACTTATTTCACCACACGCTGCCGAAGCTGGGCATCGAGATCACCTTTGTGGACGCGGACGATCCGGAGTCGTTTCGCCGCGCGGTCCGGCCGAATACCAAGGCGTTTTACGGCGAAGGCCTGGGCAATCCGGCTTTGAACATCTTTCCTGTCGAGGACGTGGCTAAAATCGCCCGCTCCGTCGGGGTGCCTTTGATTTTGGACAACACCTGTCTGTCGCCCATCTTGCACCGTTCGTTCGAGTGGGGAGCCAACATCATCGTTCACTCCACCACCAAGTATATGGCGGGGCACGGCACCTCGATCGGCGGCATCGTGGTGGACGGCGGCAATTTCGATTGGGGCTCGGGTCGTTTCCCCGGCTTCACCACCCCGGACGCTTCCTACCACGGCTTGGTGCATTGGGATGCGTTCAAGGCCTTCGCTCCCGCTGGTGGAACCAATATCGCCTTCGCGATGAAGATGCGCCTCCAGCTCCTGCGCGACATGGGCGGATGTATTTCACCGTTCAACGCCTGGCAGTCCCTGATCGGCATCGAGACCCTGCATCTGCGCATGGAGCGCATCTGTGCCAATGCCCTAGCGACCGCGCATTTCCTACAGGACCACCCGAAGGTGGCGTGGGTTAATTACCCCGGTCTGCCCGGCTCGAAATATCACGCTGCGGCCAACAAGTATCTGACCGGTGGTTACGGCGGCCTGCTCGGCTTCGGTGTGAAAGCTGGCTTCGAAGGTGCCAAACGCACCATCAATGCATTCCGGCTTTTCAGTCATCTCGCCAATATCGGCGACGCCAAGAGTCTGGCCATCCATCCCGCGAGCACGACCCACAGCCAGCTCACATCCGCCGAGCAGGTAAGCAGCGGTGTGCAGCCCGACTACATCCGCCTGAGCCTGGGTTGCGAGGACTTCGCGGACTTGCGTGCCGATCTCGAACAGGCCTTGGCCAAGGCCTGATTTAGGCGGCGACGTGGCGTCCGTTTTCTACCGGCCGCCACGCCATCCAGCCGACCAAGCCGAGCCCGAGCCAAAGACACAGCGTGCCCACGACTTCGTGCAGCACGTGGTAATGGTCGGGGAAAAGCGGAGCGCCTAATGAAATGGTCAAAATCCGGAGAACGTTGACCGCAAATCCCGTGGCCATGGCCAGTGGAACGAGGGCGGCGATCACCCAGCCCCGACGCTCCGCGATACCACCAGCCAGAATCGAGAGCAAAGCCCCAGAGGTGATAAGGCCGAAGCCGTTACACTCGGTCGCCACCAGAAAGGCCCGGCCGCCGACGGTGAGGATCAGTTGGGGATTTGTCGCAGTGCCGGTCAGGGTCAGGCCGGGAGCGAGGTGCATCGTTTCCAGCAGGGTGGCCGCTTGCACGCCGGCGAGCTGGCGCAAAGGCCAGTCGAGCACGGGAAAAGCGACGATGATCACCAGCAGCGCGCCCACCCCCGTAACCAGTGGCTTGAAAAAACGGTAACTTTGCGCGCCGAAAAGCGCGTGCATGCAGCCCGCCAGCGCGAGCGTAAAGCCCGGCAGGAGCAGTGCGCCCAGATGGGTGATACCCGCTACTCCGACTAAGGCGAACGAGGCACCCAGCAGCGCCAGCGTGCGGTTGCTCAGATCCTCCACCACGCGCAGTTCGCGCCGATGTTGCCAGGCGACCAAGCCGATGGCGGCGAGCAGAAGCACACCTCCCTGCCGGATTTGTTGACGGGCGGTGGATTCCGCCACGATCCAGCGCGTGACGGGCCAGAAAACCACCCCGGTTAGCACGACCAGAGTCCAAGCCCAAGGTGCGCCGCGAGTAGGGCTGGGATTGGACGGGTTTACGGCGGGGGCGGTCATGGGTTAAGGATGGGGCACCCTTTGTTATCTTCGCTTATCCAAGGCACAAGCCGGAGTATGGGTTTGTGCGCCGTGCCTTGCGCCCCCATCGAGCACGGGCTTTGCTACACTCTATCCCATTATGTTGCACCGCGCCCGTTGGTTTTTCGCCGCTCCGGCGGTTTTCGCCCTTTTGGCCGGCTGTGCGCATCGTGCCGATCATGCCTTTCGGGTAAGTTCTGTCGCGGAGACTGCGTCCGGGCCGACGACTGTTCCGGCCGGTGACACCGTCCCAGTGCCGGCCCCGGTGGCGGAGCCTGAGGCTGCGGCGGCTGAGCCAAGTAAGCTCGTGCTCACTCCCGCGACGGCGGTGGATGCGTTTGATATCCGTTTCGTGGTGACCACCCAGAGTGCTTACGGGGACCTTTTCAGCCGAACCTTGGATAACATCGTGCCGGATTACGTCGAGGCGACGCAGGTCTATCGCGGGCAACGGGCCTACGTCATTCCTCTAATCCGCCACTACCGGCTAAACGCCGACGGTTGCGCCGATGTGGTGCTGGAGCTGGAAACCCGAAAACCTGACGGTACCCGCGACGGAGATGTTTTGCGCGTATCTTTGTGGGACGGCCCGGTGGTCGGCATGGGGCTGATTCTGTTTCCGAAGACGAATGTGAGTTTCTGGACCGAGGCCAACGACGCGCATGGCTCCTACACCTTGATTGCGCGGGTGATCGATCAGGTATCGAAAGAATCTCGCGAATTCACCCACACCATCGTGATGCGTGACTATGTGCCACCGCCGCTGCCGGCCGATTTTTCGGCCGCCTTGTGGTATTCCACTTACTACGCCAATCCCACGCCCGAGCTGGCCCTGCCCGCACTCACTGCGCTCTATTGGTCGCAACCTGCGGATAGGCGGCAGGCGAACATGTCTCCGCTGCTTGGGTTTTATGATCAGGTGCTCCTCGATAACCCTTGGCTGCTGCCGATCTTTGCCGAGCGGCTGGCTAAGGCGGACACGGACGAAGCTTACGTGCTTTCGCTTGTTCTGGGTTTTCATTGGCGCAAAGCCACAGCCGCGCCGCCATGGATGGATGGGGATACCTGGGCGCGCCTGGCGGAGTTTCGGGTTCACGATTGGAACTTGGACGCCGACGCGGTCATCACCGAGGCCGGGCAGTTGGAAGCGCTTTGGGGCCGATTCTTTGCCAATGGCAGTTACGGCCCGATTCGCAGCTTGCTCGGGCCACTGGCGAATTACACGGACCTCGGTGCGGGGGAACGCTGGCGGCAGGCCCGTTCGAACGAGACCAACCCCGACGCACCGAGCGAAATTCCGCCTGAAGTTAAGCGCGAGCAACTGCTGAGGTCCACCGTCTGGGCGCTGCGAAATAATTCACGCCAGCATCCGTTGCTTCAGGCTTACTTGAACTGGACCCTGCGTTTTGGCCGAATACCACTGCCGCAAAAGATGTTTCTCACCCGGATACTTAGCGTGGAAACAGCGTCTCCCGGCGCTGCGGCCACCGCGCCGATTCCTGCGCCCCGTCCTTGATCGAGGGCGTGTGAAGAGGCTGCGGCGGGGCGAAATTCTAACCCGTCCCCTTGGTTTTGGGCTTCGCTTTGCGATCCGTCGCCGTTTCGTTTTTTGCCATGCCCACTACACATGTTTGGAACTTCTTTCGTATCGGCGGCTTCGATCAAGTAGCCCTTACCTCCGCCGCCGACCTCGAAAACCTCCATACCCTCGATCAAAAGCTCTGGGCCGCGCTTTCTTGTCCAGTCAAGGGCCTAGAACTCGACGAAAAGACTCTCGCCCTGCTCGACACCGACAAAGACGGTCGCATTCGCGCCCCCGAGCTGCTGGCAGCCATCGCCTGGGCTAAACCGTACTTTAAGGATTTGGGCATACTGCTCTCCGGCCAGGATCGGCTGTCACTCGAGGCCTTTGCCGACACCGCCGAAGGTCGTGCTGCCCTGGCTTCGGCCAAGCGCATCCTCGACTCGTTGGGCAAGGCCGATGTCTCCACCATCTCGCTGGCCGACGCGAGCGACACCGCCAAACTTTTCGCCGCCACCAAACTCAATGGCGACGGCGTGATCACGCCCGCATCCAGCGCCGATCCCGCGATAGTGGCGGTGATCATGGATATTCTCGCGACGCAGGGCGGCACTCCTGATCGCTCCACTGTGGCGGGGATCGACGCCGCGCGCGTCGAGGCGTTTTTCAGCGCCGTCTCGGCTCACCTCGTCTGGGCCGACCAAGCCAGCGCGCCCGAAGTACTCACTCTCGGAGCGGCCACGCCGGCCGCCACCGCCGCGGTAGCCGCGGTACGGACGAAGGTGGACGACTACTTTGCCCGCACCCGCCTGGCCGCGTTCGATAGCCGGGCGCTTGGGGCGGTGAATCGCGCGGAGACCGACTACCTCGTCTTTGCGGCCAAGGACATGACTATCACGGCCGATGAAATCGCAGGCTTTCCGCTGGCCCGCATCAGCGCCGACCAACCGCTCGCTTTGTTGCACGGGATAAATCCGGCCTGGACGGCGCGAATCGCGACCTTGCACCAAGCCGCCGTCACGCCGGTCTTCGGCGCGGCGACGACTTCGCTCACCGAGGCGCAGTGGACCACGCTCAAGGCCACCACCGACGCCTACGCCGTCCACTTCGCGGCCAAGGCCGGAGTCACGGTGGAAAAACTCGGTCTTCCGCGACTGCGCGAGTTGCAAGCCGGGGCCGCCGTTTCGCGCGCCGCCTTGGCCGCGCTGATCGCCGAGGACCTCGCCCTCGCGCCGGAATTTGAGTCGATCGCGAGCGTGGAGAAACTACTCCGCTACGCCCGCGATTTCCGGCCGCTGCTGCACAACTACGTTAATTTCTTCGATTTTTACTCGCCCGAATACCTGGCGACATTCCAGGCCGGAACCCTTTACCTCGACAGCCGTTCGACCGAGTTTTGCATCGAGGTCGCCGGTCCCTCGCCGCTGGCCGCGATGAGCAAGGCCTACATCGCCTACTGCGACCTGAAGCGGCCAGGGTGCGCTCCGCGCAAAATCGCGGCCTGTTTAACCAACGGCGACAGCGATTACCTTTTCGTTGGGAGGAACGGCGTTTTCTACGACCGCCAAGGCCGGGATTGGGATGCCACTGTAAGCGCCATCGTAGACAACCCGATCAGCATCCGGCAGGCTTTTTTCTCCCCGTATAAGAAGTTCATTCGCATGATCGAGGAGCAGGCGGCCAAACGCGCCGCCGCCGCCGATGCCGAAAGCAACGCCCGCCTCGCCACCGCCGCCGAAAAGACGGCCAATGCGGACAAGGCGCCACCGGCTCCGCCTAAAAAATTCGATATCGGCGTGGTCGCCGCTCTCGGCGTCGCCGCCGGTGCCTTGGGCACCATTGTCGGCGGCTTTATCAGTGGATTCCTCGGCCTCGGGGTCTGGATGCCGGCCGGCATGCTCGGCATCGTCTTGGTCATTTCCGGCCCCTCCATGGCGATTGCCTGGCTGAAGCTCCGTCAGCGCACCATCGGACCGATCTTGGAAGCCAACGGCTGGGCCATCAACGGCCGGGTAAAGATCAACATTCCCTTTGGGACCAAACTCACCGAGCGCGCGCTTCTGCCCAAGGGCAGCAAGCTGGATTTGAACGATCCCTACGTGGACCGCGCGGCCGCCCGCAAACGCCGCGTCTGGACCTACGGCGTGTTGCTCGGCTTGCTCGCGCTCGCCACCGGGGCGGCGTGGTATGCCAAGGTCTGGCCCTTCGCGAATTGAGCCCGTCCCTCGCGGACGGATTTCGGACATAATTCGCTGACGCTTGCGGTTGTCGGCGAGGCGCAGTTTCATGAAAGCCGATCATGAAACTGTTTCGCTTTCTTATTTGGTTCGCGGTCACGTGCGTGGGCTTTGCTTTGGGCGCGGTGGCCCAGCCCGAGGCGGCTGCGTCTGCGCCCGCCAAGCAGGTGCGGGTAAAGGTCATCCCGGTGCGCGAGGCCATTG
This sequence comes from Verrucomicrobiota bacterium, assembly GCA_947471035.1. Lineage (GTDB taxonomy): Bacteria > Verrucomicrobiota > Verrucomicrobiia > Opitutales > Opitutaceae > IMCC26134_A. The sequence continues at coordinate 30,050 of CANIWJ010000034.1, forward strand.
CCAAGCCCGTCCTCTATGTGATTCGCCGGGGGTTGAAGGAGGCTCAAGCCGAGGGCATGGAAGCGCTCGTGATCGATATGCAGACGCCGGGCGGCGAACTCGGGGTCACGCTCGAAATCATGGAAGCGTTGGACAAGTTTGAGGGCCAGACGCTTGTCTATGTGAACAAGGAGGCGATTTCGGCGGGGGCGATTATTTCTTCCGTGGTCGATGAGATTCATTTCGCGCCCGGCGCGGTCATCGGGGCGGCGGCGGCGGTAAGCGGCGGCGGTCAGGAGGTGCCTGAAACAATGAAGCAGAAAATCAACAGCTACCTGAACGCCAAGGTGCGCTCCTTTAGCGCGGGCAAGGGATACCGATCCGAGGTCATCAAGGCCATGATGGATGCGGATTATGAATTCAAAATCGGTGACATCGTGATCAAGCCCAAGGGCGAGTTGCTGTCTTTGACCGATGTCGAGGCGGCCAAGGTTTACGGCGAGCCCGGGCGAGCCCTGCTTTCGGCCGGCACGCACACTACGCTGGATGACTTGTTGACCGTGAAATTCGGCAAAAACGGCTATGTGGTTTCCCGTTTGGAAATCACCTGGTCCGAGACGCTGGCTTCCTGGATTAGCGCGGTCGCCCCGGTATTGATGGGGCTCGGTTTGCTGTGTGTTTTTATCGAGTTCAAAACGCCCGGCTTCGGTGTGTTTGGCATAACGGGCGGAGTGATGCTGGCGCTGGTGTTTTTGGGGCACTATTTGGCCGGGCTTTCCGGACACGAGCCGGCGCTGGTGTTTCTGCTCGGAGTCGCACTGGTGGCGGTGGAGATTTTTGTCGCGCCTGGGACGCTGGCGGCGGGGTTGGCGGGCGCTGTGCTGATGTTGGGTGCGCTGGCGTGGTCGATGCTGGACCTTTGGCCGGGAGAGTGGCCAGCGATGGATGCGAGCGTTTGGGTGCAACCGTTGGTCAGCGTTGCCCTGGCCGTGGCCATTGCGCTGGGGGCGGGGGCCTTGATCTGGAAACTGCTACCGCGCGGGTGGCTGGTTCGGCGCTTGGCTTTGGGCGGCGCGAGCACGGAGCCGGCCCAGCGGGGCGGGGTCGCGTCGGCGATGAGCGCGGGTGAGTTGAAAACTTTGATCGGGCGAGAAGGTGTCGCGGTGACGGCGCTCTCACCCAGCGGGCAAGTGCTCGTTGACGGCCAACGTTTCGAAGCGCGATTGGCGGTAGGCGCGCTCGACCCTGGAGCGCGGCTGCGGGTGGTGGAGCGAGGAGATTTCGCCCTCTTGGTCGAACCCTTGGCGTGATTAATTTATGAGCCTCATTTTCCTACTTTTCGGAATAGGTATCACGTTGCTGGCGGTGGAGCTGGTCGTGCCCGGTTTGATCATCGGGCTGGTCGGCGCGCTGGCCGTTTTGGCGGGCGTCGGCCTGGCGTTTTCCGACTACGGTGCGCAAGGAGGTTTCTCTGCGGCGTTGGTGGCGGTTCTGCTACTCGCGGCGGTCGTTTACGCCGAGCTGGTCTGGCTGCCTAAATCGCGGCTCGCACGTATGTTTTCCATGCACACCACCTTGCACGGGAAAAGCCAGCCTCCCGTGGCCGAGCCGGATGCGGTCGTGGGGGCCGAGGCGCTCGCCGAGACCGTGCTCGCGCCCAGCGGTTATGTGGTGGTGGCGGGGCGGCGATACGAAGCGTTTTGCCAAGATGGGTACGCGGCGGCGGGGGCGCGCTTACGAGTCCACGCAGTCGATAATTTCCGCGTGATTGTAACCGCAGTTTGATCGCTATTCACCCCGGCCTCGCGAGGCTGGCCCACCTTACTTTTAACCTATGCAAACATCGACGCTGGTCATACTCGCACTCCTGGCTGTCCCGGTTCTTATCCTGGGCGCGCTTATTTTTGGTTTGGTCGGAGCTTACGTGAAGGCGCTGTTTAACGGCGCTCCCGTGCCCATGACCAAGTTGCTGGCGCTCAAATTTGCCGGCATTCCCTTCGACCTCATTGTCGATGCCCGCATCACCGCTGTGCGCGCCGGTATCGCGCTCGATGCCGACGAAATTGCCTCGCACTTCCAAGCCGGCGGCAACGTGGTGCCGACGGTGCAGGCGATCATCGCCGCGCAAAAAGCCGGCATTGAACTGAACTGGAATCGCGCCTGCGCCATCGACCTCGCCACCAAGGGTTCGGGCAAGAGCGTGGTCGAGGCGGTGCGCACCTCCGTCGATCCCAAGGTCATCGATTGCCCCAATCCCGCCTCCGGCCGCACCACAATCGACGGCGTGGCCAAGGACGGCATCCAAGTTAAAGTGAAGGCCCGCGTAACGGTGCGGACCAATCTCGACCGTTTTGTCGGCGGCGCGAAGGAAGACACCATCATCGCCCGCGTGGGCGAAGGCATTGTTTCAACCATCGGCTCGGCTGAGAGCTACAAGGTGGTGCTGGAGTCGCCCGACAGTATTTCCAAGGTGGTGCTGAAGCGCGGCCTCGATGTGGGCTCCGCGTTTGAGATTCTCTCCATCGATATCGCCGACGTGGACGTGGGCGAAAACGTGGGGGCTAAATTACAGGAAGCGCAGGCCGAGGCCAACAAGAGCATCGCCCAAGCGCAGGCGGAAATCCGGCGCGCCGCCGCCGTGGCGGTCGAGCAGGAAATGAAGGCCCGCGTGCAGGAGATGCAGGCCGAGGTCGTGCGCGCCCAAGCCGAGGTGCCGCGGGCCCTCGCCGAGGCGCTGCGTTCAGGGCGCATGGGCGTGATGGATTACTACAAGATGGAAAACATCAACGCCGACACCGGCATGCGCAAAACAATAGGCAGCGAAGGCGCGAAGTGACGAAGAGGCTGACTCTCTTGGCAACCGCCTGACCCACCGACCTCATGGACTGGATTCTGGAGCATATCAATGTGGTCCTCACCATCGCGGGTGTGATCGCTTACTGGCTTAACCAGCGGTATCGGGAAAAGAACGGCGAGCCCGCCGACTACGATGGCGACGGCACCCCTGAGCATCCGGGTCAGCGTCGCGAGCTCGAATCGCAAACCCGCGACGGCGAAGACCCCGAGGCGGCGGAGCGGGTGCGTCGCATCCAGGAGGAAATCCGGCGCAAGATCGCGGAACGGCGCGGGCAACCCGTGCCCGAGGTTCCCATGCCGCGTCCGGCGACGGTGTTGGATCCATTCCGGCCGGTTTTTCGTGAAGAAACTGTGCCGGTCGAGCCCCCGCCGTTGCGCGCCCCGGCGGAACCCACGCGGGTCGAAGTTTTGAAAGCGGAGGAAGCGGCGACCTTGGCGCGGCAAAGACAGTTGGCCGATCAGTTGGCGGAACTGGAAAAATCGCGCCGTGATGCGCGCCGGTTGGCGCAAGCGACATCGGAGCGCGGAACGCAAGCACCGGCACCAGCAGGGTTGGCCAAGCAAGCCGCATGCGTTTCGTTTGGAACGCGTGGCTTGACCGCCGAGCTGCGCGACCCGCGCGCCTTGCGCCGTGCATTCATTTTGCGCGAGGTGCTGGATGCGCCGGTGGCGCTGCGTTGAGAACAAGGTCCTTCCAGGACGCGGAAAACGCCTTGGCCCGCGCGCTGTGAGTGGCTTGGCTGGGGGCTCCATGACGCTTTCCGCTCTCGTTAATCCCAGTGTTCTCAGCCAGCCGGTTTATGAGCCGGGCAAACCCATCGAGGACGTGGCCCGCGAGCTGGGACTGGACCCGGCGGGCATCATCAAACTGGCGTCCAACGAAAACCCCTTGGGGGCTTCTCCTCTCGGTATAGCGGCGGCTACCCGGGCCTTGGGCCAGGCGGAACTTTATCCGGATGGCGGATGTTTCGTGTTACGTCAGAAACTTGCCGCGCGACTCGCGCTCGCACCTGAGCAGGTGGTGGTGGGCAATGGTTCAAACGAGCTTCTGGAGTTGCTCGGGCACGTGTTTTTGAGGCCGGGTGACGAGGTGGTGATGGGCGCGCCGGCCTTTATCGTTTACAAGCTGGTGACGCTGCTTTTCGGCGCGCGGGCGATCGAGGTGCCGCTGGTGGATCATCGGCACGACTTGTCTGCTCTGGCGAAGGCGGTGACGCCGCGCACCAAGCTGGTGTTTTTGCCCAGTCCGAATAACCCGACCGGCACGGCCAACAGCGAGGCCGAGATTCTGACCTTCGTGCGTGGTTTGCCTGAGCATGTGGTCTTTGTTTTCGACGAGGCTTACGCCGAGTATCTGGAAAATCCTCCCGATATCCGGCCCTTGATCGCGGAGGGGCGTAAGGTGATCGGATTGCGGACCTTCTCCAAAATTTACGGATTAGCCTCCTTGCGCGTCGGTTATGGTTACGCATCGGCCGAGCTGGCCGGACTGCTTAACCGGGTGCGCCAGCCGTTTAACGTGAATGCGATTGGCCAGGCGGCGGCGGTGGCGGCGCTGGACGACGTGAGTTTCGTGGCTGGGGCGCGGGCGATGAACGAGGCCGGGCTGCGCCAGTTGGAGACCGCGTTTCGATCGCGTGATTTGGAATGGGTCCCGAGTGTGGCGAATTTTGTACTGGTTAAGGTCGGCGAGGGCGCGCGCGTTTTTGCAGAGTTGCAAAAACGAGGCGTCATCGTGCGCCCGATGAAACCCTACGGGATGCCGGAATGGCTACGCGTTACCGTAGGCACCGAAGCGCAGAATATTCGTTTCCTAGGTGCGCTCGACGAGGCGTCAGTGCGCTAAGAGCCTATCCGGCTAACCAATGGAGTGGCGTTGAGCAGGAAAGCGGGTTCGGCCAAGGCGGCCGAGGCGGAGGTGGGCCAGAGGCCCATGCCGCCTCGGACAACGCAGGCCCAACCCGCTTTCCCGCTCAACCCTCCGGGCG
>CANIWJ010000035.1 GCA_947471035.1 Verrucomicrobiota bacterium
ACCTCGGTCCCGGGCACCTCCGTCGCCGTCCAGCCTTGGTCGCGTCGCAGCAGGTTTTTGATCGGCTCGGACAATTGGGCGACGACCACGTAGGGCACTTTCAACCGCTCCCAAAGTTCGAGCAGATCCGGCAGGCAAAAGCCGCTGTCCGCCCGCACGCCTCGCAGGCGCAGATGGCGGGGCAGATTGTGCCAGAGATCCTCGAAGAAAGCGGCGGCGTTGCTGCCGCAAGTGGCGTTGCCGGAGCGCAGCCAAAGCTGGGCGACCAGACGGACCTCCGCAACGACCGCCAGCAGGGGATGAAGGCAGGGCTTGATCCCGTGGCGGGTGTAGCCGGCCTTCACCCCCTCCTGGTTTCCGTCCTCGTGGAGCAGGCGGGTGGAATCGAGGTCGATGGTATATCCGTATTTTAGAGACGGCAGTTGCTCCAGCCCGAAACGCCAGAGCGAACGAAAGCATCTCAGATTGCGGCCGGCCGAGGCAAAGCCCGCAAAGAATCGCGAGAGCACCGATGCGCTCGGCACCCGCCGCACGTTCAACAGCTCCGGCAAAAGCGGGTCGCGCCGGAAGTAGGCCACATGCGCCAGCCGCCGGGCGTCGCACAACAGGCCGTGCACAAACCCGAGCGCCTTCTCTAGGGGCGTCAGGTGGTTGTTGGAACCAGGCGCGGCGTGCGGCAGCGCCGCCGCGAGCCGTTCCCGCCAACCCGTGCCGTGCAACCAGGCCCAAAACGTCGCGCTTCCAGCATGAGCGCTCAGTTTCTGATCGGTGAACTCCACCGCGATTGCTTTGCCTCCGCTTTTGAACTCAAATCCTGCGGTCACCGTTTGGTGAAGCGGGCGGGTGCCCGACGATTGTTCTGGTTTCATTCACCTCCAATCACTTCCCAAACGGCGACACCTCTTCAACTGCACGTTTTCGGCTAAGCCGTTACTCCGCCTCCGACTGAGTTCCTACGGCTACGCTACGCGCGCCCTTAAATGCGCTGCTCGGGCTGCGTTTGGATGGTTTTTCGGAGTTCGTCGAGCAAAGTGGCGCGGCCTGGAGCGTAAAGGAAACGGTCGCTGCTGAGTTTGGTGTAAGCATCCTGCAGGAGGTCTCGTGGCGGCTTGCGCATGGTCATGAGCGTGCGGATGTGAGTCGCGACGGAGTCGGCGTTGCCTGCGTCTAGGTCTAGTTTGATGAGGCCGACCAACGCGGTTTGATTAAGCGGGTCGGTTTTGATGGCTTGGGCGAGGACTTGGCGGGCCTGCCGGTTGGCTCCCACGCTCACGAGTCGGTTGGATACAGCGACTAGGTTTTCCGCACGAACACCGGAGTGGTTGAGGAAGTTGCTGAGGAACAGGTTGGCGGCCTCTTCGTCTTGTAACCCATAGTTGGCGATGGCCTGGAGGCCGTTGAAGACGGAGTAGAAGCGTTTACCCCATTCAGGATTTTCTTTTATGAGGTTTTGCGACGCGTCGAGTGCAGCCCGGTATTGTTTTGCTACCACGTAGGCTTCAACCGTCATGAGCGCGGCACCCTCCCAGGACAAAAGGTTGGCCTTGCAATGATCGTAGATGCGTCGGGCCAACTCGGGGCGGCCGGTGTTGGCAGCGAAGTCTGCAAGTGAGAGCAACGTCTCGCCGTTGGCTTTAAAATCGGCCAAGAGTTCCTCGACGCCTGCATTTACGCTGATCGTGTCTTTAGCTTTGTCGTAAAGGTAAAGCAGATCGACGCGGGGTCTAGGCCGGTCAGGATAGGAAAATTGCCGAAGAAGAGCGAGGCGACGCAACTGGGAGTCCCGTCCGATTTCGCGCAGGTAGGAAGCATATTGGGCGTAAAGTGCATCGTTCTCGGGGAACTGATCTGCGATTGCTTCAAGCTTGCTTAGCGCGCCCTCGCGCTCTCCGCGATCCCAGTCGATGCGAATGGAGAGAAGCTGTCCATCGGGTGAGTTTAAGACCCCGAATTTTCTAATCAAATCTTCGGCAGCATCGTAGTTGCCCCGGTAGAACTTGGCCGTTGCTTGAGATAGAACGATAAGCTTCAGACGCTCATCCAAGGGCGGGTTCGGCCCGATTTTTTCCAAGAGCGCGTTGGTAAGATCAATCAACTCGAAGTCAGACTGACGCTGTAACAGGAAACTGAATAAAGCCTTGAGATATTCGTTGTCTTGTTCGTGAAATTTAAGCCCCTCCACTAGAAGTTTTTCCGCGCGATCAGGTCTTTGCCAAGCCACGAAAAACTGCGCAAGGAGCATACGACCGTCACGATTACCGGGGGCTAAGCCTAAGCCGTAATTCAGGCCTTCGAATGCTTCGCGGTATTTTTGCTTGGAAAGCGCTTTTTTAGCCTCATCCACCAAGTAATTGCCCCTCGCTTCGCGGTAAGCGGATCGCTGGGTGGGATAGAAGAGCATGTGGACGAATCGAACGTCCGGAAAATTGCGCTGATAACGGACGAACCAATAAGCCGCGCCCGCCAAAATTACCCAGCCGAACAAGAGTAAGAATAAAAGCGAAGCTAGCGCCTGTTTCCACGCCACTCGGATACGTGTGCCCTTGCTAGTGTGTTGCAGTCGAAACGGGAGCAGTTTGGCCCATCCACGGGCGGGTGGAAGCGGGACGTGTTGCACCGCTTCCAGCTTGTGCGCGGATTTGGACTTGGATGGCGATGAGTCCTGGGGAGACGCGGTCATGAAAAGTAAAGGGAGCGAAAAAGACTTAACGCCAATCCGCTAGGGTCTTAGGCGGCCGTCAATGCGTCTTTCTCCACTAAGCGAGGCGATTCAAGGCTCGGAGGAGTTTTTTTAAGTAAAAAAGATTTTACTTGCATGGCGCTTCTTGGCGTTAACTGATTGCGATTAGCGTGCTCTGCGTAGTGATGAAAGGTTTCGGTCGTGTTAACTTACACTTCCGAACCCCAAACTAAGCTTGCCAGCTGAACTTTCACTGACCATTTCAACTTTCTCTTACAATTCCCTATGAAAAATAAGCGCCGCCTTGCTCTACTCGCTGCTATCTCTGCCGCTCCGGCTTTCGCCGCTCCATTCCTCGCCATCGGTGAGAATGCCGAGCTCTTTGTAACCGCAGGCACCAATGCCCGCTTCGAAGACAACATCACGCTGAGTTCTTCCGCCGAGCAATCGGACGAAATCGTCGAATTCAGCCCCGGCGCGGAATTGGTCTTCGGCAAGGGTTCCCTAACTTCCGGATCTTTAACGGTTTTCGAGCGTTTTATTGCTTATTCCGATCACTCCAAGTATAACGACGAACTCGCCAACGTACTCTTCAAGAGCAACTACGAAGGTGCCAAGCTTACCCTCCAGACCAACGCTTCCTACATCGAATCCAGCCAGGCCACCCGCGATGTGCAGTCCATTATCGCCAGCAAAGAACTTGCTGCCGGTGTGAACGCCGAGCTCACCGTGACCGAAAAGTCCAAGATCGGCACCGGCGTGCAATTCAGCGACGTGAACTACGATCCAGTCGCCCTTCCTGACCGTTCCATCTACACTATTCCGGTTAACTACTTCTTCGCCGTTCGTCCCAAGCTCGACCTAAGCACCGGTATCCAATACCGCCATACCAACGTTGACGCTGTCGACGCTGACTCCGATGATTACTACTTTAATGTCGGTGCTCGTGGCGAGTTCACCCCGAAGCTGGTCGGCAATTTCAGCGTTGGTTACAACCTCCGCGAGTTCGATGATAGCACTCTTGATTCTGAGGGTTCCTACGGTCTCAAGTCGGGCTTGACCTATCTCTATTCACCCAAGACCCAGTTCACCTTGGATCTGAGCAACGATTTCGCCACTGGTTCGGCTGGTGGTGGCCAAGAAGTTATGGCGGCCACCGTGGGAGCTAGCAGCAGCGTTGCGGCCGATTTGACCGTTCGTGCTTCTATCTCCTATCAGAAAATCGATTATCTGAATACCACTCCTTCCCGAACTGACGACTACCTGGTATTCAACACCGGTGCTACTTACACCATCAATGAGCATGCCAGCCTCACCGCTGCGTATACTTACTTGGATAACGCTTCGGACATCTCGACTTCTGAGTTTAGCGGCAACGTGCTGAGCATCTCCGCTAACTTCCGCTACTAAGCGGATTCGTACTCGTCGTTTACACCTTCGTAAGGAACAAACGGAAGAAGATCTTGGTCTTCTTCCGTTTTTTTGTCCCCATGCGTATTTTCCCTATCTGTCGCCAGCTATTCAGATTTTTACCTCGCACCGCATTTCTGTTGTTTGCGGTTACTCATTTCGCCCTCGCGCAAGAGGGTAAAACGGGGGCCGGCAATATGCCGGTCTCCAGCACGTCATCGTCAGCAGCACCTTCCACGGCTGATTATTTATTGAGGCCTTCGGATGTGTTGCAGATCCGGGTTTTCCAAGAGGACGATTTGACCCGCGAAGTCTCGGTTTCGCAGGATTTCACTATATCCCTCCCTTTGGTCGGCACTATTGACGTGCGTAAGCGTAGTGTGCGCCAAGCCGAGGAGTTTATCCGTCAGCTTTATGATCGGGATTTCCTGGTGAATCCGCAAGTGTCGCTGATTGTTCTTAAATACGCAGAGCGTGCGGTCAACGTGATCGGTTCGGTCAATACGCCCCAAGCCGTGCCTTTTCCACCGGAACGTGGATTGAATTTACTTGAGGCCATTACTCGTGCGGGCGGCTTTAGTCGTTTGGCGGACAAGACGAGGGTTCGCATTATACGTAAAGACGATAAGGGTGTAGGTGTAACTTATACAATTAACGCTGAGAAATTAATCAGCGGCACGTCGGATAATAGTTGGTCGCTTCAAGTGGACGATGTGATTGAAGTTCCTGAGCGCATATTTTAATAGCATTACTGAAAATTTGATATGGATTCGCATACTAAGAAACCCGCTGGCCAGGCCCCGGCCGAGTACGGTGGTTACGGTTATGGATACCCTGCGGTTGGTTACGGTGAAGGCACCGCCCAGCGCAGTATAAATGACTACCTTCTCATTTTACGTGAGCGTATTTGGTATGTAGTGGTGGTATTCCTTGTCGTTTTCTCCTCTGCGCTGGTTTATACTTTTAGTCAGACTAAAATTTACGAATCTACTGCGAGTGTACAAGTGCTACGGCAGGACGCCAAAGCCTTTAATTCTGAAAATGTAATCGATACCTCGGTGCGAGGCACCGAGGATTTGAACACATTGGTGAAGGTCATGGAAAGCGCGCTTATTATCAAGCGGGTTTCCGAGCGTATCACTGGTGATGAACTACGACAGTTCATGAAACCTTATGAAAAAGGCCGCTGGGGTGACCCGCTGACGCCACTCGAAGTATTGGGTCAGAATCGCAGAATCGTTCCGCTTCGTCTTAGCTTAGTGGTTCAATTAAGTTATCGCCATCCAGATCCGGTGGTTGCCGCCAAGATTGCTAATATGTTCGTGGACGAATTCCTACAATGGAATGCCCGCGTACGTATTGATGAGTCGATGATCGTAGTTCAGGATCTACAGATTCGTGCCGAGCAACAACGTAAACGCGTTGAGGAGCAGGCGCTTTCGCTTCAATCCTATCGTGAAAAGAACGACATGGTATCGCTTGACCAGCGCAAAGATATCGTAACAGAGACGCTGAAGCAGCTTAATATGTTGGTTACTCAAACGGATTCCAAACTCAAGGAATCCGAGGTTCGGTGGAAGCAGGTTCAGGATCGTTTGAAGAACAAGGGTGATCTCACGGAGCTGACTTTTATTTCCGCCAATCCGCTGATTGCGCAGCTTACACAGCAAATTGCCACGCAGCAAATTGCGATCGCTCAGATGCGCGAGCGTTATCGCGACCGGCATCCCAAAATGATGGAGGCGGCTAATTCGTTGTCACAAGCGGAGCGTGAACTTGACCGCGCATTACGGTCCACCTCCGCGAGTATTCAGGCTGAATATGAAAATGCATTGAGCAATTTTGAAAAGGCACAGAAAAACCTAACGGAGCAATCCACCGCCACTCTGGCACTGGATCGTTTAAGTGTGCAGTATCAGGCGCAGGAAAACGAATTAAAGATTAACGAAGCTATTTTAGCGCAACTTCAGGGCCGCATGCGCGAGGTAAACATGCAGGCGACTCGTGAAGAGACCGGTGCTCGTAAGGTCGATGCTGCAGTGCCTTCTGCTGAAAACCGTTACGTTGAGCCTAAAATCACGCTTTATATTGGTATGGGATTGGTGGGTGGCTTGGGCTTAGGCTTGGCCTTCGCCTTGTTCATTGCCTTTATTGATGACCGGGTGAAAAGCTCGTTCGATATTGAGTCGGTTGTGGGTCTTCCATTACTCGGAATCATTCCGCAGATTAAGAAAATGGAGCAGCCGGATAAGGCTCAAATTGTTATTAATAATGCGGACCGTCAGGTTGCAGAGGCATTTTTAACGCTTCATTCCAGTCTTCGGCTGCGTGATGACGCCAAGGATGCCAAGGTTTTCCTTACGACCTCCACAGTTCCCGGTGAAGGCAAATCGTTTACGACGACTAATCTGGCGCTGACCTATGCGGCGCACGGTGATAAGGTCTGCGTGGTGGATTGCGATTTACGCAAACCAAACATTCACAAATCCTTCCGTCGTGAAAACTTGAAGGGCGTTATTGATATCTGTTCCGGTGCGGCGACGATTGATGACGTTGTGATTAAGGGTGTGCACCCTAATCTGGATGTAATCACTACGGGCGGCCGGGCCAAGAACCCGACTCAAATCCTCAACAACAAGAGTTTTGAGCTGATGGTTTCTGATCTCCGTAAGCGTTATGACCGGGTATTTATTGATACTCCTCCGCTGGCGGCGGTGAGCGATGCCTTGGTGGTGTTGCCCTTGGTAGATGGTTCGATTTTCACGATTTTCTTTAACAAGGTGCGGCGCAAAGCGGCGCAAGCTGCGGCCAAGCGTTTGCTCGAATCGAACATCACTTGTTACGGAGCGGTGTTAAATGGTCTGAATCTGGCCGTCTCGGGTTATTATTACGCGCAGTATTACGATAAATCTTACAAGGATTATTACGTGGTTGCGGCGGATGATGACACACCGGTTCGAGATAATAACGCGAACTAGATTTGTTTGTCTGAATTCATCCCTTCGCGGCCGCCCGAGTAAGGCGGTCGCGAATCGCGGGGGCCAGACCCTCATTGCTAGAGGGTAGCTCCACGTGGATTTTTAACCATGTGCCCTTATCGAGTTCACGCAGTTTACTAAACAGATTACGAGCAATTGAAGCCAGTTGCCCGGCCTCGCTAAGCCAGAATATATTGGGCTTTAAGGGCGTTTTTTCGCGTGGGCGGCAAAGGAGTACAATCGCTTCGTTGGCGGGGATTTGTTGTGCCCGTTTTGGGGAAAGCGTTGGGTGAAGTCTTACGGGGGTATGCGGGCTGTAATGCTGGGGGAGCATACCGGGAGCGAGAGCGGCGGAGTTTAGGGTTAATTTAGCCGATGTTTTGGGCTTAATAACCTTTTGTTGAAGTACGGCTTCAATTTTTTCCAGGGAGAGGCCTCCTGGCCTGAGTAATCGCGGGTGATTTGGATCGGAGAGGTCGAGAATCGTGGATTCTACACCGATGGTACAGTCTCCGCCATCAAGGATGGCGCGCAGTTCGGTATTGCAGAGGCTATCGCGCACGTGAACTGCACAAGTCGGGCTGATATAGCCGAAGGGGTTGGCGCTGGGGGCGGCGAGGGGAAAGCCGCATGCTTTAATGAGGCGTCGGAAACCGGGGTGCGCTGGTACACGAACGGCCACGGTGTTTCTGCCTGACGTCACTAAATCAGGCACGCAGGGTTTTTTGGGCAAAACCAGGGTGAGCGGTCCAGGCCAGAACGCTTCGGCGAGTTTCCCAGCTGCAGAGTTGGTAATGGCCACGTTTCCAATATCGGCGGCGTGGGCGAGGTGGACGATTAGGGGGTCGTTGGCGGGACGGCCCTTGGCCTTGAAAATCCGGGCGCAGGCGGTGGCGTCCAAGGCGTTGGCCGCCAATCCGTAAACGGTTTCGGCAGGAACGCCTACGATACCGCCGCGCCGGAGCTGGTTGGCCAGTCGAGTGAGATTGGCGGGGGTGGGTCGGAAGAGGGCTGGTTTGGTTTTGGGCATAAAAAAACCGGGGTGGCTGATGCCATCCCCAGTTTGCGGCTGTTTGGATGCGGCCGGGCTTATTTGGCGAGCAACATGGCGCGGCTGCGCTTGATGGTCGCGGTAACGCGGCGCTGCTGCTTGGCGGAGAGGTGGGTGTACTTCCGGGGCAGGATCTTGCCGGTGTCCGTGACGTAGCGGACCATTAGCTCGGGCTGGGTGAACGGAAAGGCCTCGGGGGTGAGGGACTGCGTGGTGGTGGTTTCGGTGACGCTCATTTTGAAAAAGAGGTGGAATCAATCGCAGGGCACGGCAGCTTGTCAATGCGTCATTCTGTCAGAGCACAACCAGATCGTCACGGTGAATGACTTCGAGGTGTTTTCGGGTGGGGTAGAGCGGTTTGACTTGTTCGCTGGGCAGGCCGGCGATTTTGGCGATTTCTGCATCGCTGTAGGTGGTTTCGCCGCGAGCGATGATGGTATCATCGGGGGCGATAATGTTGACGATGTCACCGGCGGCGAAGCGTCCACGGGCTCCGGTTACGCCGACAGCGAGCAGACTGCGTCCTTGATCGCGCAGAGCGGGTATGGCGTTGGCGTTAACTAAAATGCTGCCGGTGGGACGTTGGTAGTGGGCGATCCAGCGCTTACGGGATTCGAGGGGAACGCCGGCGGGCACGAAGTAGGTGCCGGGGTTGTCGCCGCGAAAGAGGCGGGCGAGGATTTCGGGCTCGGCGCCGCTGGCAATGAAGACGCCACAGCCGGCACGGAGGGCGATTTTGGCGGCGGTTATTTTCGAGATCATTCCGCCGGTGGCGGTGATGTCGGTGGTGCCGCCGGCCATGGCTTCGATTTCGGGGGTGATTTTGGGCACCACGGGCAGAATTTTGCCGCTGCCCTTCATGTCGATGAGGCCGGGGGCGGTGGAGAGGATAACGAGCTGGTCGGCGCCTACGAGACCGGCGACAAGGGCGGAGAGGGTGTCGTTGTCACCGAATTTGATTTCGGCGGCGCTGACGGTGTCGTTCTCGTTGATCACGGGAATGACGCCGTAACTGATGAGGTCTTCGAGGCAGGCTTTGACGCCGAGGTGGCGGGCGCGGGAGCGGAGGTCTTCGTGGGTGAGCAGGACTTGGGCGACGGTGAGGTTTTGGGGATCGAAGGCGCGTTGCCAGGTTTGCATCAGCAGGCTTTGGCCGATGGCGGCGCAGGCTTGCTTTTTGGAAACGTCGGCGGGTTTGCGTTTGAGTCCGAGGCGGCCCATGCCTAGGCCCACGGCACCGGAGGAAACGACGATGATTTCGACGCCTTGGGCGCGCAGGCTGGCGAGGCCGGCGGCGAGCCCCGCGATGCGTCCGGTATCAAGCTGGCCGATACCGTGGGTGAGTACGCCGGTGCCAAGCTTGACCACCAGGCGACGAGGCAGAGTAAGGGCGGCGGGCATGGAGTGGTCGCGCGATGGATGGCGGACGGCGGGGTGCGGCGACCCCGCCCTACAAGGTTAGCCGACGGTGAGGAGGTCTTTTTCCTTCGAGGCGAGGTGTTTGTTGATGTCCTCGATGGCTTTGTCGGTGCTGGTCTGGATGTCTTTTTCGGTGCGCTTGGCGTCGTCCTCGGGGAGCTTGGCTTTTTTAACCGCTTCCAGCACATCGCGGCGGACGTTGCGCACGTGGACGCGGCCTTCCTCGGCGAGGCGTTGGGCGACTTTGACGAATTCCTGGCGGCGTTCGCGGCTCATATCGGCGAGGGGGACGCGCACGAGTTGTCCGTCCACGGCGGGGTTGAAGCCGAGGTTGGCGAGCTGGATGCCTTTGGCGATGGCTTGGGTGAGACTGCGGTCCCAAGGGGTGATAAGAATCATGCGGGGATCGGGCGTGCTGATGGCAGCGCAGTCTTTGATGCGCGACATGGCGCCGTAGGCTTCGACCATGATGCCTTCGACCATGGAGGGTGAGGCTTTGCCGGTGTGAATGTTGGAAAACTCGTGGAGGGTGTGATCCACGGCTTTTTTCATGCGGGCCTGGGCGTCGTTAACGAAGGGAGAGGACATGGGTGGAAGAGAAAACTAAATGGGTGTGAAACACTGAAGGACCAATTACCAATGACTTAGTTAGCCAAGGGCAATGTTCTAGGAAAAGACCGAGGTCTGTCGAGTCCGGCGGGAGGCCTAGTGTTTCCGGGTCGCGGCCAAGGTGAGAGACTTGGCGAGGCTCTGGCCGCTGATGGGCTTGCTGATGTAGTCGTCCATGCCGGCGGCGAGACAGGTCTCGCGGTCGCCTTCCAGGGCGTTGCCGGTCATGGCAATCATCCAGGGGCGTTTGCCAGCTGGGTAGTCGGCGCAGAGCCGGCGGGCACAGTCGAGACCATCGAGTTCGGGCATTTGCACGTCCAAGAAAATGATATCGTAGGGCTGGCGGGCGACGGCAGCGAGGACTTCGAGACCGTTGGCGGCGACTTCTGCGCGGTATCCCAAGCGTTCTAGGAGAAGGAGCGCGACGCGTTGGTTAATGGGGATGTCCTCGGCCACGAGAATGCGGAAGGGATGTAACTCGGCTAGTAGTGCGGGGGCGGCGAGAATGGGGGATGCCGGAGCGAAAAGACGGGGCGTTTGAAAAAGCTGCTGGAGCGTCGTGTAAAAAACGGCAGGTTTGGCAGGCTTGGTAAGGAATTTGGCTATATCAAGACCGACGGGGCTGTCGTTATCTGATTCCAAGGTGTTCAGGGCGATGAGGGGGAGCTGGCGGGCAGAGCGACGTCGACGGATTTCAGAGGCCAGAGCGTAACCGTCCATACCCGGCATGTTCATATCCAGGATGGCCGCGTCGAAGGGTTCGGCTTGATCGAGCCAAGTAAGGGCTTCGAGTCCGGAGGAGGCGGCGCGGGCGAGCAGTCCCCAGTCTTTTGCTTGGCGAAGCAGGATTTGTCGGCAGGTAGGGTTGTCATCCACGATGAGCAGGCGACGGCCTTTGAAGTGTTCCGCGTCCGGGTCTTGATCCGGGCGGGGCGTGCTTGGGGCGGGGCGGGTGGGGATTTCGACGTGAAAGGTCGATCCGTGGGCGGGCTGCGTATCCAGCCAGATACGGCCTTGCATGAGTGAGGCGAGCCGGGCGCAGATGGCCAGGCCCAGCCCGGTGCCGCCGAAGTGCCGGGTGGTGGAGGCATCGACTTGGCTGAAGGATTTAAACAGGCGATCACGACGGTGTGCGGGTATGCCAATTCCCGTATCGCTGACCGAAAAACGTAAGAGACAACCCGGAGGGCGGGTGGCATCTGACGCGGGGGTGACCTGGCTGGAGAGGGTCAAAACCACTTCTCCATGCTCGGTGAATTTAACCGCGTTGCTCAGCAAGTTGGTGAGGATCTGGCGGAGGCGGGTGATGTCTCCGTAGATAGCGAGGGGAGTGTCGGGATTAACGGAGACGAGAAGGTCGATGCCCTTGGCGGCGGCGGGACGGGCTACGAGGTCGAGCGCGCCTTCGACACAATCGCGTAGATTAACCGGTACGGATTCGAGCTCGAGGTGGCCGGATTCGATTTTTGAGAAATCGAGAATGTCATTTATCAAAGCAAGGAGCGTCTCGCCGCTGGAGCGGATGGTGCCGACGTAGTCACGTTGATCGTCGTTGAGCGCGGTGTGTTGAAGGAGCTCGGTCATGCCAATGACTGCGTTCATGGGGGTGCGAATCTCGTGGCTCATATTGGCCAGAAACTCGGCTTTGGCGTGGGTGGCCACGTTGGCCTCCTCGGTGAGACGGTGGGCTTCGGCAGTGGACTCGGTGAGGATCAGGTTTTTTTGCCTCAGGGCGATCTCGGTCATGATCAAGGCCGCGAGGTCTTGGAGCAGGTTAATGTCTGCTTCGGACCAAGGCCGGGAGTGGCCGTCGATAACACAAAACGAGCCTAGGACGTAGCCATCGGGGTCGCATACTGGAATGCCCAGATAGGCAGCTACACCGAGGTCAGGGATGGCGAGATTATCGCAGACGGTGGGGTGGGAGCGGGCATCCTCGACGATGAGTGGCGCGCCGGAGGTCACGACATGCTGGCAAAAGGAGTGGCTGAGCGGGGTCTCGCGGGCCTCGGCGGCCGGGCCTTCGAGGCCGATGGCGGATTTGAAAAACTGGCGGCGGTCGTCCACCAGCGAGAGCAAGGCGACGGGGGCGTTGAGCAGGCGGGCGGCCAGGCGGGAGACGCGATCAAAGGTGAGCTCGGCCTCGCTATCAAGGAGGCGCAGACGTTGCAGGGCGGCCAAACGATCCGGGGCGGCAAGGGGGCGGGACTGCGTGGGCATGGTGAGGAATCGTTTGTGGTAAATTTGACTGAGAACCCCTTAACGACTCGCAACGTTGAGAACTAAAACGAAGCGGGGCGAGTTCGATGAAGGAACCCGCCCTAGATGGTGAACGCCTACGGGAGGAGTTAGGCGTTGAGATGAGAACCGTTCCGGCGTATTTCAGCTATGCACCAGCGTGCCGACGGTTTCGCCGTGGATGGCGCGGGTGATGACGTCGGGGGCGTTCAAGTCGAACACCAGGATGGGCATGTTATTGTCGAGGCATAGGCTGAAGGCGGTGCTATCCATGACATTGAGGCGCTGTTTCAGGCAGTCGATAAAGGTGATCTTGTCGTAGCGGACGGCGTCCTCGTGTTTCTTTGGGTCCTTGTTATAAATGCCGTCCACCTTGGTCGCTTTCATGATGATGTCGGCGCGGATTTCGGAGGCGCGCAGGGCAGCAGTGGTATCGGTGGAAAAATACGGGTTGCCCGTGCCGGCGGCGAAGATGACGACGCGGCCTTTTTCGAGGTGTCGAATGGCGCGGCGCAGGATGAAGGGTTCGGCAACCTGATTCATGGGAATGGCAGATTGCACGCGGCAGCTGACACCCATTTTTTCAAGGCAATCCATGATGGCTAGCGAGTTGATCACGGTGGCGAGCATGCCCATGTAGTCGCCGGTGGTGCGGTCCACCCCGCGCTGGGAACCGGTGAGGCCGCGGAAAATATTGCCGCCGCCGATGACGACGCAGACTTCGACGCCGGTGTCGTGCGCGACCTTAACTTGGCGGCAGATGTCTTCGAGGATTTGCGGGTCGATGGGGTCGGCTCCTTTGCCGCGAAGGACTTCGCCGCTTAGCTTCAGGACGATGCGTTTATATTTGGCGCTGGTGGAGGTTTTGGCCGGGCGTTCGCTCATGCGGGCAGAGGAAGCGGGCGCGGCGCGGAGGGGTCAAGCGCTACGCGGTGCGGTTGCGGTGCTTAGGGCGTGGCTGGGTTTGAACTTCGCCCATTGCCAAGGCCATACGGGGAAGCGTGGAGCACGGCTGGGCCAGCGTTGCGAGAGGCGGCATGGCCCCTGGGCCACCTGCGCCTCTCGCGCCTTGGCCGAGCCGCGCCCCACGTTCGGGACGTAGAGGCCGCGAGTTCGAATCTCGCCACCCCGACCAGTTCAAGACCGCGTGCGTCCCGTTGTTGATTGCGTGATACCCGGTGACACCTAGCTTTGGCGGTTTTATGACCAAGTTTCGTCCGTGCATCGACCTCCATGAGGGCAAGGTGAAGCAGATTGTCGGCGGCAGCCTGCGCGACGATGGCGCAGGGCTGCGGGAAAACTTCGTGAGCACGCTCAGCGCCGCAGATTTTGCCGCACGTTATCGCGCCGATGGCCTGACCGGCGGCCACGTCATCAAGCTCGGCCCGGGCAACGACGATGCCGCCCTCGCCGCCCTCGCCGCCTGGCCGGGCGGGCTCCATCTCGGCGGCGGCATCACCGGCGACAATGCCGAGGGCTGGCTTTCAGCCGGCGCCAGTCACGTAATCGTCACCTCCTGGCTCTTTGATGCGCAGGGTCATTTTCTACCCGACCGGCTTGATACCCTTCGCTCCCGGATCGGCGCAGAGCGGCTCGTTATCGACCTGAGCTGCCGCCGCACCGCAACCGGCTGGACGGTGGCGATGAATCGCTGGCAAACCCTCACCGACCTGCAAATCACCCCCGCCTCCCTCGACGCTTTGGCGGGCAGTTGCGCGGAGTTCCTGATCCATGCCGCCGATGTTGAGGGCTTGTGCAACGGGATCGAACCCGAGCTGGTCACGTTACTCGGCGCTTGGGCTGGCCGGCCCATGACCTACGCGGGCGGCGTGGCCGACATGGACGACGTACGGCAAGTCGAGACCCTAGGCCAAGGAGTCATCGACCTCACCGTGGGCAGCGCGCTGGACATCTTCGGCGGGACCGGTGTTCGTTACAACGAACTCGTCGCGTGGAACCGCCGATAAACCTATTACACACCCCGCTTGGGCGAGCTCAACGCAGCCACTCTTTGCCCTGTAAAACAAACTGCCACTGGCCGCGATACTGGCCGAGCTCGCCGTAGAAACGTACCCTTCCCTGCTGCGCCTGCGCCCGAATGCGCGGTCGCAAATCCTTGTCATGGGTAAACACGTCGTAGGTCGCACCCCGCACCTCGACCGTCACATAACCGCGCTCATCCACCCGCGCCGGAGCATCCAGGCGGAAAACCCGTCCCGTGTAGGTGCCGTCACGAAGATCGCACTCGGGAGCGAGTCCATCCGGATCAAGCGCGGCGGAAAACAGATCCACCGCTGCGGTTTGCACCGGCAAGGGCTCGGCCGGCCCTTCGTCCGTACGACTGGGCCGCACCAAGGGCATCCACTTGTCCGAAACCTCCGCCGCAGGCACTGCCCGAAACCGCGCGTAGAGAGGAAAATGATCGGAAAAACCTGCTGGCGCTCGCCCCCGCGACCAACGAACGGGGCGGCCAAAAACATCGGCGTTCAACCCGGGGAACTTTAACACCGAGAACGAACCGTCCACATACTGAATCCCACGCTGGTCATAGAGGCCGCGAGTGACGATAAGATGCATAAGCGTGCCCCACTCCTCGTGGAAGATATCCGAACCCCGCTGGTCGGAAGGCAGCTCGAACCACAGATTGTAGAGATCGCGATCCTTGCCGCGCAGGGCCAGTTCGTTGCCCTGCGAACCGAGGATGTCATTGATCGCAGTCGCACCCATCGCGCGGTAACGCTGCCGCTGGTTGTACTGAGAATTCAGATCGCCAGCGATGAGCACATCCGCCCTTGGATCGGCAGACAGCAGCGTGGCGATGCGCGCCCGCAGCACACGGGCATTTTGTCTTCGGGTGTCTTCGGTGGCGACATCGCTGGCTCCGGATTTCCAATGATTAGCCAGCACGGTGAAAGGCGTGCCATCCACATCCAGCGTCACCTCCAAAATGGCCCGGGCGTTGAGCAAAGGAGACGTTTTCACCGCGCGCACCGGGAACCGGGAAAACACCACATTGCGAATCGCTTGGCCGTGCCCGTCGGCGTGGGCGTTCGGTCGCTCATCGGTGACGACCACGTGGTAACCGTTCAGACCTGCGTCAGCACACGCCTTGAGCAACCATGCCTCGGCAGGGGCCCCGGCAAGCGCCGCCGGCAGCGGCTGCGTGGCGAGCACCTGCGCGAGCGGCTTATTCGCCAAACTCTCCAGCCATCGGTCATAATCGCCCACCGTGGACTCGGGCGTCTGATCGAGTTCGATTTCGTTAAAAACTATCACGGCCGGACCAGCCCCGCCATCGACCCGGGCCAGCACTTTGGCGATGTTGCCCGCCTTCACAGCTAGGTGCGCAGGCGTGTATTCAGAAGGCTGATAATCCTCGTAAAGCGCGATACCGTCCACGTCATGCAGGTTCTCCACATTATAAACCACGACCGAGAACGTACGCTCGGGCGACACTGCTGGCGCAGCAACCAGCGGTGCGCCCAAGACAGACAACGCCAACAGACAACGCCAAGCTTTCGGTCCAAAAACATCGTTTAAGCGCATATCGACACTTTGTCGGTAAACCGCCCGCCGCCAAGCCCGGCTCATCATAAAACCCATCCGCCCAGAATATGTGGGGAAAACCCCATTAACCATAGCGCAAGGAACGCCTAAAGAAACGCTCCCCAAGACCGATTGAGAGATCCTATGTTTAACCCACGAGCTTACCTCGCTTCTCTCCTGATAGTCGATTTTGCCACCTCGTCCGCTCAAGCGGCATTTTACGCCACCACCACTCCACCCGCTTGGTATGGCTGGAGCCTGAACCCCCTAAGCGGCGCTTACTCCCAGGGCATCAACACCACTAGCTACCCCATCGGACTGGCGTTCAACGGTCCTAACATAAGCGTAAGCCTAAACGCCGGGATGACGAATCCCGGTACTAATTTCGCCTTAGCCGGCACTTCTTCGACCACGCTTACTCTTTTCTCCAGCGGAGTGACTATCGACGCATTATCCACTTATTCTAACGGCACGGGAATTAGTTACTCGGCGGAAAGCGCGGTTTCCCTGGATTCCACTACCCCCTATTTCATCGGTTTCCGCTATTCCAACCAAGGTGCGGGCAACAACGAGACTTACTACGGCTGGGCCAAGTTCACTACCAGCCCAGGGATGGAGGAAGATGAACTAACCCTCACCGAATTTGGCGTGGGCGGCGACGGCCAAGGCGTGATCACCGGCTCAACCGCCGCCATACCCGAGCCCAGCACCACCGGCTTGATGTTGGCCGCGTGCGCTTTGGGCGCGTCTCTGACCATGCGCCGGGCGAGAACGGAGTAGTTCGGAAAACCCCTAGTCTTTGTGCGTGTGCCCCGGCCCGGTCTGCGTAAAGCTGGCGGCTTCATCGCTTCCGCTACCGCCGCCTTCCCATGTCCGCCGAACCCGCCATCCAAGTCCGCAATCTCGTAAAAACCTACTCGGGCCACCCTGCGGTGCGCGGCGTCAGCTTCGACGTAGCCAAAGGCGAAATCATCGGCCTGCTCGGCCCAAACGGCGCGGGTAAATCCACGACACTGCGCATTCTTACTGGTTACCTGCCCGCCACCTCGGGTCAGGTGACGGTCTGCGGCGTGGATGTCGCCACCCGGCCCGAAGACGTTAAAAAGCTCCTCGGCTACATGCCGGAAAACAACCCCCTGCCGGACGATCTCCGCGTGCACGAATACCTGCACCTGCGCGGACGACTCAAAGGCCTTACCCGGCGCAAACTCGCTCCCCGCCTCGACGAGGTCGTTCACCTTTGCGACTTGGGCCGCGTGCGCGACCGCATCATTGGAAAACTCTCCAAGGGCTACCGCCAGCGCGTCGGCATCGCCGACGCCATTCTGGCCGAGCCGCCGGTCATCATCATGGACGAGCCCACCATCGGCCTGGACCCGCACCAGATCCTCGCGGTGCGCGACCTCATCGCCGGCCTGCGCGGCCGCATGACCGTGCTCATCAGCTCGCACATCCTTCCCGAGATCGAAATGACCTGTGACCGGGTCATAATCATCAACCAAGGCCGCGTTGTCGCCGCCGGCGCCCCCGACGCGCTACGCCGGGAGCTCTTCGGCCCGGGCTACTACGAACTCGAAATCGCCGGTCCACTCGACGTGTTACCTGCATTGCTTTCGCCGGTAGACCCCACGCTGGCGTTTGCCGACACCCGCCTGGCCGGGGAAGGTTTTCACCTCGTGCGCCTAGCCGCCGACCACGGCGCGCCCGACCTGCGCGAAGCCCTCGCCAGCGCCTTGGCCCGCGACCCCCGTTTCCGCCTTCGCGGCCTCACTCGCACCCGGCACACACTGGAAGAAGTCTTCCTCGCCGCCACCAGCGCGAAGGCCGCCTGAGCCGCCCCCTCCCGACTTGACGCCAGATAAAACATCAGCACCACTAGCCGCTCTTCTTACCGTGCTCAACGCTTCCTCCCATTCCTCCGCTTACGCCTTCGCCCACGTGGTATCCGTGGTCGTAGACGTATACGTGTCCGCTACGGGCACACCGCGAGGACGCTAAGAAAGCAACCCACTTTCCGCCCCCTCCGGTTCCAACCGGAGGGGGTTTTTGTTTTTAGGACAACAACTCGCAGCCTCCGGAAAAAGCCGGAAGGGGTGGCCAAACCAAAACAACCGCCACCGCATATGAAAACGCTCGAACTCCCGCCCATCGCCTCGGCCCTCGGCCGTCTGCGTCAAAATCGTCCCGCGCCCCGCGCCTGGCCCTTCGCGCCGCTTGCCAGCGCGCCAACGCCTGCAACCGCGCCCGAGCCCAGGAACGACTTTTTGATCACCACCCTCGCCCCCGGCTTGCTCAAAACCACCACACCGGACGTGTTGCCCGCCATGCCCGAAATCCCCGGTGCGGAGGCCGCCCGCACCACCTACTGGTTCGACCTTTGAGCCCCCGAACACCGCCAATCGACGCTCTCCTATCCCTCCAGCTCCGGATGGTAACTACCTCCGTAGCCGGGACGGTAGAGCACCGCCCCGCCCAATCCGGCCAGCGTGGCGAAATGGGCGTCCTTCGCGTAAATCCGCCAACCGCGCGCCGCCGCCGTGGCCGAGATCAGAAAATCGTTCCAGGGCAGCGTATGCCCCGCATCCCGCGCCCGCCAGGCTAGCGCCTTGGCCGCATCCCATTCCGCTTCGCGACACTCCGCATACGGGATAACCCCGAAAAACAGATCCAGGGCCCGCCGCTCTTCGCGTCGCGCGCCGCCCAGCACTTCCAATTTCACCGGCGAACACCACGCCGCCTCATACTCATCCAACAAGGCGCGCAGGGCGACCTTGCTCGCAAGGTCGCCCTGCCGCCGCGCCGCCTCTATCCAAATCGAGGAATCCACCAATACCATCGGCGTATCCTCGCTCAGAAACCTTGGCGCTCAGTCTCGACCGTCGGCGCTGGATAATCAAAGGCCCCCTCCATCAACAAGCGCCCGAACTCCTTGGCCTTTTTGCGCTTCAAAAACTCGCTGACGGCCTGCGCCACCGCAGGCCCTTTTTTATGCTCGTTGGTCACGGCCATCAGTTCCTCCATCGTGGCATCGTCGAGTTCTACAGTAATTTTCATTCCCTAAAAATGACTATCCCCTAAAAACTCACAAGTTTTTTCCTTAAATCTTTCAATTCATGCTTAATTCTCCCTTGGAAACTGTGAATTTCACTACGCTTCCGTCGGAGATTTCGCCGGCTACTAGGGCGCGGGCGAGGCGGGTTTCGACTTGGCGCTGGAGAAACCGTTTCAGCGGGCGGGCGCCGAAAACCGGATCGTAACCCTTCTCCGCCGCCCATTCGCGGGCCTTGGCGTCGAGCTCTACTATGACGCGGCGCTCCGCCAGGCGCTTGTTCAGATCGGCCAGAAGCAGGTCCACGATGCGGGTAATCTCTTCGAGGGTAAGCGGCTTGAAAAGCACAGTCTCGTCGATGCGGTTCAGGAACTCGGGGCGAAACGCATGGCGCAGTTCGGCCATCACGCTCTCGCGCACGCTTTCGGGGATAGTGTCGCCGGTCACGCCTTCGAGCAGGTGGCGCGATCCAAGATTCGAGGTAAGGATGATGACGGTGTTTTTAAAATCTACCGTGCGGCCCTGCGAGTCGGTGATTCGGCCGTCGTCCAGCACTTGTAACAAGATATTGAACACGTCGGGGTGCGCTTTCTCGATTTCGTCGAAGAGCACGACCGCGTAGGGCTTGCGCCGGATGGCCTCGGTCAACTGTCCGCCTTCGTCGTAACCCACATAGCCGGGAGGCGCGCCGACCAGTCGCGAGACGGAGTGTTTCTCCATGTACTCAGACATATCGAGGCGCACCAAGGCGGCTTCGCTGTCGAAGAGGGTTTCGGCGAGCGTCTTGGCCAGTTCGGTTTTGCCCACGCCGGTCGGTCCGAGAAACAGGAAACTGCCCACCGGACGGCGCGGGTCCTTGATGCCGGCGCGGGCGCGCAAGATGGCGTCCACCGTGAGCTGCACCGCTTCGTCTTGGCCGATCACGCGTTCGTGCAATACCTCGCCGAGGCGGAGAAGTTTCGCCTTTTCGCTTTCGATCAGGCGGGTCACGGGCACGCCGCTCCACTTGGCCACCACTTCGGCGATTTCCTCGGCGGAGACCTCCTCCTTGAAAAGCTCGGTCTTGGCCGCCGTGGTTTCGGATTTTTTAAGCTCCGCCTCCAAGTGCGGAATGCGGCCGTGGCGCAGCTCGGCGAGCTTGTTGAGATCGTAAGCGCGCTCGGCTTTTTCCAACTCGATGCGGGCGGCGTCGAGTTCCTCGCGGACTTTGCGCACCGCATCGACCGAGGCCTTTTCCTTTTCCCACTTGGCGCGCAGCGCGGTGGCCTGCGAGCGGGCATCGCCCAGCTCCTTGCGCAGGGCCTCCAACCGGTGCTTCGAGGCGTCGTCTTTTTCCAGGCGCAGCGCCGCCTCCTCGATTTCCAGCTGAAGCACGCGACGCTGGAGCGCGTCCAGCTCCTGCGGGGCCGAGTCCATATCGGTACGGATCATCGCGCAGGCTTCGTCCACCAGGTCGATGGCCTTGTCGGGCAGGAAGCGATCGCTGATGTAGCGATTGGAGAGCGTGACGGCGGCCACCAGCGCGTTGTCTTGGATACGCACGCCATGGTGCAGCTCGAAGCGCTCGCGGATGCCACGTAGAATAGAAATGGCGTCTTCGACCGAGGGCGGCTCGACCAGCACCGGCTGAAAACGTCGTTCGAGCGCGGCGTCTTTTTCGATGTGTTTACGGTATTCATCGAGCGTGGTTGCTCCGATGCAGTGCAACTCGCCGCGAGCCAGCATGGGCTTAAGCAGGTTGCCGGCGTCCATCGCGCCCTCGCTCTTGCCCGCGCCGACGATGGTGTGCAGCTCGTCGATAAAGAGGATGATGCGCCCCTCGGCCTGCTTCACCTCGTTGAGTACGGCCTTGAGGCGTTCCTCGAATTCGCCGCGATACTTCGCGCCCGCGACTAGTGCGCCCATATCGAGGGAGAAAATGGTTTTTTCCTTCAGCCCCTCGGGCACGTCGCCGCGCACGATGCGCTGGGCCAGCCCCTCGACGATGGCGGTCTTGCCTACGCCGGGCTCGCCGATGAGCACGGGGTTGTTCTTGGTCTTGCGCGACAGGATGCGCACGGTGCGGCGGATCTCGTCGTCGCGGCCGATCACGGGGTCCATTTTCCCTTTCTTAGCCAACTCGACCAGGTCGATGCCGTATTTCTGCAAAGCGGCGTAGGTGGACTCAGGGTTGTCGGTGGTGACGCGTTGGGCCCCGCGCAGGGTTTTTAGGGCGGCGAGGGTCTTGGCCCGGTCGATACCGAAGGATTTGAAATACTTCGCCAGAGAGTCGGGTTTGGCGACGTCGAGCAGTCCGAGAAACACGTGCTCGACCGAGACGAACTCATCCTTGAGCGACTTCGCCTCGGCCTCGGCTCGGGTCAGTGCCTCGTTGGCCGCCTGGGTGACATAAACCTTCGACGCATCGACGCTGCCCGAAACCGACGGCAACCGCTCCAGCTCGCGCTCGGCGGCGAGTTGCAAGGCGCTGGTGGTGAGCCCGAGCTTCTCCACCAAGGCCGGCACGATCCCGCTCTCTTGGGCGAGCAAAGCATGGAGGAGGTGCCAGGTATCGACTTCGTTGTGCCCGCGTCGGCGCGCCTCGGCTTGGGCGTCGGTAACGGCCTGGCGGGACATTTGAGTGAGTTGATTGAGATCCATGCGCCCTACTCTCGCAACCGCCGGGCCAATTCACAACGGGGTGTTTACCTAGCTAAGTGCTCCTACGCCCGGCTCCGGGTGCGACACGATCACCCGCCCCCGCGCCAGCGCGGCGCAAAGTCGGCACACCCCCGACACCGACTGCGTCGCCGCATTGCCCGTATCACTTGCGGAAAAGATCGCCCAGCGCGCCCAAGGATTTGAGCGGAGCGCCTTTTTTGGCTGATACCGGCAGAACGGAAATCGGCGGCGAGGCGGGTTTGGGCGGCGCGGACGGAGCGGCGGCGGCCCCGCCCGCCTGCGCGAATTCGCGCTCCAGCCGTTGAGGACTCACCGCCTCGGCGGTGCCCAGCTCCTGAGCAAACAAACTCACGCGATACTCTTCCACCAGCCAATAGCGCGCATCGGAGCGGGACAGCGCCCGTTGCCGGGCCAGCCAGGGAGCGAGGGCGCGGCTGCGCTCGGCCTCCTTGGCCGGACTCTGACGCCAGCGCTCGGCCCGCAACTTTAACGCCTTCAGGTAACGCGGCACATGTTGCAGGCGCGCGTAGTCGATTTCACGCAACAAGGTCTTCGGCAGCAGCTGGGCAAGGTCGCTCGCGAGGGTCGGATAAGGGGCGGCGTGTGCCTCCAGCGCCGCGCGCAGGGTGAACACCTCGCGCAGGGTCGCGCTCAGCTTCGGTCCCGCAGTGCGTAGCTCGTGCCTGGCCTGCGCGACGGCGGTGGAAAACGCCCCCTGCGTCGGGGCCGCGACCCGTTCCGGCGCGCACAACCAGCGCTGAAACAGCCCGGAGGCGTCCTCTGTCAGCTGGTTCAAGGAGCAATAGGTTGCGAGCAACGCCCCCAATTCGCGCAGGCCGCGCAGTTCCTTATGCAAAAACGCCAGCTCGTGGCGCAGCTCCAACTCCAACAAACGCCCCAACCCAAGCCGAGTTTGCGCGGCCGCCTCCTCAGCGTCGCGCGCCAGCCGCAGCACCACGCCCGAAGTCCCGATTTTCAACGCAGGGTACGCGTAAATCGTAAGTCCGCTTTGCACGCACACCTCCACGCGCTCGGGCAATTTCTCGCCAAAGGCCCAGGCCGACTGGTCCGGCTTTTCCCACTTCTCCCGGGCGCGAGTCCAGGCGGTCGGCGCGTCCTGCGCGACCTTCGCGCTCGCCACCCGCTGATAGTCGGCAAGCAAACGTGCCAGCTCCTCGAGTTCGCGCGCGGCAAAGAGCTCTTTCCCTTTTTCATCCACCACCCGGATACGCACGCAAAGGTGGGCCGGCAGTGGTTTTTCGGCCCAGGCTGAAGCGTCCACCCGCAACGGGAAACGCTCGTTCAGACAGGCGGCCAGCGCGTCGGGCAAGGCTTCGCGTCGGTCCGTCAGTCGGTCGCGCGCGGCGACGGCAGCGGCTAGCTGTTTCACCGTTTCCGCCAGCGGCACGAACAGCCGCCGCGCCTCCTTGGGCAACGACGAGAGGTAATGCTCGACCTTCAACGCGAGGTGCCCCGGCACCGCCCAATCGAGAGCGATAGGCGTGAGCCGCGCCGCATCAGCCGGGGAAATATCGAGCGTCACCCCGTCGTCGGGCTGGCCAGGGCGATAGGTGTAACTCAGCGGAAGCGCGCTCTGGCCAAGCGGCAGAGCGGCGGGAAACGCCACCTCGTCCACTGGTATGCTGGCCGGATCACGCAAATCCTCCGGCGCCAGCATCAGAAACCGCGGATACTTGCCCCGCCGCTCACGCACCAGTGCCACCAGATCCTGCACTGCCGAGACGCCGTCCTCGGGTGCATCGGAGGCGCGGCCCGGCTGAAGACGGTCGGCATAAAACCGATACAGCGCCTCGTCCAGATTCAGAAACCCGGTGTCGCGTGCGCGGGTGAGCAGATGCTCCAGCTCGTCGCGCACCTCGCGGTTGTGGGCCAGAAAATCGAGCGGCCAGGTGATCACGTCGTTCACCAGCGCCTCGCGGATAAAAATTTCGGTGGCGTGTGCCGGGTTGATTTTACCGTAGGAGACGGCGCGGTTTTCCATCTCCAGTCCGTAAAGCCGGGTGCGCTGCTTCACCATCACGCGGCCGGCATCGACATTCCAAAATGGTTCGCTGTGGGAAACCTTGAGCAAGTGACGCCCCAGATCGAGCGCCCAGGCCGGGTCGAGCCGCGCCGCCGTGCGCGCATACAGCCGCGAGGTTTCCATGATCTCGGCCGCCATGATCCAACGCGGTGCCTTGGTAGCCGCCGCCTTGGCCGGACCTTGGCGGGTATCGACGGGCTTTTTCCGGGGCTCGTCGCGCACGTGTAACGCGGAACCGGGAAACACCGCGATGCGCCGATCATGACTGGCGCGGAAACCGCCCGCCTCCTCGTCGCGCGCAGCGATGTTGCCCAAAAGCCCGGATAAGATGCTGCGATGAATGGCCCGGTAGCCGGGCGAGCCCGAGGCGATTTTATCCGGAGTCCGGTCTACGGGTGCCACGCCATCGAACACCGACGTCATCTTAAAATCCTTCCGCGTCTCCAGCACATCGAGCAACTGTGCGTAAATATCGCGCCACTCGCGGATACGGGTGTAGCTCAAAAAGTGGTCGCGGCAAAACCGCCGCAGGCGCGCCTGCGAAAGCCGTTCGAGTTCGTCGTGAAACGTCTCCCAAATGGCGAGCAAGGTCAGAAAATCCGAATCCGGGTGCACGAAGCGGCGGTGCGCGGCGTCGGCCTTCTCACGCGCGTCCATCGGGCGCTCTCGCGGATCCTGAATCGAGAGACCGGCCGCGATGACTAGCACCTCGTGCAGCGCCTTTTCCTCGCGCGCCTGCAAAATCATCCGGCCCACGGTTGGATCCACCGGCAGGCGAGCCAGCTCGCGCCCCAACGGGGTCAGCGGCCGCGCCGCCGCACCGCCGCCCACCTCCGACTCCTCACCATCAAGCGCGCCAAGCTCTTCCAACAAGGCGTAACCAGCGCGGATCGACTTCACCGCCGGCATGTTGATGAAGGGGAACCGCTCGATGTCGCCCAGGCCGAAGGCCTTCATCCGCAGGATAACGTCCGCCAGGTTGGCGCGTTGAATTTCAGGTTGGGCGAAGCGCGGGCGCGCGTTGTAATCTTCCTCCGAGTAGAGCCGGATGCACACGCCCTCCGCCACACGTCCGGCGCGGCCCTTGCGCTGATCGCAGCTCGACTGGGCCACCGCCTCGATGGGCAGGCGTCGGGTGCGCGCGGCGGGCACGTAGCGACTCACCCGCGCCAAGCCCGTATCGACCACGAAACGAATTCCCGGCAGGGTAAGCGAGGTCTCAGCGATATTGGTCGCGACGATGATTTTGCGCCGCTGCGAAGTGGCAAAAATCCGCTGCTGCTCGGCCTGCGAAAGACGCCCGAAAAGCGGAATCACCTCGGCCTGGCGGTGCCGGCCCTCCAACAGCTCGCAGGCCTCGCGGATATCCCGCTCGGCCGGCATAAAAACGAGAATGTCGCCGCTCGTATCCCGATCAGACAGGATGCGCTCCACCGCCTCCACCGCGCCATCCACGTAATGCAACGCCTCGGCCCGCGCCTCGGGTTCGTCACCCTCGGCCGAATCCGAGCCAAGCTGGTCAAGCGGCGCATAGATGACCTCGACAGGAAAGGTGCGCCCGGAGACCTGCACGATGGGCGCGTCGTCGAAGGCCTTGGAAAATACCTCAGTGTCGATCGTGGCCGAGGTCACCACGATGCGCAGCTCGGGCCGCTTGAAACGCAGGTTGCGCAAATGCCCGAGCAGGAAATCGATGTTGAGCGAGCGCTCATGGGCCTCGTCCAAAATGATGGTGTCGTAAGCGCGCAGCAAGGGGTCGGACTGGACCTCGGCGAGCAGCATGCCGTCGGTCATAAATTTGACCACCGTGTCGCGCCCCGTGCGGTCGTCGAAACGGATTTTGCAACCGACCTCGCGCCCCCAGGTAACATTGAGCTCTTCCGCCACCCGCCGCGAAACCGAAAGCGCCGCCACCCGCCGGGGCTGCGTGCAGGCGATCTGCCCCCGCGTGCCTCCCCCCGCCGCCAGGCACATCTTTGGAATCTGGGTGGTTTTGCCCGACCCCGTCTCACCTGCCAAAATCAAAACCTGATGCCTCCCTAGTAACTCCACGATCTCCGGAGCCCGCGCGCTGATCGGCAAATCGACGGGAAACTCGATGCGGAAACGCGGGGCTGGAACAGTGTGATTAGGAGACGATTGGGATTCGGACATGCAGGTCGCAAAAGTTAGACCTGCGCATCGGAAACGAGCCCTCGCACGGAAGCAATGGCATGAAATCGCCTCATGCTAAGCCTCTGCGGCGGCGGTGGCTTGAATCGTGCTCATGGCAACCTCCTCGCAACTCGTCGCCTTTCCCATGTCGCCCGCCATTCTCGATAGCCGCAAACTTCTCGCCTTCTCCACTCTGGCCCGCGTGAGCAGCTTTACGCAGGCCGCGAAAGAGATGGGGCTTACGCAATCTGCCGTGAGCCACGCGATCAAGGCCCTGGAGCGGGATCTGGGCTGTCGGCTTTTCGACCGCATGGGCCGCATGGTGACGATCACGGCGGCAGGGCGACAGTTGTTGCACCGTACCGACGTTATTTTGGCCGAAATGCAGCACGCTCGCAGCGACATGGCGGCGTTTAACGGCTGAAGTTAAGATCCCCCAGCGAATCCCGGCTAAAATCGGGCTTGCCTGCGAAGCCCGTGCCGAGTGCTTTTGCCGTCCCTCCCTGCCCGGGTGGTGGAATTGGTAGACACGCAGGTCTCAGAAGCCTGTGCCGAAAGGTGTAGCGGTTCGAGTCCGCTCCCGGGCACCAATTGGGATAAAAGATCCGGGTTAAATCGGATGTCGCGCTGAAAAGGTGAATAGTTCTTCGCTATATCTGCATCCCAAACCGCTGATAAGCTTAACCCTGTTTCCATGCCCGGCGATCAACTCGACTTCATATTCGACTCGGTGCCCGCCTTGCAGCCGGGGCCGGTACCTCATCTCCGCGACGAAATCGCCCGGATCTGGTGTCTGCCCCTCGGTGAACGCGTCGAACTCACCCTGTTGCGCGGCTCGTGCGACGCCCTGCGCGGTCGGCTCCAGCTCGAAGGCGTCCCCGACCTGCCAATGAATCCGCGCCAGCCGCTCGCCCTCTCCATCGCGGGTGTACGCTTTTCCAACCGGGATATTGACCGCTGGAAGCTTACGTAAATGCCGCGTACTTCAGTTACGCAGACCGACGCTCCAGTCGGTGACGTTTACTTGGACTGCAGATGCGCCACCAGCTCGGCAGTCCCCTCAGCCATGCTCACGCGCGGCGCGTAGCCTAAATCCCGCCGCGCTGCGGACAGATCGAACCAATGGTCCTTGGCCAGCTCCGCCGCGATAAACCGCGTCATCGGCGGCTCGTCCGCCCGCCTCAAGATAGCCCACGCCGCCTCGCATCCCGCCCCCAGCGCGAGCGCCAAACCCAGTGGCACGCGGCGTTTCGGCAGCGGCGGACGCCCCAGCGCGCGTAACAGCCCATCCACCCACTGCCAGAGATTCACCGGCTCCCCGTTGGTAATGAAGTAGGCCTTCCCGCCTGCCTGTCCTTCGGCCAGCGCGCGCTCGGCCAGTAATTGGGCGTCGGCGGCGTTTTCCACGTGCACCATATCCACCCGGTTTTGCCCGTCGCCCACCACCCTAAGCCGTCCGGCGGCGGCGCGCGCCAAGATCCGTGGCACCAGATGCGGGTCGCCCACGCCCCAGATTAAATGAGGCCGCAGCGCGCAGACCCGAAACGCATCGCTATGCGCCGCCCGCGCCTCCGCCTCGGCCAAGGCCTTGGTTAACGGATACGGCGAGGGACACTTCATAGTCAAAGGCAGCGACTCGTCCGCCCCGGCCAGATCCCGGCCATTATAGACCACACTCGGCGTACTGGTATGGACGAAGCGCGCCACACCGGCGGCCCGCGCCGCCGCCAACAAAGTCCGAGTGGCGAGCACGTTATCCCGGTAAAAATCCGCATAAGCGCCCCACACCCCGACGCGCGCCGCGACATGAAACACCGTGCCCGCCCCCCGCACCGCCTCGGCGCAGACCGCCGGATCATGCAACGCACCCACCACCACCCTCACCCCAGTCGCTTCCAACTCAGGCCTCGGCGACCGGGAGACGACCGTCACCGGGCGTCCCGCCGCCCGCAGCCGGGCCAAAACCCGAGACCCAAGAAACCCGGTGCCCCCGGTGACCAGAGCCGCCCCCGTCTCCAAATCCGCCGAAAACTGTGCCTCGGTCGCACTCATCGTTTCGGATCCGACTCGTGGCCGACCGCCCCCTCCGCCGCCCAGCGCGACAGCGTAAGCCGATGGATCTTGGCGTTGTGCCGCACATCCACCGGCAGTGCCTCGCGAAAATAGAAAACCTTGATCGCAGTCGTATGTGCGTGCCGCAGCGCGATGGCCCGCAGCTCGCGCGCCAGCCTCCGACAATCCGCGCCAGTGCGAATTAAATCGGGCTCGGTCGGTTCAATCACCAAGGACGGACGCTGCCGCCCAACCGGACCAACTCCGATCAGTGCGCACCGGCGCACGTCGTTGTGAATGTCGAAAAGCGGCTCCACGCAGGCGGGATAAAGCGGGCCGCGCTCGGTGTGCACTGTCTCTACCTTCCGTCCGCAAAACCACAGCCGGCCTACGGAATCGAAACACCCCAGATCTCCCATCCGGTGCCAGACCGCGCCGTCTGAACCGGCGATTTTGGCCCGCGCGTCCGCCTCCGGCAATGCGTCGTAGTTTTTCGTAACGGACGGCCCGGTGACGATGATCTCGCCCACCTCGCCAGCCGGCAGTTCGCGAGCTTCGTCCAGCCGGGCGATCGGCCCGTCGTCCGGCGCGATGATTTTAACCAGGTTCTGCGGCAACACCCGACCGACACAGACCCCGCCCCCGCGCAACGTTTCCAGGGCCGTGCCGTGCACCACGTCCGCAGCGGAGATCGTGCTCACCGGCAACACTTCGGTCGCGCCGTAGGGACTATGCAATACACCTCGAGGCATGACATCGGTGAGCGTTTCCCAAAGCCAGGGCGGCACCGGCGCTCCCGCGCAAAGCACGCGGCGCAGCGAAGGCAGCGTCTGGTGCGTGCGTAGACAATAGGCGGCCAAGTTCCCCCACAGCGTCGGTGAACCGAAGGAGTTGGTGACATTCTCCTGCAAGATCGCCTGCACCAGCTTCGACGGATCGGCTTGGGCAGGGCGCGACGGGTCGAGCTCGGGCACGATCGTGGTCATGCCTAGCGCAGGGGCGAACAAGGCGAAGAGCGGCAACAGCGGTAGATCCACCTCACCCGGCTCAATGGCGTAGGTTTCCCGGATCAGCCCCACCTGCGCATCGAACTGACCGTGCGTGTAACACACTCCCTTGGGCGCGCCGGTGGAACCGCTGGTAAAAAGGATGGCCGCCAGATCCTCCGGCAAACACTCCAGCGCGGACGGCGCGGCCGCCGGACGAACTGCCCCGGGCCGCGTCAAGCGGGCGGTATTGGCCCCTGATACCGCTATGCGTAGCTTCACGCTACGGAAGGCGGAGCGAAACACCCACGCGGCCAGTCGGGCGGCCGGTATGCCCACCAGCGCATGCGGCCGGCTGTGGGCGACACAGCGCAAAAAACTTTTCCGCCCCATACCGGGGTCGATCACCACGGGCACGGCCCCCAACTCAAACAAGGCGAACACCACCGCAAGCAGCGGCAGACCCTGCCGCACCATGACCAACGTCCGGTCGCCGGGGCGCAACCCGGCGGCGGCAAGCCGGACCCGCTGAGCGGCGACCTCGGCGGAGAGCTCCGCGTAGGAAAGCGTCAAATACTCGATCCGACCGGAGCGTCGGCCGCGCGGTATTTTAAGCGCAGCCTGGGCAGGGTGCGCGGCGGCGTAGGCGGCCAAGTGGCGGGCAATGTTGGCGGAGGGCGACAAGCGTTAACGAAAAGAGGGAAAAATCGCGTCGCGTCGAGGGTTTGGAGCAGGCGCAAAAAAACCGCACCCGTTACGGATGCGGTTTAGAGAAAATGTCAGGGCTTCGGCTCAATAATCGTTATTGGTGATCAAACCCCAGGCGATCTTGGTCTGGGTTCCGGAAGGTTTGCCGGCATTGCCGATCAGATCATTGGAATTCGTATCGAAAGAATTTACCGGAGCTGGCTGATAAGCGCCGCGCTCGATTTCAACCAAACCAAAAAGGATGTTGGTTTTGCTACCGGTGCGGGTGGTTTGATGGGCGCAACCAGTAAGACTGGCCGCGACAAGGATAAGGGCGAGGGGCAGAAAGGCCTTGGTATTCATTGGGGAAGCGTCCGAGATGTGCAGTAAGACCGAATTTGGCAAGCCTTGCCTCAATCCATCGCCCGCCCGGAGGGCTGTGAACATTAAATCGCCCTTTAAAATCAAGGGCCAACGCGATGTATGAAAAATATTTTCGCTCGACCCGGCCTGAATCGGACAGGTGGCTTATGGTTTGCTTACCAGCTCCCTTTACCATGCGTCCCCCC
Organism: Verrucomicrobiota bacterium; assembly: GCA_947471035.1. GTDB lineage: Bacteria > Verrucomicrobiota > Verrucomicrobiia > Opitutales > Opitutaceae > IMCC26134_A. The sequence goes on from CANIWJ010000035.1 coordinate 30,134, forward strand.
CTTGTCTCAACCAACACCTTCGCCCCGATTCGTCGGCCTCTGCCACGAATGGCCGTTATCGGCCTGATCGGGCTCGCCTCTTTGGGCGGCGGCCTGAGCGGCTGTGCGGTACATAAGGTGCAACTCGATCCGCGTCCACTGGTTGCGGCCACCCCGACCAAAGAAGAACCCGCCGCCGACGCGCCCGCTTGGTGGTCAGAATGGTCCATGCCCCAGCTCGACGCCCTCATCCGCGAAGCCTTGGCGCGCAACTTTGACGCCGCCGCCGCCAAGGAACGCTTCGAGCAAGCCCTCGCCACCTACGGCCGCGCCCAAGGGGCCAACCGCCCGCAACTTAATTTAACCGGCGGGTATTCCCGGGATGTTAAGGCCGACAGCCGCGCCCTGCGCGACGACCAATGGTCGGCCGGCCTCAGTGCCACTTGGGAACTGGATGTCTTTCGCCGCTTGGACAGCACCCGTCTGGCCCGCAAAGCCGACGCCGCCTCCCGTCAAGGTGCACTCGACACCGCCCGCCTCACCGTCTCGGTCGGCGTGGCCGAAGCCTACTTCGGCATCGTGGAGCAACGCAGCCTGCTGGCCCTGCTCCAACAACAGGCCAAAACCGCCTCCGACCTGCTCCGCCTCGTAGAGCAGCGTTATGAACAAGGCGTGGTCTCCCGCCTCGACGTGCTCCAGCAGCAATCCCAACTCTCCGACCTGCGCAGCCAGATCCCCCCTGCCGAGGCCGCTTTGGGCGAACTCTACGGTCAACTTGCCACCCTGCTCGGCCGCCTGCCCGGCGAAGCTGATTTCGCCGGGCAGGCCTCCGCCAATAAATTTCCCGCCCTACCCGCGCTCCCCACCATCGGCGACCCGAGCGCACTCCTCCGTCTCCGCCCTGACCTGCGGTCCGCCCAGGCCGACTTGATCTCAGCCGACGCAGAAACCGCCCGCGCCCTCGCCGACCGCATCCCGCGCCTCAGCCTTAGTCTCGACGGACTCAAAACCTACAACCGAGGCGGCGAATTCGGCACCATCATCCTCGGCGCCAGCCTCGTGCAACCGCTGCTCGACTGGGGCAACCGCCGCTCGGAATGGGTCCGCACCAAAGCAGTTTACCGCGAGCGCCTAAACAGCTTCACCCAGTCTTACATCAAAGCCGTCTGGGAAGTGGATTCCCTCCTCCGGACCGGCTCCAAACAGATCGAGCTGCTGGAACGTCTCGAAGAGCGCAAAGCCCTGCTCCAAGCGACCCTCGATCAAGCCCGCAGCCGGTACGACTCCGGCCTCACCGATTACCTGCCCGTCTTCACCGCCGTGCAGCAGCTCTACGCCATCGAGCAGCGCCTGGTCCGCGAACAACGCCGCCTCGTCAGCCTGCGCGTCTCGCTCCACCGTTCGCTCGGCGGCCCACTCGGGCCAGAACCGACTCCGGCCAAGTCTTAATCCACTCCCGCGAAAGCTCCCTCAACGCCGACGCGAGTCGAGTTCCGCCAGCAAACGACCGCGTTCGGAGAAATACACATAGTAATCCGAATTAAGCCTCTCTACCAATTGGTTGAGTAAATCCTTCGGTGGCTTGCGCATGCCAACCAAGCGCTCGATCCATGGACCGGCCGCCGACAAATCGCCCGCTGCCGCGACTCTGCGCAATAACGCGACCAAAGCCGGCTGATAAAGCGGATCACGCTCCACCGCAATCTTGAGTAACTGCTCCACTTCCTGACTAGGCCCCACCCGTTCCAGTTGCCCCGCCAGCAAAGTCAACGTGGCGGCGCTCAAACCCCGCGAGGCCCGCACAAGAACCAGCACCGGCTCGGACTCCATCGCCTGGCCGGTGCCGTATACGGCCACTGCCCGCAAGCCCGCCAGCGACTGCCGCTGAATCTCACTCCACTTCTCCGAGCCCGCGCTCCGCGCACCTGAATCCTGGGCCGCCAAGAGATTAATCCGCCGTAGCGCCTCGGTATAATCCTTACGCTCCAATTCAGCCTGCACCGCGATCAACGTACTTGCCGCCTCCTCCTGCCCCAGCTCCCGACAACGCGCCGCCACCCGCCAGGCCGTGTCCGCACGACCTTGCTTCGCCGCGCCATCTGCCAAACGCAGCAGCGCGGACGTATCATCCGCAAAGATCCGCAAAACATCCGCTTCAGCCACAGCCGCCGCCTCCGCATCGCCCGCCGCCAGACAAGCCCCGATAAAATCAAGCCTCGGCTCCACCCGGTCAGGCACTTCCAATTGATGCGCGAATGCGACCCGGCGCGCCTCCCCAATCTGGCCTGCCTCCCGTAAATAATAAACCAAGGTGCGGTAAATTTCCTCATCCGACTTTACCTGCGCATGCAGCGAGCGCAGCCGGGTCAGCGCTTCCTCGCGCCGCCCCTGCTCCCAGGCAATCCGCGCCGCCACGAAACGCGCCTCGGGAGTCTGACTCAAACCGGCGCTCCGAAACGCGGCTTGCGCCTCCGTGTAAGCATCACGGTTAAATAACGCAAAGGCCCGCGCCGTCGCCGCCATCCGACCCGTCGGCGAATCCGCAGCCAAACGTCCGCCCAGCTCGGTAGTGATTTCGATCACAGCTGCATCCGCTTGTTGTTCAAAGAGAAAACCCAGCACCGTGCGCAGATAGTCCAACTCGTCGGGATGGTAGGCCAGCCCCGCCAGCAGGGTCTCGCGTGCCTGATCCGTACGCCCCGCCATCAAGTAAATGCGCGCCAACATCAAGCGTGCCTCCCTCGCCTCCGGCACGCTGGTCAGCCCGCCGCGCAACAGATCAAACGCCTGCCGCCAGTCCCCGGCCTCCGCCGCTTTCAGCCCATCCTTCACCCAAGCCTCCCCCTTGGTGCGCCGATACTCCTCCATCCGCCACGGTAACAACAGCATGTGCTCATACCGCACTTCGGAAAACCCACGCCCATACTTCACATAGAAATACAGCCCGCTCGTCGCCAACAGCCACGTCACCAAAAAAACACCCACACACCACGCCACAATCCGTCCCCAAAACAACCGGATCCGCGTCTGCTGCACCGTCCGTTCATACTGGTACGGCGCGAATCGCCCGAGTCCGAACGGCGTCTCGATTTCATAAACCAAAAACGGAGGCACCTTGGCCGGAATCGGGTTCGAAATCGACAACGAATCTAGATCGTGTCGTCACGAGATTTTATTGACGGCGAGAAACGGGAGTCCATGCGTATGGTTCGATGAAAGAAAGCCACCGGAGGCATGACATATCGGATCAAATTTGGGCGATACTGGAGCCT
>CANIWJ010000036.1 GCA_947471035.1 Verrucomicrobiota bacterium
CACGCCAAATCCCAGGCCCGCATCAGCGCCTACGAAAAGATGGTCAGCAGCTCCGTCACCGCCGAGCAGGACCGCGAATTCGAACTCATTCTCCCCAAGGGCCCGCGCCTCGGCCAGCTCGTGGTCGAGCTCAAGGGCGTGGCCAAAGCCTACGGCGAAAAACTCCTCTTCGAAAACCTCAGCTTCTCCCTACCCCCCGGCGGCCTAGTCGGCGTCATCGGCCCCAACGGCGCGGGCAAGACCACCCTCTTCCGCCTCATCACCGGCGCCGAAAAACCCGATACCGGCACCCTGCGCATCGGTGACACCGTGCTCATCTCCCACGTGGACCAGTCGCGCGATTCCCTGCCCGACACCCAAACCATCTACGAAGCCATCAGCGGCGGCGAAGAGATCATCCGCATGCCCGGCCGCGAGGTAAACGCCCGCGCCTACTGCGCCCAATTCGGCTTCACCGGGGCCGACCAGCAGAAAAAAGTCGGCGTCCTCTCCGGCGGCGAACGCAACCGCGTTCACCTCGCCCGCCTGCTTAAAAGCGGGGCCAACCTCATCCTCCTCGACGAGCCTACCAACGACCTCGACGTAAACTCCATCCGCGCCCTCGAAGAAGGCCTCGAAGGTTTCGCCGGCTGCGCCGTAGTCGTCTCCCACGACCGCTGGTTCCTCGACCGCGTCGCCACCCACATCCTCGCCTTCGAAGGCGACAGCGAAGTCGTTTACTACAACGGAAACTACTCCGCCTACCTCGAAGATTTCAAGAAGCGCAAAGGCAAGGAAGCCGACCGCCCCCACCGAATCAAATACCGCAAGCTTTCCCGCTAAATACCCCCGCGCCCCGCTCCCGCCCATGGCCACCGTCTCGCTCCAGAACCTATACAAAACCTACCCCGGCGGCAAAACCGGGGAGGTCACGGCGGTGCGCGACTTCACCCTCGAAATCGCCGACCGCGAATTCATCGTCTTCGTCGGCCCCTCCGGTTGCGGCAAATCCACCACCCTGCGTATGATCGCCGGGCTGGAGTCCATCTCGCGCGGCGAACTCCACATCGACGGCGTGCGCATGAACGACACCCCGCCCAAGGACCGCGACATCGCGATGGTTTTCCAAAACTACGCGCTCTACCCGCACCTCAGCGTTTTCGAAAACATGGCCTTCGGCCTAAAGCTGCGCAAAACGCCCAAGGACGAAATCCAGCGCCGCGTTGCCGCCGCCGCCGAAATCCTTGGTCTGAGCCAGCTCCTCGACCGCACGCCAAAGGCGCTCTCCGGCGGCCAGTGCCAGCGCGTCGCCGTCGGCCGCGCCATCGTCCGCCAGCCCAAGGTTTTTCTCTTCGACGAACCGCTCTCCAATCTCGACGCCAAGATGCGCGTCCAGATGCGCGCCGAGATCATCAAGCTCCACCGCCGCCTCCAGGCCACCATGATCTACGTCACCCACGACCAGATCGAGGCCATGACCATGGGCACCCGCATCGTCGTCATGGACGCCGTGCTCAACCCCGCCACCGGCCTCAAAGAAGGCGTCGTCCAACAAATCGACACCCCGCTAAAAATATACCACGAGCCCGCCAACCTCTTCGTCGCCGGCTTCCTCGGCACCCCGCCGATGAACTTCTTCAAAGGCACGCTGCACCAGGAATCCTCCGGACTCGTCTTCCGCGAAAACGCCCCCGGCTCGCTCACCCTCAGCCTGCCGTCCCGCCCCGCCGCCGCCACCTACGTCGGCCGCGAACTTATCCTCGGCCTGCGCCCGGAAAACTGCCGCCTTGCCCCCGCCGACGCCTCCGATTTCCAAGCCACGCTGGAATTCGTCGAACCCATGGGCTCCGAAACCTACCTCTACGCCCACACCGGCGCGCACGCCTTCATCAGCAAAAACCCCGGCGGCCACGAAACCCTCGCCCCCGGCACGCGCCAAAGCTTCCGCATCGACGCCGACCGCGCCCACCTCTTCGACCCCGCAACCGAACTCCGCCTCGTCATGTAGGGCGGGGTCGCCGCACCCCGCCGTTCGCAAACCCGCCCCCGCCATCCGCCCTCCACCGAGGCCATTGGCCGAACCATCGAAACCCCAAGTTTCGCCCCGCGAAACCGCCTTCCCCCAGCAGCGCTCATTGAGCCGCTGCCTTAGCGGTTAAACTCTGCCTTAATTTCGTCTTTCCGTCCCCATCCCGCCCGCGCATCGCGTCCGCGCCCCATTTGCCCCCGGGAATATATTAGGCATGTTCCGGTTCTCATAGTCATGCCCTTCGCCACCAAACTCACCCGCCTACTACCCGCGTCCCTGCTCGCCCTCGCCACCCTCCTTATGTCCGCCTGCACCAACTCCTCCGCCGATCTTCCCGCCGCCTCCGCCCCCGTCACCATCCCTGCCAACGCCGAAACCCTCGTCCTAGGAGGCGGCTGCTTCTGGTGCGTCGAAGCCGCCTACGAACTCGTCCCCGGCGTGCTCACCGCCGAGAGCGGTTACGCCGGCGGCAAGCGTCCCAACCCGACCTACGAGCAAGTCTGCACCGGCGTCAGCGGCCACGCCGAAGTGGTCAAACTCACCTTCGACCCCGCCAAGGTCACCCGCAGCGCCTTGCTCGACTACTTTTGGGACATCCACAACCCCACTACGCTCAATCGCCAGGGCGCCGACACCGGCACCCAGTATCGCTCAGTCATCTACTACGCCAACGACTCCGAAAAAGCCCTCATCCTCGCCTCCCGCGACCGCGCCAACCCCGGCTGGGACGGCAAAATCATCACTGAAATCTCTCCACTGCCCGAGTATTTCCCCGCCGAGGCCTACCACCAGGATTACTATCGCAACAACCCCGGCGCCGGTTACTGCCAGGCCGTCATCCGCCCCAAGATCGACAAGCTAAAGAAAAACCCGCTCGTCCAGCCCTGAGCAACCGCACGCGTCCGTCTCCGTCAGGCTCACACGTCGATCACATCCGGCCCGCCGCGCACCTTGCGCACGGGCTCGTTCATAGCGCCACCGCTGCCGCCTCCGCCTGCGTTGCCGCCACGCCCACCGCCGCCGTTCGGCTTCCCCGTATTTCTGGCCAATAACAGATTCGTAATACCCACAATAATCGCGCCCCAAAACGCCGCCCAGAACCCGTCCACGTGAAATCCTTCCACCAAGCGGCTCACCAGCAAGAACAGCAGCGCGTTGATCACTACCAGCCCCAGCCCAAGCGTGAGCACGATAAACGGCAGGGTGAACAACACCAGTAGTGGCCGCAGCACCGCGTTGAAAAAGCTCAGCAACACCACAACCACGACTAGCGTGGCCGCGTCGTCGCAATGGATGCCAGGCACGATCTTTTCCGCCAGCGTCACGCCCAGCGCGAGCACCAGCCACCGCACGATCAGATTCAGGAACCGACTATTCATCCCGCGCACCATTCGCCCGGCTCCGCCCGTCGCAATGAAATAAATCCTTCCCGCCCGTCCCAGCTACGAGTATCGCGAAGCATGACAACTAAGCAGCGCCTCGACCTTATCGAACGCTACATCCGCGAACACAAATACGCGGATCTGCACACCCTCGCGTCGAGTTGCGACACGTCCCTCTCCACCATCCGCCGCGCCCTCGACACCTTGGAGACCCGCGGCGTGCTCCGCCGCCACCACGGCGGCGCCACCCTGATCGAGACCGACGAACGCGCCCGCGAATACGATTTCATCGCCCGCGACCAACGCCAGGCCGCCGAGAAACACGCCGTCGCCCGCCGTATCGCCGACCTAGTGCAGCCCGGCATGACCATAATTCTCGACGGTGGCACCAGCGTTTACGCCGTGGCCCGCCTGCTCGCCACCAAGCGCCTGCAAGTCATCACCAGCTCCCTGCCTATCGCCGCTCTCTATGCCGACCTCGGCTCGCTGGAAACCATCGTCACCGGAGGCAGCATTGATAACCGCCTCGGCGTGCTCGTCGGCCCGCTCTGCGAGCAATCCCTAGGTCAGATCCACGCCGACCTCGCCATTCTCGGTGGCGCCGGCGTCACCGAAGCCGGCGTTTGGAACCATAACGCCCTCCTAGTCGCCTCCCAACGCCGTATGATCGCCGCGTCCGAGCGAACTATTTTCGCCATCGATGGGTCGAAGTTCGGCCGCAAAGCCCTCGCCCTCGCCTCTCCCTTCGACCCACGTTTCACCATTGTAACCGACCGCGCTCCCGCCCCCGCCATCGCCGCTTCCATCCGCGCCGCCAAGGCCAACATCGAAATCGCCCCCGCCGCCGAGTAACGCCGTCGCTGTTCGCAACGCCGTTCCGCGTTTGCCTTCCCCCGCCGCCTGAACTTCGTGCGGGCGTGGTTCGCAAAGCATCCTCTCCTGCCGCCCCCCTCCGCAACGCGCCGCCCGCCGCCGCGCCCGCCCCCGAGTGCATCCGCCTGCGCGGCGTGCGTCAAAACAACCTCAAGGGCTGGGACCTCGACCTCCCCCTCGGCCGCTACATCGTCGTCACCGGTCCCAGCGGCGCGGGCAAAAGCTCCCTCGTCTTCGACACCCTGCACGCCGAGGGGCAGCGCCGCTACGTGGAGACTTTCTCCGCCTACACCCGCCAGTTCCTCGATCTGCTCGACAAACCCAAGGTGGACTCGATCGAGAACATCCGCCCCTCCATCGCCATCGAGCAGACCAACACCGTAAAAACCTCCCGCTCCACCGTGGGCACCATGACCGAGCTGGCCGACTATTTTAAAGTCTGGTTCAGCCACGTAGCCACCTGCTTCGACCCCGCCACTGGCCAACCCGTCCAAGACGACACCCCCGCCACCATCTGGGCCCAAGCCAGCGCCACCCACCCCGGACAGACCCTAGTCATCGCCTTCAAAATCTCCCGCCCCGCCAACCTTACCTGGTCCGAAATCCTTACCAGCCTCAAAGGCCAATCCTACGTCCGCGCTTTACTCCCTGCTCCGAACTCCTCGCCCTCCGCCCACCGCATCGACGACCTCCTCACCGATCCCTCCCCGCTCGCCGCCGCCGACCACCTCTTCGTCGCCCAAGACCGCATCACCCTTAATCCCGATGCCCGCCAGCGTTTCCTCGAAGCCGCCGAGCAAGCCCTCCACTTCGGCCAGGGCCAACTCCACCTTTTCGCCCCGGACGATTCCGCCCATTCTGCATTTGGCATTAGTCATTCGTCATTCCGCGCCGTCGGCGCGTTCTCCCGCGGCCTCCATTCCCCCGCCAGCGGCCGCACCTTCCGCCCCGCCTCACCCGCTCTCTTTTCCTTCAATTCCCCCCTCGGAGCTTGCCCGCGCTGCCGGGGTTTCGGACGCGTGATCGAAAATGATCTCAACCTCGCCATTCCCGACCGCTCCCTCTCTATCGCCAACGGCGCGATCAAAGCCTGGCAGGGTGAGACCTACGGCGAATCCCAAAAAGACCTGATTCGTTTCGCCAAAAAAATCAGCCTCCCCGTCAACGTCCCCTTCGCCGACCTCAGTCCCGCCCACCAAAAACTCGTCCTCGAGGGCGAGCCCGACTACGGCCAACCCGGCCGCGAGTGGCCCCACGCCTGGTATGGTCTCAAGGGCTTTTTCCAGTGGCTGGAAAAAAACACCTATAAGACCCACGTCCGCGTCTTCCTCTCCCGCTACCGTTCCTACAACGAGTGCCCCGACTGCCACGGCGCGCGCCTCGCCCCCGATTCCCTCTGCTGGAAATGGCAGGGCAAAACCCTGCCCGATCTCTATCAACTCCCCGTCTCCGAACTCACCGCCCTTATCGAAGATTGGTCCTTGGACACTGGACCTTCAGGCGATTCCGCCCGCAGTGCCCACCTCGCCTTCGACTCCATCCGAACCCGCCTGCGTTACCTAACCCAAGTCGGCCTTGGTTACCTCACCCTCGATCGCACCAGCAAGACCCTCTCCGGCGGCGAAACCATGCGCGTCGGCCTCACCGCATGCCTCGGCACCTCGCTGGTTGATACCCTCTTCGTCCTCGATGAGCCCTCCGTCGGCCTGCACCCCCGCGACATCGACCGCCTCATCGGCATCATCCGCACCTTGGTAAACGCGGGCAACACCGTCGTCGTCGTCGAGCACGACGAAGCCATGATCCGCGCCGCCGACCACGTGGTCGAGATCGGCCCCGTCCCCGGAACCAAAGGCGGCCACCTCGTCTTCCAAGGCGACCTCCCCTCGCTCCTCCGCCACCCCGCCTCCCTCACCGGAGCCTACCTCTCCGGCCGCCAAACCATCCCCACGCCGTCGACCCGCCGTCCCATTCGTCATTGGTCATTGGACATTGGTCATTCCGGACCAAGCCCCTGGCTCACATTCACGAATATCCAAAAACACAACATTCGCGGCATAGACCTCCGCCTCCCCCTCCACCGCTTCGTCGCCCTCTCCGGCGTCTCCGGCTCCGGCAAGTCCACCCTCCTCGACAAAGTCATCCACCAAGGCCTGCTCGCCAAACGCCGCCAGCTCACCGAAGACGTCGCCCACATCGACTCCATCACCGGCGACGACGCCTTCACCGAGATCGTGCTCGTGGACCAGTCCCCCCTCTCCCGCACCCCGCGCTCCAACCCCGCCCTCTACACCGAAGCGTGGGAACTCATCCGCGAACTCTACGCCGACACCCCCGCCGCCGAGGCCGCCGGCTTCAGTGCATCCAGTTTTTCCTTCAACGCCGGCGACGGCCGCTGCGACCACTGCCAGGGCCTCGGCTACGAGCGCGTCGAGATGCAGTTCCTCTCCGACGTCTTCGTGCCCTGCCCCGTCTGCGAAGGCCGCCGTTTCAAGCCCGAGATCCTCGCCATCACCCACTTAGATAAATCCGTCGCCGACCTGCTCAACACGTCCGTCAGCGACGCCCTCGAACACTTCGCCGCCCACCCCGCCATCCGCGCCCGCCTCGCCGTGCTCGACGAAGTCGGCCTCGGCTACCTCACCCTCGGCCAGCCCCTCAACACCCTCAGCGGCGGCGAAGCCCAACGCCTAAAACTCGTCAAATACCTTACCGGCTACACGACCGGAGAAACCCCAACGGCCAAAATCCAAATCCCCAAAAACGCACACGCCACCCGTCCTTTCGACATTGGTCATCCGTCATTGGTCATTGGTCATTCCGCCCCCGGCGGCGGCGCCCTCCTCCTCCTCGACGAGCCCACCACTGGCCTGCACCGCCACGACGTCGCCCGCCTGCTTCGTGTCCTCCAAGCCTTGGTGGATCGCGGCCACAGCCTGATCGTCATCGAGCACAACCTCGACGTGCTCAAATCCGCCGACTGGATCATCGAGATCGGCCCCGACGCCGGCTCTGGCGGCGGCCGCATCGTCGCCGAAGGCACGCCCGAAGACGTCTCCCGCACCCCCACCGCCACCGCCCCCTACCTCGCCCTCGCGCTATCAAGTAACCTATTGGGTTACTTTGCCGCCGACGCCGACCAACTCGCCGCCGAGCCCGACCCTTCGACAATCGACAATCGACATTCGTCATTCCGCGCCTCCAGAGCAGCCGTCCTTCGCGTCGAGGGCGCGCGCGAAAACAACCTAAAAAACCTCTCCCTCTCGATCCCCCACCGCCAGCTCAACGTCGTCACCGGCGTCTCCGGTTCCGGCAAGAGCACCCTCGCCTTCGATATCATCTTCGGCGAAGGCCAGCGCCGCTTCATGGACTCCATGAGCGCCTACGCCCGCCAATTCGTGGAACAGATGCCGCGCCCCGCCGTGGACCGACTCACCGGCATCCCGCCCACCGTCGCCATCGAGCAACGCATCACCCGCGGCTCCCGCAAGAGCACCGTCGCCACCATCACCGAGGTCGCTCAATACCTCCGCCTCCTCTACGCCCGCCTCGGCATCCAGCATCACCCCGACACCGACCGCCCCGTCCGCCCCCTCAGCCGCCCCCAGCTCGCCCGCCTGCTCGCCGCCGTGGTCGCCTCCCCCGCCGGCAAAAAAGCGAAACACCTCTACCTCTGCGCCCCCCTCGTGCGCGGCCGCAAAGGACACCATCAACCCATCGCGACCTGGATCGAGGACCACGGCTACGAACTCATGCGCGCCGACGGCCGCGTCTTCCCCGTCTCCGCCTTCGCCAAACTCGACCGCTACTCCGAGCACGATGTCGAGGTCGTCGTCGCCGACCTCAAAGCCTCCGTCGAAAAACCCTCAGCAAAACCCGCATCGAAAAATCACAAAAAACAAATCCCAAACTCCAAAGCTGCCCCCGCCTCCGATCCCCTCGACGAGGCCCTCCGCCTCGGCAAAGGCGCCTGTTTCCTCCTCACCGAAAAAGGCACCGTGCTCAGTTGGTTTTCCACCACCCGCACCGACGCCGAGACCGGCGAGAGTTTTCCCGAACTCGACCCCAAGCACTTTTCGCACAACTCCCCCCGAGGCTGGTGTCCCACTTGCCGGGGCCACGGACGCGTTTTCCCCTGGATGCTCGTGCCCGACGACGACGCCAAAAACGACGACGATCCCTCCGCCCGCCTCCGCGCCTTCGGCATCGAAACCGAGGCCGACCTCGCCGACGCCGGTGCCGCCTGCCCCGACTGCCACGGCCAGCGCCTTGCCCGCATTCCCCGCGCCGTGAAACTCCACTTCACCGGCAAACACCCACCCCTCTCCCTCCCCCAACTGCTCGCCGCCCCGCCCGCCTCGCTCCTGCGCAGCCTTGACCAGCTCGACCTCGACGAACGTGGCCGCGCCATCGTGCAAGACATCCTGCCCCAGATCCGCGAACGCCTCAAATTCCTCGACCACGTCGGCCTCGGCTACCTCAGCCTCGACCGCCCCACCGACACCCTCAGCGGCGGCGAAGCCCAGCGCATCCGCCTCGCCGCCCAGCTCGGCACCAACCTCGCCGGCGTGCTCTACGTGCTGGATGAGCCCTCCATCGGCCTGCACGCCCGCGACAACGACCGCCTCATCGAGACCCTCCAGGCCCTGCGCGACAAAGGAAACACCCTCCTCGTCGTCGAGCACGACGACGACCTCATGGAGCGCTGCGACCACCTCATCGACCTCGGCCCCGCCGCCGGCATCCACGGCGGCGAGATCTTGGCCGAGGGCACCCCCGCCGAAGTGAAGCGCATCGAAAAATCCCTCACCGGCCGCTACCTCAGCCACGGCATCAAACACCCCTTGCGCGGTTCCTACCGCGAAATCCCAAATCACAAAAAGCCAAAGTCTAAAAAAGAAACAAGTGCCCTACTGACCCTGACCGGCGCGTCCCTGCGCAACCTCAAAGGCTTCGACGTCCAAATCCCGCTCGGCCGCCTGACGATGGTCTGCGGCCCGAGCGGCGCGGGCAAATCCACCCTCTTCCGCGACCTGCTCCACCCCGCCGTCGCCCACGCGATCAAAACCAAGACCGCCAAGCTCACCGGCAAAGCCTACTCCAAAGCCACTGCCCACGCTTCCGACTCCGGCCATTCGTCATCCGAAATTCGTCATTCGTCATTCTTGTTTGAAAACCTGAGCGGCGCTCAGGTTTTCAAACAAATCATCGAGGTGGACCAGTCCCCCATCGGCAAAACCCCGCGCTCCACCCCCGCCACCTACCTGGGCATCTTCGACCTCATCCGCACCTTCTTCGCCGGCATTCCCGAGTCTCAAATCCGCGGCTACACCGCCGGACGCTTTTCCTTCAACACCGCCGGCGGCCGCTGCGAAACCTGCTCCGGCGGCGGGCGCGTGAAACTCGAAATGGCCTTCATGCCCGACACCTACCTGCCGTGCGATGACTGCCGGGGCACCCGCTACGCGCCCGAGTTATCCGACCTCCGCTGGAAGGGCAAAAACATCGCCGACGTGCTCGCACTCACCTTCGATGAAGCCGTCGCCTACTTTGATTTTCACAGCCAACTAAGCCAAGTCTGCCAACTCATGTGCGACTGCGGCCTGGGTTACCTAACCCTCGGTCAATCGTCTCCCACGCTCTCTGGCGGTGAAGCCCAGCGCCTCAAACTCGTGACCGAGCTCACCCACGGCCTCGCCAGCTACCGCGAACGCAGCCGCAACATCGGTTTTCAAAACCTCTACATCCTCGAAGAGCCCACCATCGGCCTCCACCTGAGCGACTGCGAAAAACTCATCGGCGTGCTCCACGCCCTCGTCGATCAAGGCCATACCGTGATCGTGATCGAGCACCACCTCGACCTCCTCGCCGAAGCCGACTGGATATTGGAACTCGGCCCGGTCGGCGGCCCCGACGGCGGCGAACTCCTCTACCAAGGACCCCTCGCCGGTCTCCTGAAACTAAAAAACTCCCCCACCGCCCCCTACCTCCGCACCAAACTCAAACTTTGATGCCTAATCCCGCCCGCACGTTTCCTCGCCCTTGCGACGAAACGCGTCTTGCCGCCAAGGCTACCGCGAAAATAGTTATCTCCAGTCAGCGAATCATGTGCTCGTAGCTCAGCTGGATAGAGCATCCGCCTTCTAAGCGGACGGTCGTGGGTTCGAATCCCGCCGGGCACACCACGCTTGCAGTGCTTATCCGGATTTAACCTAAATCGCGCATGGTCAAAATCACTGGCACCTACGATGGCAGCCTGCGCTGCACCGCCAAACACGAGCCCTCGGGCACCTCGCTCGCCACCGACGCCCCCCGCGACAACCAAGGGTTGGGCGAATCCTTCTCCCCCACCGACCTCGTCGCCACCGCCTACGTCACCTGCATCGCCACCACCATGGCGTTGATGGCCCGTAAACACGGGCAGGAACTCGGCCCTCTGCGCTACGAAGTGACCAAGGAGATGACCGCCACTCCGCCGCGTTCCATCGCCCGGCTCGCGGCCACCATCTGGCTGCCCGCCTCCGCACGCAGCGTGCCCGCCGGCGAGCTGGAACGCGCCGCCCGCGGCTGCCCCGTGCACCGCTCCCTCGCCCCCGAAGTCCAGAAAGACATCGTGTTTGTCTGGGCCGACTGAGCGCGAAGTTTTTACCTGCCGCGTTCCAGTCGCGGCCACATTCGCGTTGCCCAAGCTGTAGCCGCACCGTGTGCTGGCCCCTTCATTTTTAAAACACATGGCGAAAAAATCTCAGGCGACTTGGGGCGGGCGTTTTTCAAGCGGACCGGCCGCGTTGATGCAGCAATTCAGCGAATCCGTTTCCTTCGATAAACGGCTCGCGCCTTTCGACATCGCGGGCAGCAAAGCCCACTCTGCCATGCTCGCGCACGTCGGGCTCATCACCACAAAGGAACGCGACGCCATACATGCCGGGCTCGAATCTATCCGACTCGAAATCGAGGCCGGTAAATTCTCCTGGAGCATCCAGCTCGAAGACGTGCACATGAACATCGAGCAGGCACTGACCGCCCGCGTGCCCGCGGCCGCCAAGCTTCATACCGCCCGCTCCCGAAACGACCAGGTCGCGACCGACATGCGTCTCTGGTTCAAGTGGGCCTGCGCCGAAGTGCAGACCCGTATCCGCAACGCCCAACGCGCTCTCCTGACCCTTGCGCAGCGCGAGACCGATGTCCTCATCCCCGGCTACACCCACCTGCAGCGCGCCCAGCCGGTTTACCTCGCCCACCACCTCTTCGCCTGGATGGAGATGCTGGATCGCGACTACTCGCGCTTTGTCGCCGTCGCCAAACACGCCAACTGGTGCCCGCTCGGCGCCGGGGCCATCGCCGGCACAACCCTGCCCATTGATCGCGAGTTTACCGCCACCCAGCTCGGCTTCGTGGATGAAAAAGGACGCCCCCGCGTGACCCAAAACTCCATGGACACCGTCGCCGACCGCGACCTGTTCCTGGAGTTCGCCTCCGCTGGTGCACTCTTCGGCGTGCATGTGTCCCGCATCGCGGAGGATTTGATCCTGTGGTCGAGCGCCGAGTTTAAGTTCATCGAACTCCCCGACGCCTTTTGCACCGGCTCTTCCCTGATGCCGCAGAAGAAAAACCCCGATTCCTGCGAGTTACTCCGGGGCAAATCCGGCCGTCTGGTGGGCAACCTCTCCGCGCTCCTCACCATGGTGAAAGGCCTGCCGCTGACCTACAATCGCGACCTCCAAGAAGACAAACCACCGGTGTTCGACACCTTCGATACCGTGGCGGTCTCGGCCGAAGTGCTCGCCGGCACGCTGGCCGGATTGACGGTCAATCCCGCGCGTTGTGCGGCGGCGGTGGCCGATCCCGCTCTGCTCGCCACCGATCTCGCCGATTACCTCGTCGAGCGCGGTGTGCCTTTCCGCGAAGCCCATCACGCGGTCGGAGCAGTCGTGAAACTCGCCGAAGTCCAGGGCAAGCCCTTGAATCAACTCGCCACCGCCGACGTGAAAAAATGCCACGCCGCCTACGCGGACGACTGGGCCACGGTATTCGACCTCAAGCGAGCCATGGCCAAACGCCGCGGCACCGGCATGCCCGGTCCGGCGCAGGTGAAAAAACAGATCGCCCGCTGGACCAAAACCCTCGCCGCTTAGTTCCGGCGACTGCCGCCCCGTTGACCACAGCCAGGGGAACGGGCAAATGCATGCAAGGAATGTGCGAACGCGGCGCAAATCCTAAGGCCTGCGCCAAGCTTCAGCCTTCCCTCTTGCCTCACAACCCTGCCCGGCGTTTTGCTCCCTTTTTCCTTTTTCTCTTTTGCCCATGAAACCGTCCCCCTCGACCACCTCGTTTCCTCAGCCCGAAATCGGCCGCGCCATGAACGGTGCTGATGTCGTCGTCGAGTGTCTCTCGCGTGAGAATGTGGACGTGATCTTCGCCTACCCCGGCGGTGCTTCTCAAGAACTCCACCAGGCCCTGGCCCGCAGTGACAAAGTTCGCGTCATCCTGCCCCGCCACGAACAAGGAGGTGTCTTCGCCGCCGAAGGCTACGCCCGCGCCACCGGTAAAGTCGGCGTATGCATGGCGACCTCCGGCCCAGGTGCCACCAATCTCGTCTCCGGTATCGCCGACGCCTTCATGGACTCGACCCCCATGGTGTGCATCACCGGGCAGGTTTTCTCCAAATTCATCGGCAAATCCGCGTTTCAGGAAACGGATTTCTTCGGCATGACCCTGCCCATCGTGAAGCACAGCTATCTGGTGCTGAACGCCGCCGACCTGCCCCGTATTTTCAAAGAAGCTTTTTACCTCGCCCGTTCCGGTCGGCCCGGCCCCGTCATCATCGACATACCCAAAGACGTTCAGCAGGCCAGACTCACTCCCGTTTTCCCGGCCACGATCGAGTTTGCCAACAAATCCCTGACTGAGTTCCCCCTCGCGAGCGACGACCAGCTCAAGCAGGTCCTCGACCTCGTCGCCAAGGCCCAGCGCCCCATCCTCTACACCGGCGGCGGCCTCGTCTCCGCCGAGGCGTCCGCCGACCTGCGCCTCTTTGCCGAGAAAACCCGCATCCCGGTCGCCACCACCCTTATGGGGCTCGGTGCGTTCCCGGAGGACCATCCGCTTTCCCTGCGCTGGTTTGGCATGCACGGCTCGGCCTTTGGCAACTGGGCCGTCGATCAATGCGATCTGCTCCTCTGCCTCGGCGCGCGTTTCGATGACCGCATCACAGGCGATGCCAGCAAATTCGCGGGCGGGGCGACTATCGTCCACATCGACATCGACGCCTCCGAGCATAACAAAAACAAGCGGGTTCAGTATGCCATCGAGAGCGACATCAAGCACGCCCTCAAACGCCTCAACGAACTCATCGCCGCCCTTAAGTTCACCCCGCCCGACACCAAGCCCTGGCACACCCAGTGCTCCGCTTGGAAACGCGACTATCCCTTCAGCTACGAGGATAGCCGCCACATCGTGCCGCAGGAAGCGGTCGAGGTGCTGCACGAGCTTACCAAGGGCGACGCCATCATCACCACCGGGGTGGGCCAGCATCAGATGTGGGCCGCCCAGTTTTATCCCTTTAAAGAACCCCGCCGTTACATTAGCTCGCTCGGCCTTGGCGCGATGGGCTACGGCTACCCCGCCGCCATGGGTGCGAAAGTCGCTTGTCCCGACAAGCAGGTGATCGACATCGACGGCGACGGCTCCTTCCTCATGAACGTGCAGGAGCTGGCCACCTGCCACATCGAGAAAATCGCCGCCAAGGCCATGATCTTGAACAACCAGCACCTCGGCATGGTCGTGCAATGGGAAGACCGCTTCTACAACAGCGTGCGCGGCAACACTATCCTCGGCGACAAGAACAACGTCGGCTCGCCCGATAATCTGGCCGCCATCTACCCCGACTACGTGACCATCGCCAAAGGCTTCGGCGTCAAAGCCCGCCGTGTTTCCAAACGCGCCGAACTGCGCGAAGCGATTCAGGAGATGCTCGATCACGACGGCCCCTACCTGCTCGACGTCATCGTACCCTACACCGAACACGTGCTCCCCATGATCCCCGCCGGCAAAACGGTGAAGGAAATGATCCTCAAGTAATTCTAATTCGCCTACAAGGTTAGCTGAATTGGCCGAGACGGCCAACCCTACATCTACTGCACATATTACCATACGTAGGGTGCTTTGTGTAGCGTTGGCCGTCCCCGGCCAATTACTGCTTTCGGCCCATCTAGACCGAGAATTGGATTATGCTCGCGAGACCCTCGCCCGCCTCCAACACAAAGTAACCTAATGGGTTACTTTGTCGCGTGACCTGCCACCGCCGTTTACGCCTTTGCGTAGCCGAGCAAGGTGACCAACTCATCGCAGACTGCGGAAGCACCGGCCACAAAGGGCACGCGGGCCATGTTGAGATCGAAAATCCGCAGCGGAAAGAGCGGCTCTTTTAGATAACGAATTTCTCCGCCCGCGCCTTGGCAAAAGGGCACGGCGGCGGCGATGTCCCACACCTTTACGTTGTGGTCTACGGTGGCGTCGAGCAGGCCGGCCCCGACGTAGGCCAAGTGCAGCGTGCTGCTCCCGAGCCCGCGTATTTTGAAACATTCGACCAACAACGTGGCGTGAGGCGAAAAGCGTTTATCCATCGGGCTGTGAAACCCGAGCGTGCGTTGCCCCTGGGGTGTATCGATTTTCACCCTTGCCGGTTGCTCACCGTCCCAGGCCCCGAACCCCGGCCCTCCGTGCATCAAGACGCGGCGCGCCAGATCGTAGATCACGCCGTAAGCCGGCGTGCCGTTTTCCAACAAGGCCAGGGAAATGGCGCAGTAGGGAATGCCGGTGGCGTAATTATTGGTGCCGTCGATCGGATCGAGCACCCAGGCGAACCGGGCCCGCAGGGGAATCGCGGCCGTTCCGTCACCGAGTTCTTCGCTCAGATATTCATCTTCCGGAAACTGGGCACTAAGCTCTTGGAAAATCGCCTCCGATATGGCGATGTCCGCCGGGGTCACCCGCGAGCCATCACTCTTCCAGTTGCTCTGCACCCGGCCAAAATCCCGGTGTAAAAAATCGGTCTGCGCCAGAACGGCGACTTTGGCGGCGGCGATGCGGGCGAGAAGTTCAGAGCTAGACATACCGCTACTGTGTCCATGGAAGCGGCGAAATGACACGGACGAAAAATGAAAAAACACGCCAACGCGCTATTTGGCCGGGCGCTCAAAAGCGTCGATCATGGCCTTAAAGTCCGCCGGAAGCGGCGCGCGCATTTCGAGTTTTTTTCCCGTGATCGGATGCTCAAAAACCAGATACTCCGCATGCAGCATCACGCGTGGCGGCTTCATCGGGAGGGGCGCGCTATCCTTCCAACCGTAAATCGCGTCGCCCAGCAGCGAGTGCCCGATGGATTTCAGGTGCACCCGAATCTGATGCGTGCGCCCCGTGAGGATGTGACAACGCATCAACGCGGCATACGGCGGAAACGACTTCTCGCGCGTCCAGTCGGTGCGCGAAGGCCGGCCTTCGTCACTGACCGCCATCTTATGCCGGTGGGTTGGATGCCGGGCTATGCCGGTCTCGATTCGTCCACTCAACAAGCGTGGCACGCCCGCGACCAAGGCCAGGTATTCCTTGTGTAGATTACGCTCGGAAAACTGCGTCGAAAGCCCGCGGTGGGCGGCATCAGTCTTGGCCACCACGATCACGCCCGTGGTATCGCGATCCAGCCGATGCACGATGCCTGGCCGCTCCACCCCGCCCACGCCTGAAAGCGAACCGGCGCAATGGCCCAGCAACGCATGGACCAGCGTATCCTCGCCCGTGCCCGCGCCCGGATGCACGACCATGCCCGCCGCCTTGTTTACCACCAGCAGGTGTTCGTCTTCGTAGATGATATCCAGGATCGTGTCCGATGCCTTGAGCTCCGACGGCACCACCTCGGCATGGGAAAACTCCACGGTGTCGCCGGCGCGCAGTTCGTCCTTTTTATCCAACACCACCCCGGCGCGCAGCACCCGCCCCGCATCGAAAGTCCGCTGCCAGGCCGAGCGCGAATGCTCCGGAAACGCGGCGGCGAGGAGCTTATCGGCACGCTCGCGGCGCGTGCCTTCGGGAACAGTAAAAATAAGGTTGGACGTGGACATGCAGGAAGGCGTCATGCTCACGCCTCGTTGGTCGCTGGCGAGGACGTAAACCAGCGACAGGCTTAAACGTTCTCGCGCATAATCGGACGGGCGAAAATCAAGCGCCCACCCGCAGAGGGCATGATACTGATGATCTCCGCCGCGACGCGGGTGCCTATCGCCGACTTGGCATCGTTCACCACCACCATGGAGCCATCCAAAAGATAACCCACCGCCTGGCCCTCCTCCTTGCCTGGCTTGACCAGCTCCACATCCACGGCCTCTCCGACTGCTAGAATGGGCTGAATGGCGCGCGCTAAATCACCGGGATTAATACAAATCACTCCGTGAAACTCGGCTAGCTTGGCCAGATTTTGGTCAGTGGTGATTAACTTCGCCTTCATCGCCGTCGCGAGGAATACGAGCTTGGCCTCCACCTCCGAACGCTTGGCCTCGCTCTCCTGAATTCGTAAATCAAGCAACTTGATGCGTCGTAGCTCGCCCAACGCGTCCAATCCGCGCCGTCCCCGGGCCCGGCGGAGGGGGTCATGGGAATCAGCGATACCCTGCAATTCATTGAGTACGAAACGAGGGATGATCAGCGCGCCTGGCGCAAACCCGCTATGGCAGATACGCGCGATGCGGCCGTCGATCAACGCGCTGGTGTCCACGATAATTAGCGGCACATCCACCTCGTGCGGCACGAAGCGCACGTAGGGGATAACCAAGTTGAACTCATCCTTCCCGCGCAGGGCTATAACCGTGCACAAATAAGTAGAAACCAAAAACAAACCTAAACGGACCAAGTAAATTATCTCGCGGTCACCCTCGCCGAAAAGCGGGGAGACGCTGATCAAAAACGAAATCAAACACCCAACCCCCAAACCAAACGTAATGGCCGAAAGCCCGCGCAGCGAAAACCCCTTTAAGAGCAGATCCACCAGCACCACTAGCACGCCTAACATCAACCCGAACAGCGATGCCTTCAATCTAAACGCGTCCCATTCCGTGATGGTATAACACACCAGCCAGCCGACCACGGCACACAGCACGACAAAGACGAGGCGGATGGGAAGCAGGGTGCGATTCATCAGGTAAAAAATCACTCAGGTGTGGAAGATCACGAACAGCAAGACCGGTAAACCAATCAGCAAAGCCATCACGCCAAAAAGGAGCTTCCGAGCCCGCGCCGATTGCGCGGCCAGCCGAATCTCTTCATCAGGCGGAGTTGCATCCATGGGCGGCACCGCATTCATCGTGAACAGCTATGACAACCCAATACTGGTTGGTAAAAACCGAGCCTGAAGCCTACGCGTGGGAAACCTTCCTGCGCGACCGCCGCACTAACTGGGACGGAGTGAGAAACTATCAGGCGCGTAATCATCTGCGCGCCATGCGACCCGGCGACGCCGTGCTCTTCTACGCCAGCGTCACCACCAAAGCGGTGCTCGGCACCGCCAAAGTAACGAAGGCGTTTTTCCCGGATAAAACCGCCACCGAAGGCGACTGGTCCTCGGTCGAACTGGAAGCCGGAGAAACCCTCGCCAGCCCTGTGGAACTCGCCGCCATCAAAGCCGACGCGAAGCTCGCTGATCTCCCGCTTTTGAAACAAAGCCGCCTCTCCGTCATGCCGCTCACCCGCGCCCAGTTCGAGCGCATCGTAAAACTTGGCCAGGTCGCGAGCTGAGTAGCGATAGGCTATGTAAGCCCGAAAAACAAAAAAGGCACCGCGTTGGCGGTGCCTTTAAGAAGAAGCTAAAAACGCTTCGATTTACGATGACACGTTGGTGTCGGCGCTCGATGAGGCGCTCGGATCCTTGAGGGTAAACTCCAAGACCTCACCCTTGCGGGTAACGTGCAGATGTTGCCCCTCAGTGATGTCGCCCTTGAGCAAAGACTCGGCGAACGGATCCTCCAAGTAATGCTCCACCGCGCGACGCAGAGGACGGGCACCCATCTTTTCGTCGTAACCCTTTTCAATCAAGAGGTCCTTGGCCTCGGCCGAGAAGGTCAGCTCGATCTTACGCTCGGTGAGGCGCTTGGTGAACTTCGTTAGCTCGATATCGACGATCCGCATCAAGTCGGTCTTGGCCAGCGGGCGGAAGAACACGATGTCGCTGATGCGATTCAGGAACTCGGGTTTGAAAACGCGCTTGGCCTCTTCCAGCACCTTCTCGCGCATCTTCTCATGGTCGCCAAAGGCACCGGAACCGGCGGCGGCAAAGCCCATCGAAGTCTGGCGCATCAAGAGCTGCGCGCCGACGTTGGAGGTCATGATGATGATCGTATTACGGAAATCGATCTGGCGACCGAGCGAATCCGTCAGGCGGCCGTCTTCCAGAATCTGCAACAAGAGCTGCAAGACGTCTGGGTGGGCCTTCTCGATTTCATCGAACAAAATCACCGAGTAAGGCTTGCGGCGCACCGCTTCGGTGAGCTGACCGCCCTCTTCGTAACCGACGTAGCCAGGAGGTGAGCCGATCAATCGGGATACCGCGAATTTCTCCATGTATTCGCTCATGTCGATCTGCACCAAAGCGTCCTGTTTTCCGAACATCTGGGCGGCGACTTGCTTGGCGGTTTCGGTCTTACCCACGCCGGTAGGACCGACGAAGAGGAAGGAACCGATGGGCCGACGGGGATCCTTGAGATCGGCGCGCGAACGGCGCAGCGCACGGGCGATGGAGGTGGAGGCGAGATCCTGGCCGATGACGACCTTTTGAATCTCTTTTTCGAGGCCGAGTAGTTTTTCGGACTCCTTTTTCTCCATGCGTGAGAGCGGGATACCGGTCCAATCGGCGACTACCTTCATCATCAGGTCTTCGTCGATGGTAACGCGCTTCTCCTCGCGAGATTTCTTCCACTCCTCGGTTACTTGCTCCAGGCGGGCACGCAGTTGTTTCTCGGTATCGCGGAACTTGGCCGCCTCCTCGAAATGCTGCTTGGCAATGGCGTCTTCTTTTTGAGCGCAGACGGTTTCGATTTCCTTAGCGTGACTCTCCAACGAGGGCGGACGTGTAAGGGCGCCGATGCGGGCGCGGGAACCGGCTTCGTCCATCACATCGATGGCCTTGTCGGGCAGGAAGCGTCCGGTGATGTAGCGATCAGAAAGCTTGGCTGCGGCTTCGATGGCGGGGTCGGTGAAGATGGCTTTGTGGTGATCTTCGTATTTGCCGCGAATGCCTTTGAGGATGATGATCGTGTCCTCGATGGACGGTGGCTCGACCTTCACATTTTGGAAGCGGCGATCCAAGGCGGAGTCCTTTTCGATATACTTGCGGTATTCGTTAAGGGTGGTCGCGCCGATGCACTGCAATTCACCGCGGGAGAGGGAGGGCTTGAAAATATTCGAGGCATCCATCGCGCCTTCCGCCGCACCGGCGCCCACGATGGTGTGGAGCTCGTCTATGAAAAGGATGATGTTTTTGGCGCGCTTGATCTCGTCCATCACCGCCTTGATGCGCTCTTCAAACTGGCCGCGATACTTGGTGCCGGCGACCATAAGGGCGAGGTCGAGGGTGATGACCTTCTTGTCGATCAAGATTTCGGGCACGATCCCGTTGACGATTTCCTGGGCCAGACCTTCGACTATGGCAGTCTTGCCGACGCCGGCCTCGCCGATGAGCACCGGATTGTTTTTAGTCCGGCGGCAGAGGATCTGGATAACGCGCATGATCTCGTTCTTGCGACCGACCACGGGGTCGAGTTCGCCCTTGCGCGCGAGCTCGGTGAGATCGCGGCCAAAGGCCTTGAGCGCAGGAGTCTTGACTTCCTTCTTGCCATCTTCGGAGCGGCCGGAACCGGCGGCGGTCTCTTCTCCGCTCCGGGCGGCGGGGTCAGATGCGCCAGGCGCGCCAGCCTCACCGGAACCGGCACCCTCTTCCCCGCCGGAGAATTGGGGATCGAGTTCGCGCAGGATCTCGTTGCGGGTGCGCTCGATGTCGATGTCGAGGGACTTCAATACCCGGGCGGCGACGCCCTCACCCTCGCGCAACAAACCGAGCAGGATGTGCTCGGTGCCGACATAGGAATGATTGAGCGCCTTGGCTTCCTTGCCGGCGAGCGCGAGGACCTTTTTAACCCGAGGCGTGTAAGGGATGGAGCCTTGGTTTTTGGTCTCCTGGCCGGTGCCGACCTGCTTTTCCACTGCGGCACGCACGGTTTCGAGATCGAGGCCCATTTTCTGCAAAACGGATACCGCGACGCCCTGACCCAACTTGATCAGGCCCAGCAGCAAGTGCTCGGTGCCGACGTAGTTGTGGTGGAAGCGATCAGCTTCCTTGCGGGCGAGCGCAAGGACTTGCTGGGCGCGGGGGGTGAAATTGTTCATCGGTTCCATAAAGTGTTTTTAGAGGTTGGCTATCGGCGCTGGACGAAGCGGTAGGGCGCAGGGGGAAAATCAGGGTTTCTGGTGTAAGCTAAAATCAGGCCGGGCTATGCTGGCAAATTCGGTCCTTATATTATCGGCACGAAGCGCGTCGCGTTGACCGGAATCTAGCTCGTGCCGGGCGGCGGCCTGCACGTGGCCGGGTTGCGCCTCGATAAAGAGCCGGTCCGTGAGCGCCCGGGTAGGCTCGGGGAAAAGTCCTAAGTCGATGCCCAGGCGAAGCAGCGAGAGCAAATTCATGGCCTCGCTGGAGCTGAGCTGATGGCAGTTTTGCAAAATTCCGTAAGCCCGGCCGATCTTGTCAAAAAGTTTTGGGGCGTCGGCTTCGAGGAGCTTTTCGCGGGCGTTTAGCTCATGCTCGATGATAGACTGAAGCACACTGCCGAGACGTTTCAGGATGGCTTCCTCAGACTCGCCCAAGGTCGTCTGATTGGAGATCTGGAAAATACTGCCGGATGCGTCGGAGCCCTCGCCGAACAAGCCGCGCACCACCATGCCCAGCTGGTTCACCGCACGCACGACTTTCTCCATCTGGCTGGAGATCACGAGGGCCGGAAGGTGCATCATGGCCGAAGCGCGCATGCCGGTGCCTAGATTGGTCGGGCAAGCGGTCAAATAACCCAGCGCAGGATCAAAGGCGTAGTCGAGCCGACCCTCCAACTCGGTATCGAGGGTGTCGATTTGTGACCACGCTTTTTTGAGTTGGAACCCGGCACGCAGCACTTGGATGCGCAGATGGTCCTCTTCGTTGATCATCACCGAGCACGTTTGGTCGCGATTGATCACCAAGCCGCCGCCGTGCTTGGAACCGCTCAACTCGCGCGAGATGAGGTGACGCTCCACCAGTATCTGCTTTTGCAGCTCAGTGAGTTCAGAGACCGGCACATTCACCGAACGCTTCATGGGCGCAGCTGCGCCGAGCGCTTCGCGGCAGCGTTCCAACACGGCCTCGCGTTGAGCTTCTTTGCACCAGCCGGGGAAAGAGTGCCCGGCTAGATTGCGAGCCAGACGGATACGCGTCATGAGCACCACGGCGCACTTGGAGCTGGCGGTATCGGTAAGCTCGGAAGGAGAGGCGAGAAGCGCGGCGATTTTCATGAACGGGCGGGGGTGGCGCGGGTGCCAGTGGGGGGGACAACGGGAGTAGATACCGCGAGCCGGGCTTGAACCAGTTCGTCGCGCAAACGGGCGGCGTCCTCGTAACGCTCGGTCTTGATCGCGGTGGCGAGCGCCCCCTCCAGTTCGGTAACGCGTTCCAGCAAGGAGCGCCGCTGAATGGCTTGGTGCGGCACCTTGCCGACATGACGCGTGCCCTTGTGCATGTTATCCAACATCGGCGTGACCATGCCCTCGAACGTGCGGTAACATTGCGGGCAGCCGAAGCGGCCCAGTTTCTTGAAATCGTTGGGCTTGAATCCGCAGGTCGGACATTCCGAGCCTTGCGTCGTTTCCTCAGGATTGAGCGAGGCCTTGAGCAAAAGATCCGCGAGGGAGAATCCACCCGGATCCGTCACGCCCTTGGCTTGGGCGCACGCCTCGCACAAGTCCACCTTGTGCATCTTGCCGTTGACGATCTGGGTGAGGTGAACCGTGGCGGACTTGCCGCAAAGGTCGCATTTAAGGGAACTGGCCATGCTAAAGAGTTATGTGAGGTTGATGGAAAACTCGACCTTCGCCGGATAAAAATTGAACGGTAAAACCACGTAGGCTTTGCACGCGTTATGCCAGAGCAAATTCGCACCGCCTTCACTCGCAACGCGACAGCAGACCTGAAAAACAAAAAGGGGATAAGCGCCAGCACGGCGCAAAGTTCACCCGCACCTGCGCGGATCTGGCGCGGGTGCGGGTGGTGGCGAAGCGAGCCCCTACTCGACTCTAACAATCAGATCCGGGTGCCTTCGACCACTACGCGACGACGGAAAGCTTCCAACACGCGCGCGGTGATGCTGCCCGGTTTGCCGGTGCCGATCACGCGACCATCCAGTTTGACCACCGGTATGACCTCGGCGGCGGTGCCGGTGAGGAAACACTCGTCCGCATTCCAAACGTCATAACGAGTAAGATTCCCCTCGCGCATCGGCACCCCGATTTCAGTCGCGATGTCGAAAATCGTGTCGCGCGTGATACCCTTGAGCGCGCCTTGTGAGGCGGCCGGGGTGACGATCGTGCCCTTGAAAACCGTAAAGATATTATCCCCCGTGCACTCGGCCACGTAGCCCTGATCGTTGAGCATAATCGCCTCCAGACATCCGGCCTGACGTGCTTCGATCTTGGCGAGAATGTTATTCAAGTAGTTGAGTGACTTGACGGTAGGTGGCAGCGCGGCGGGACTGATGCGGCGGGTGGCCACCGTGCAGATACTCAGCCCGGAGGTATAATGCTCGGCCGGATAGAGCGCGATCTTGGCCGCGATGATAAAAATGGAAGGCTTGGGGCAAAGCCAGGGGGACAGACCGAGATCGCCCACGCCACGAGTCACCACGAGGCGGATGTAGCCATCCGTAAGGCCATTTTGGCGGCAGGTCTCGCAAGTGGCTTCGGCGATTTCCTTGCGCGACCAAGGCATATCCAAGAGCAAAGCCTTGGCCGACATTTCGAGTCGCTCGAGATGCTCGTCGAGCCGGAAAATGTTTCCTTGGTAAAGGCGTATGCCTTCAAATACGCCGTCGCCGTAAAGCAGACCGTGATCGAACACGGAAACTTTTGCGTCGGCTTGATCGACGAACTGGCCATCGAGGTAAATCTTCATCACCCACACGGTGGAGCAATCCGACCAAATTTGTCCAGCCCGCGTCGAGTTTTGCCTTGTAAAACCGGTCGCTGCGGAAGAATTTAACGACTCATATCCCTCTCCATGCTTACCTCAAAATCTAAATACTCCAAGGGCTTCACACTGATTGAGTTGCTCACCGTTATTGCCATCATCGGCATCTTGGCAGCAATCATTATTCCTACAGTAGGAAATGTTCAGGCCAAAGCCCACCGCACCACTGACCTTAACAATATGAAGCAGGTCATTCAGAGTGCCATGCTTTATGCCAACGAGAACGACGGTAAGTTTCCCGGAACCAAGGTTAGGAACTTTAATGGCACTGGCCTACAGAACAATGATCTTTGGAAATGGGCCGCTACGTTAGCGGTCAACGCTGGCGTTAATGATCCCTCATTCTACATTTCTAAAAACGACAGTCTGGCTCCTGAATCACTGCCTCGCACTATTTTGGACGACACCAAGAGTGGTGTTAGCACGGAATTTAATAATCAAGAACTCTCCGTAGAAGTCATCGCAGGGGTGCGTCAATCTGATGCTTCGACCACACCGCTTATCTTCACTCGCGGACTTGAAAACAACACTGGCAAATGGACTGTAGAAAAAGGTGCTTATAAGAGCGAAGGCGGTCATGTTGGCTACATCGGTGGAAATGTTTCGTTCTATAAAGATACCCTAAGCGAAGATGGAAACGGGGTTTTCGTTCGCGCTTCCGGTGCTCGGACTACCCAAATCTTACAGGTTTTAAGGACCACAGCCTCAGTTTATGGTAGCAGAAACTCAGGCACAGGTAGTGCCGCTGGCGTTGCAGGCACTGGCCCCTGATCCTTTAAAAATTAAACGCTTGTTAAGCCCGACCCCGCTGGTCGGGCTTTTTTACATTCCAATGCTTCCAAACAACCTAAACTGAAAGCATCAGAACCATTCCTCTTTTCATGTCTAGCCAAGCAGTTCCCCCTCCCACTTACGTAATCGGCCATAAAAACCCCGACGCAGATTCGATCTGCGCCGCCATCGCCTACGCTGCCTTTAAAGAGGCTTGCGGCCAATCCGGCTACATCGCTGCCCGCTGCGGTAACTCCAACGCGCGCATAGACGCCATCCTCAACCGGTTTCAACACCCCTTGCCCACCTTGCTCATGGACGTCACTCCACGCGTCCGCGATGTGATGGTTAGCGATGTCGTGGTCATACCTCAGGAAGCCACCTGCTCCGAGGCACTAGAACTTATTGATGAACACGACGTGCGCGTGCTTCCTGTAGTCGGCGAAGACCGCCGCTTAGTCGGCACCGTGTCTATCTTTCAGCTCGGCGGCTTCTTCGTGCCCAAGGTGCGTGCCTTGCGCGAAATGCGTAAAGTGCAAACCAGCCTTAACCAAATCGCCCGGGCCCTGCACGCCAAGGTCATCCATCTCTCCGACGCCGCTCGCGAAGAAGAGCTATTTGTCCGCGTCGGTGCCATGGATGTTAAATCGTTCGGCCAAGCCGCCCAGAGCGACGGCATCCTGGCCAGCCAATCCATCATCATCGTCGGCGACCGTGCCGACATCCAACTGAAGTCCATTAACATGAATGTCCGTTTGCTCGTGATCACGGGCAATCTGCCAGTGGACAATTTCATTGTAGAGTATGCCCGCTCCACCGGCGTGGCGGTGATGGTCAGCCCTTACGATACCGCCACCACCGCTTGGGTCATTCGCTCCGCCACCAAAATCGACCGTATCGTTGACCGCCGCTTCACCTCGCTTTCGCCCGATCAACGCCTGTCGGAGGTGCGCAAGAAACTCGCGACCTCCAATGTCGCCGCTTACATGGTACTCGGCGACGACGGCCGCCTCCAAGGCATCCTGACCAAAACGGATATGCTCAAACCCGTGCGCACCAAACTCGTGCTGGTTGATCATAACGAAATGACCCAGGCAGTGACCGGAGCGGAGGAAGTCACCATAACGGAAATAATTGACCACCATCGTATAGGGTCATTTACCACCAATCAACCGATCCTTTTTATCAATGATCCAGTAGGCTCCACCTGCACCATCATTGCCGATCTTTTCCGTCGCGAAGGGCTCACCCCTACTCCTCAAATCGCCGGTATTCTCATGGGGGGAATTATCTCTGATACGCTTCACCTACAAAGCCCCACTTCCACGGAAAAAGACACCCTACTCCTCACTTGGTTGGCTAAAATCGCCGATGTGAACTCGCGCCAATTGGCAGATCTGATTTTCAGCTCCGGCTCGGTGATTCTCTCTAATCCTCCGGAAAAAGTCATCCGCACCGATTTTAAAATTTACGATGAAGAAGCCGTGCGTTTCGCGGTTTCCCAAGTTGAAGAACTCGGCTTCGGTAATTTCTGGCAGAACTCCAAATCCCTCCTTCGCGCGCTTGATGAACTTTGCACCCAGGAAGGCCTTTGCTTCGCCTGCCTGTTAGTCACCGATATCAACACGCAAAACTCCCTCCTCCTGCTCAAGGGCGACCCGGAAATCACCAAACGCATCACTTACTCCAGCGTGGAAGACGGTGAGATTTTTGACCTCCCCGGCATCGTCAGCCGCAAGAAACAACTCATTCCCTACCTCGGCACCTTGCTACGTGAGCTTAACCACGACGGGGTGGTGGCCGTAAATCGCAACGCAACTCCCGCCTCGGTGGCTGCTCCCGCCGCATCTTGATCAGCTTGTACATGCCCCTTACGTGGCGGCGCTTCGCTTCGTCCAAGCAGCCGTTTACCGTCAATAAGTCTTCTCGTAGGTCCGGCCCTTACCATCCGTAAACACCAGCAGGCCGGGACGGACCGCGCTCAAGCGCAAGGGAATGCCAGGATCGACCGTATCGTCCAGCCGATACACTTTTTCATTCATCAGGACGCGCGCCTGCGCACCGAGTCCACGCACGCCCGTAAGTCGCACGGTGCTGATAAATGCCTGGGCGCGCGCCTCCCGCTCCGCATCGGTAGGCCCCGTCTGCTTGGGCTTTGGCGGCGCGGCTACCACGGCCGGCGGCGGTGCCGGAATAGTTTCCGAAACTACGGGCGCGGCGACGGGCGGCGAAACGACCGCCGGAGTCGGCATTGGCGGCGGAGTCTTGGGTATCGGAGCGGCCAAGGGCATCGTTACGGTCACGACTTCAGCCGGCCTGGCGCCGCCGGTCTCGACCGCCGTCGGTGCGACCGGCGTCACTACGACCGGTGCCGCACGCGCAGGGGCGACTGGTGCCTGCACCATCGCGACCGGCGCAGGCGAGTCGGGCGAAAACCCATAACGCATGATCACCACCGTGCTCACCACCCCCAGCACCAGCAAACCGAGCCCGAAATATACGGGAGCAGCGGAACGCCGATGACTCGCCGCGCGCACGTGAGTGGTGACGGCGGCGGCGGCCACTCCGCTGGGCGCGGAGGAGAGCGGAGCATTGTCCAGACTGCGCTGACGCTGGGCTTTTTTCAGGGCTTCATTGATCAGGCTCATGGCGCGGTGGTGACAGGTCGTAAAACAACAGAAATGCGAACGCGTGAAAGATTACTCGGTGAGGTTTTTGAGGTCCTTGATCGCACGGCGCACATCCCACCAGGTGACCTCATCGGACTCGCGGATAAAGGCCGCCAGCAGGGCCTTGTCGCAAAGATTATTCACGATGCGCGGTATGCCCCCGCTGTAGTGATGAATGGAGCGCAAGGCCCAACGCGTGAAGTAGGGACGTCCCTGGCTCCCGGCCCGCGTCAATCGGTGGTGCACGTAGTGATCGAGATCGGTGCGGGTAAGCGGGCGCAGGTCATAATGCACGAGCACGCGCTGGCGCAGCTGGCGCAGCTGGGGCTGGCGAAGCAGATCCTTGAGTTCGGGTTGCCCCATCAAAACGATCTGCAATAATTTGTGTTTATCCGTCTCCAGGTTGGAGAGGAGACGCACCTGCTCCAGCACCTCGTAGGAGAGATTTTGCGCTTCGTCGATTATGAGCAGGATGTCACGTCCGGCGGCGATGCGATCGAGTAACAAGCGGTTAAGCTGGCCGAGTAAATCCGGCTGCTCAATGTGGGCTGGTGCCTGGCCGAGTTCGGTCAAAATCGCCCGGAGCATCTGGGTCTCGTTGATGCTGGGGTTAAGAATCAACGCGGTATCAAAACGTCCGTCAGACTCCAGATCGTTCAGGAACTGGCGGCAGAGGGTGGTCTTGCCGCAGCCGACTTCGCCCACGATCACGATGAATCCCTTTTTCTCAAAAACCCCGTATTTAAGGTGCTGAAGCGCCTCTTGATGGGTGGGGCTTAAATAAAGAAATTTAGGATCGGGGGTGATGTGGAAAGGCAGTTCGGAAAGACCGTAATAGCTCTGATACATCGGGGGCACAACTAGCGGGCGGAAGGCAGACATGGCACGCCAAATCTCTCACGCAGATTTTTCCGCCCCGACATTTACAGGCGTCGGCGGATTCGTCACACCCTGCATTATCCACACCACCATGCCCGCCTGGCTGCATCGCATCTTCCTAATCCTGCTCGCCGTGCTCTCACTCGGCGTAATCGGCGGCTTGGTGGTAGTGCTCTCGCGCACCCGGGCCGAATACACGCGGATGCTGCAAATCGAGGCCCAAACACGTCAGCGCCTGGCCGAGATCGAGGTGCGCTTGGCCGAGCAGGAAACCGTGCTGGAACGCCTCCGCACCGACCCCTCCTATGTCGAGATGGTTATCCGCCGACGCTTGGGCTACGCCAAGCCGGAGGAGTTCATTTTCCGCTTTCAGGACTAAATGCCGGTCAAAACAGCATCCCGGCGATGCAGGCAGTGAAAAAGCAGGCGATGTTGCCGCCCAGCAATGCACGCCAACCCAGACGGGCCAGATCGGCGCGACGCGATGGAGCCATGGCCCCAAGACCGCCCACTTGGATACCGATGGAAACGATATTGGAAAACCCGCACAACGCGTAGGTAAGTATGATGCGCGAGCGATCGTCCACCAGCTCGCCCGTGGCCTGCATGTTGGCCATGGTAAAGTAGGCGACGAACTCGTTTAGCACCACCTTCTCGCCTAGCAGACGTCCGCCGACCAACAAAAGGTTGCCATCGATGCCGATCAACCACGCGAAGGGCGCGCCGACCATGCCGAAGAGAAATTGCAGAGAAAACACCTTGAACTGCCCGCCGGTGAGCTGGTTGACGGTGGCATTCAGTCCGAACCACTCGCCGGGTCCGGCGGAGAGTATCCAGTTTCCCATCGCCACCAGCGCGGTAAACACGATGAGCATGCCGGCGACATTGACCAGGAGCTTCAGTCCGTCGGTGGTGCCCAGGCAGATGGCGTCGATCACGTTGGCGCCAGGTCGCTCCGCACTCAGGATGAGCGATTCGTCCACCGCCTCGGTTTGCGGGAGAAGGATTTTCGCGGTGATCAAGGCCGCCGGAGCCGACAACACCGAAGCCGTCAGCAAATGGGTGGCCCAGCGCACTTGTTCGGCGGGGTCGGAGCCACCGAGCAGAGTGATGTAAACCGCCATGACGCCGCCCGCGATCGTGGCCATGCCGCCGACCATCACGGCCAGCAGCTCGGAACGGGTCATTTTATCCAAAAACGGCCGGATCAAAAGCGGTGCCTCGGTCTGGCCGACAAAGATGTTGGCCGAGGCGCTCAAGGTCTCCGGGCCGGACAGACGCAGCGTTTTCGACATGATCCAGGCGAAGCTTTTTACCACCAACTGGAGTAAGCCCAGGCGGTAGAGCAACGAGGTCAACGCGGCGAAAAACACGATGCTGGGCAGCACCGAAATAGCGAAAACCGGGGCAAACGTATTAAACGTGCGCCCGTCAGTGGCCGCGACCACCAGACCTTGCCCGCCGTAGGGGATCTGGAAGAGCCAGCCGAAAACCAAGGCGCTGCCCTCGGCGGTAAAGGAGAGTAATTTCACGAAAAAGGCCCCCACCCCGTCAAAGAGACCGCGCACGAAATCCACCTTCAGAATGAGCAACGCGAGCACGAGCTGGAGGGCAAGCCCGGCGAAGACCACGCGCCAGGGAATAGCCCGGCGATTAGTGCTAAAAAGCACCGCTATGCCCAAGAGGGCGGCCAGACCGAGCAGGCCGCGTAGAACGTGCGTAAAATCCATGAGAAAATGCGGAGTTGGCAGACTTGTCGCAGGCTCCGTGCCGCGCGAGGCTCTTCCCATGACATTGTCTGAACGACTCCACCAACATCTCGCGAAAACGCCGGAAACGGCACCGGCCGTGTTCATTGCGGCCAACTCCACGGTGTGCGGCGACGTGCGCATGGGACCGGAATCCAGCGTCTTTTACGGCGCGGTTCTGCGCGGCGACATCGCCCCCATCGTGATCGGCGCGGGCAGCAACATCCAGGACAACGCCATCGTGCACCTGTCCGACGACCAAGGCGTGGTGGTGGGTGACTATGTGACGGTCGGACACGCGGCGACGCTGCACGCCTGCACCGTGGAGGACGGCTGTTTGATCGGCATGGGAGCCATTATCCTGGACCGCGCGGTGATCGGTTCCGACAGCATCGTGGGAGCAGGCTCTCTGGTTACCATGGGCTTTACCTGTCCGCCGGGGTCGATGGTCATGGGCCGGCCCGCCAAGGTCACGCGTCCGTTGTCCGACGCCGAACGCGGTGCCGGCCGCCGCCTGGCGGAGAAATATGTGGAAGTCGCCCGCGCCCACGCCGCCCGCCAGTCGGCCGGCAAAGCTTAGAATACGCACCTTCACGTTCCCCGGCGGCTTGCGGTCGGCCCGCGTTTGACCCTGGATGCGTACCTCGCTCCGCATGAAAGCCGCTGATTTCTTCACCCTTCCGCCCTCGCTCGCGCGTTTCGCGCCCCACTTCGACCCGGCAGCCGAGCCTTGGATGTGGATCAAAGCCATCGCCCCTGCCTTGACCGCTCTGGTCGGCGAGGACTGGGTGCGCGCCGTTTCGCCTTCACCGGCGGTGCGGATCGAGGGCGACGTGTTTATCGCCCCCGATGTAAAGCTGCCGGTAACCTGTACCCTGATCGGCCCGGCCTGGATCGGCCCGGGCACGGAGCTGCGGCCGGGCGCTTTTATTCGAGGCAACGTGATCATCGGCGCGGGCTGCGTGATCGGCAATGCCTGCGAATTCAAAAACTGCCTGCTGCTCGACGGCGTGCAGGTGCCGCATTTTTCCTACGTCGGCGACTCGGTATTGGGCAATAAAGCCCACCTTGGCGCTGGAGCGATTTGCTCCAACCTGCGCCTCGACCAAAAGCCGATCACGGTGCGCACGCCCGAACACACCTACGAGACGGGGCTACGAAAATTCGGTGCGATCTTGGGCGATGCCGCCGAAGTCGGCTGCAACGCCGTGCTCAATCCCGGCAGCGTGCTCGGCAAACGCGCCTTGGTCGCCCCGGGAACCTCCTTCACCGGTTATCTGCCTCCCGCCACCATCGCCCGACAACGCGGAAGCGTCTCGCACTTGCCGCGACGCGATTGACCGCATCGCGGTTCACTCCGCCGAACCGCCGGTGATTTCCGTGATGCCTTGAATCACGTTGGAAAGGTCATCCATGTCCGCACGCGTCGCGGCCATTTTTGCACTGTTCGTCGTCCAAACGCCGGGAACGGACATAAGGATATTTCTGTCGCTTCACATTCTAGTAAGCAGCCATAAACAACACATCCCCCGACGCCATGGCTCTCGTCACCCTCCACTGGTTCAGCCCGGTTCTTGGTAAACAAACCACCGCGCAAGTGATTTTGCCTGAGACGGGCAAGCCCCCCTTTGCGACCTTTTACCTACTCCATGGTCTGAGCGATGACTCCTCACTCTGGCTGCGGCGCACCCGTATCGAACACTACGTGCGCGATTTACCGCTCATCGTGGTAATGCCCGACGGGTATCGGAGCTTTTATACCCGGCCGCCCGCAGGACCGGATTTTGTCGCGCACATCGGCGTGGAGCTGCCCGACTGTATCGAACGGCATTTTCAATCCCGTCCTGACCGCGCGGCCCGAGCCATCGGCGGACTCTCCATGGGCGGCTACGGCGCGCTGCGAGTCGGGCTGAGCCATGCCGACCGCTTTTGTTCGATCAACAGCCACTCGGGCGCGGTCGGCTGGAGCGCACGCAACCTCAAAAACGATTTCGGTACGCATGAGTCGTTGCGCGGCTATGGGCCGGATTTTCAACGCGAGTTACAGGCCCTTTTCGGCGACGATCCACGAGGCACCGAGCACGACGTGGCATGGCTGGCCAGACGGGCAAAAGCGTCCGGCCAACTGCCACGACTGCTTTTGGACTGCGGCACCGAGGACTTTTTAATCGAAGACAATCGCACTATCCACGCCCGGCTGCTGACCGACGAAGTGCCGCATCAATACCGGGAGTTTCCCGGCTCCCACGACTGGGATTACTGGGATTTGCACGTGCGCGAAGCGCTCGCGTTCCACGCCGCAAACCTCAACCTGATCCAGGCAGTCGAAAGCGAGTAGCGAGGCGAGATTTCGAGCGCATTTCAGAGGTGAATGACCAAGGAATACGCGGAGAGTATTTTGCCGGGAGCGAGCCACTGAAAGGTGCCGACAGATAACCTCGATGCGACCTGCTCAACTGCATGGTTACGGCCCAGGCTTCAGACGTAGTTTCCGTTCAGGCGTAGGCGTTAAAATTGGACCCCGGATCGGGCTTGGGATCAGGGTTGGCCGGCGCGGCGGATTCCAATAGCTGAATGGCATTGGCCCCGTGCGGCACGGTCTGGGTTTTGGGTCCGACCGCGACATTGAGTTCGTGGTCATAGCGGTGTTTGGCGCCGAGGTAGTTCTGCGTCTGGAACTGGGTAGGTTCTTGGAGGGTTACATGATTCATGACGGAGTTGGGCTTGGCTTCGACATCGGTCCCCGTCACGCACGCTTAAGCAAAAAGGGAATCAACCCCAGGCGCTTTGCAGATACACCCCGCAAGGTCCGGGGTATTTTCACCCGGAAAGTAAGGATAACCCACTACCCGGACGTGCGCAGCGAGAACCCGGCTCGGGCGACGATGCGCCCGTTTATCTGCAACTCCAACTCATGCCTTCCGGCGTGATGACGGCGGGTGCTGAAATCACGAATGAGTTGGCGCTTGGTCAGCGTTATCGACTCCCCGGGGCCGAGGGTGAGTGTTTTCCACTTAAATACTTTGGCCGAGGCACGACCTGAGGCGCGGGCGTAATGCACCACGTAATCGACGATCAGTTCCTGAGGGCGACGCGCCTCCGAAACCAGTGTGGCGGACAGGGTGAGTTTCTCGCCGAGACGCAGCCGTGCGGGTGATGCGGTGAAGTCGGCCGTTAAACGCGGCTTTTCACCCGCGCCGAACAGGGCAAGGGCGCGAG
>CANIWJ010000037.1 GCA_947471035.1 Verrucomicrobiota bacterium
CAAAGGCTCCAGTATCGCCCAAATTTGATCCGATATGTCATGCCTCCGGTGGCTTTCTTTCATCGAACCATACGCATGGACTCCCGTTTCTCGCCGTCAATAAAATCTCGTGACGACACGATCTAGGTGAACACCCCAGCGATCTAGGCGCGAAGCGGGAGCTCGGAATCTGGCCAGCGGCTCAAAAAGGCCACCTGTGCGTCATGATCCGGCACCGCCTCGTAATTCTCGCGTTGGAGAAAACGCAGCGGATAGGCGGGCCCCAAACCAGTGACCGTCACAATGTTTTCTGAAACCGTAAACAACGCCCGCCAAGCTCCGCAGCCGATGGCGAAACCGGTATCGGTTTTGCGGATGCGGCGGGTGCGGTGCGGCGCAGGATCGCGTCCCAGAATCGCCTCCAATCTAGGCCAAAAATCGATGCCCCACCCCACGCGCAACCATACCGCTTGTTCCAGCGCGAGCGCGGAGCCTTCAACGCGGAAAGCGGGCGGCGCGGCTTCATGCGCGTCCACTTCGTCGATCCAGCCGGCGCGAGCCTCGGGAAACGAATCGTAGGTCGGAATGTAAGGCTTGATATCGAAAACCGGCGTGCCCTCCACTAAATCGCACGGACCAAGGCGCAGTACCCGTCCCTCGATGCCGCGCAGGAGCACCGGTGTTAAACCCAGAGGATTCGGACGATGCGGGGAACGAGTGGCAAATACACCCCGTCGGCGTTGCGGGCCGCGGGGCGGGATAACTTGCGGACGCCAGCCCTCGTTGCGGTGAAACCACCACACCAGCCAGATACGATCAAAACCAGTCACGTCGGCCAATGCAGCCTCGTAATTGTAGTCCGGTAAAAGCTCTAAAACATTGTCCTCGTCCCGCCGCTCGTCGGGTTGGTGGCCGGCCTGAAACTTCACCGCTTTCCCCGTGCGGATAAAACCGATCGGGCGCAGAGTAAGCGCCAGCTCGGAGGAATCGTTTTCTGGGATAGCGGACACGGAGCGTGAGCGAGGTCGAAGCGCTGAAGTTTAGCCAATAAAAAGCCCTGTCACCACGCAGGCGACAGGGCAAAACCGAGGGAAATACCGGGTCGTGAGGCTTAAGCCGGCGACGGCGCGGGTGTGCCGCCAAGAGTGTCGGACTCGCGCTGGGCAACGGGCTCGCTCTTATCCTCGCGCTTTGAGCTGGCCGGAATGGGCGGGGGCTCAGGCGGACGGATCGGCGAGCGGATTTCGCCGAACTCAACGATTTCGGAAACATGACGACCTTCGATGGTCTCGTGCTCAAGCAAAGCGGCGGCAATCATGTCCAACGCAGCACGATGCTTGGTAATGATCTCCGTAGCGCGGGCGTATTGGTGATCGATCAGATTCTTGACCTCGGCATCGACGTGGCGGGCGGTTTCCTCGCTGACCTGGCGGTTGCGGGTGATCTCGCGACCGAGGAACACGGTATCCTCGTTTTGTCCGAAGGAAATCGGCCCCATCGGGCTCATGCCGATGTCGCACACCATGTGGCGGGCGAGTTTGGTCGCCTGCTGAATGTCGCCGTAGGCACCGGAAGTGATGTCGCCGAGTGCCAGCTCTTCCGCGATGCGGCCACCGAAGGAAACCGCGAGGCGATTGAGCAGGCGGGTCTTGGACTGATTATAAATATCCTTGGACGGGATATACATCGCGCTGCCGAGCGAGTTACCGCGCGGAATGATCGTGACCTTGTGCAAGGGCAAGGTGGCGTCGCCGATCACGGTGGAGACCAACGCGTGGCCTGCCTCGTGCACCGCAATGACTTTGCGGTCTTCGGGGTCCATACCTTTGCGGCGTTCGAGACCGAAGAGGACCTTGTTACGGGCGTCGTCCACGTCCTGCATGTCCACGCGCTTCTTGTTGCGGCGGGCGGCGAGCAGGGCGGACTCGTTGAGCAAGTTGGCCAGTTCCGCACCGGAAAGGCCCGGGGTGCCGCGCGCGATCACGTTAAGATCCACATCGTCGGCGAGCTGGATCTTGCGAGCGTGTACTTTGAGAATCTGCTCGCGGCCTTGGAGGTCGGGCAGATCCACGTAGATCTGGCGGTCAAAGCGACCTGGACGCAGCAGGGCCTGATCGAGCACGTCGGCGCGGTTGGTGGCGGCAATGATGATAACGCCTTCGGAGGTATCAAAACCATCCATTTCCACCAGCATGCTGTTGAGGGTTTGCTCGCGCTCGTCGTTACCGCCGCCCAGACCGGCGCCACGCTGGCGGCCGACCGCGTCGATTTCGTCGATGAAGATGATGCACGGCGCGCTCTTACGGCCTTGCTCGAACATGTCGCGCACGCGGCTGGCACCGACGCCGACAAACATCTCCACGAAGTCGGAACCGCTTACGCTGAAGAAAGGCACATCGGCTTCGCCGGCCACGGCCTTGGCGAGCAGGGTCTTGCCCGTGCCAGGAGGGCCGACAAGGAGCAGGCCCTTGGGAATCTTGCCGCCCATGCGCTGAAATTTTTTCGGGTCCTTGAGGAAATCGACCACCTCGGAGATTTCCTGCTTGGCCTCATCGCAGCCCGCCACGGTGGCGAAGGTGGCCTTGTCGCGATCCCGGGCGAGAAGCTTGGCCTTGCTCTTACCAAAGCTGAGCGCGCCCTTGCCGGCGTTGCGCAACTGACGCACGAAAAGGAAGTAAAGCAAACCGATGATCAGCATGAACGGGATCAACTGCGCCAAAATGTTGCTCCACACACTGGACGCCGGCGACTGTTTGAAAACGCCGGTCTTTTCCAGGCGCTCATAGGTAGCGTCGGTGAGCCGACCGGCGGCGCGGAACTGGGTGGTTTTCACCGCACCCTGGGTGTCGCTCACGCCTTCCGTTACGGCGATGGGTTCGGTCGTCTCGCCGCTCAGCAAAGACCAATCGCGACCGCCGGAGCCATCGAAACGAATCAGGCCCTCCTTGATTTTACCCTGCTCGGCGAGCTCGACTACCTCGGTGATTTTCAAGACCGCCTGGCCCTGGGACTTGGGCGGATTGAACCAAAGCACGGCGAGGATCGTGCCCAACAGGGCGATCCAGATTAACCACATGCGCGGCTGGAATTTTTCGGGCGGCAAATTCTTTAAGGGGCGACGGGGTGGGCGGCTGTTGTCTTGGGTGGGATCAGGCATCAGTAGGTGGACTAGTCCGGCACCGTGCAGGTTCCCTACGAATAAGTCAACGAACGCAGACCGTTGCGTAACGCTAAATATGCCCGCCTACGCCGCCGCAGAAACGCACCGCAATCGGGTTCGGGTAATCAATGCAAAATGCCCTCGGCCCAGACTGTGTTTCGCCCCCGTCCGCCCCTTAGCGACCAGATCGAGCAACGCGTTGAAACCGAGCCGATTTAGGTCGGTTCGCGCCGGAGTTGCCGCAAGCCAGCGGTGCATCACGCGGCGCAACACCGCTCGTGGCAGCGTGCGCAGCGCGCGCAACGCCAGCCCGCCTCGCGCATCGAGACGAAACGCCCGTCCGGCCCATTCCTCCAACGCCACATCATCCTCCTCCAAAAGATCCCGCGAAAGGACAAGCCCGGCCAACGCATCCCGCCCCGGATCGGCCGCCGCCCGCCAGGCCGGGATCAACTCGGCGCGCACTCGATTCCGTAGAAAAGCCGGAGACTCATTGGAAACATCTTCCCGCCAGCGACCGCCAGCGGCACGCAGCGCGCTTGCCAGTTCGGCCTTGTCGAGGCTGAGCAGAGGACGCAAATGCACTCGCCCGAGCGATGGCTGGTCATGCACCGGCCTCGGCGCGGAAAGCCCCGCCGCGCCCGCCCCGCGCGCCAGCCGCATAAAGAATGTTTCCGCCACGTCGTCGCGGTGATGTCCGGTAAACAAACTCGTTGCCCGCCGCCGCTTCAGCGTAGTGGTAAAAAACGCCATGCGCCCCGCCCGCGCCTCGGCTTCGGACGCATAAGGCTGCTTGCCTGCGCGCGTTCCGCCAACGCACGGCACTCCTAAACCGACGCATAAAGCCGCGCAAAACCGGGCATCGCCCGCCGAAGCCCGCCCGCGTAAACGGTGGTTAAAATGTAGGGCCAGCATCTGCGTCCGGCGTCCGGGGAAATGCGCCCAGAGCAAAAGCAAGAGCGCTACCGAATCCGCCCCGCCCGAAAGCGCAACCGCCCAACGGGCAGTCGGCGGCGAGTCCTCCGCCCAGCGCAGCACCGCCACGTGCAACCGCTCGCGCGGCACAGCGACGGCCAGACGTTCAGCAATAGCAGGCCAGTTCATGAGTGGTTTTAACCGCGGATTACGCGGATAGGCGCGGATTAGAACGAGCAATGCGTTTCCAAGAAAGACGCGCGAATTTGAAATTAAGGAGCAGCGCTAGTTCGAGTTCAGTGATAGCCAGATATCCAATCATCTGAGCGGAATGTGTATCAGTAAAAGTTTCCGTAACCTTGAGATCCACGATCACCTTACCGTCCACGATCAAGTCAGGCACGAGCGTATCCACCACAAGCCCGTCATAATACACATCAAACCGTCGCTGTTGCTCAACGAAATGCCCACGCTTGCGCAGCTCAATCACCAGCGCGTTTTCATATGCTTTTTCGTTTAACCCCGGCTTCAACTTATTGAGCACGGTCATCGCCGCTCCGATAATCACCTCGGAAAGCTCCCAGTGCGGCCGGTCTTTATCCGCGTTCATCAGCGTAATCCGCGGTTAAAAATCCGGCCGATTCACCTCACCTCCTCAGCCGAAGCGCAGCACGTCGCGGCCAAAATACGGCACCAACGCGGCAGGTAGCTTCACCGTGCCGTCCGCTTGCAGGTTGTTTTCCAGCAAGGCGGCCAGCACGCGCGGCACCGCCAGACCGGAACCGTTGATCGTATGCACCAGCTCGGGTTTGCCGTCGCCTTTGCGGAAACGGATCTGGGCGCGACGAGCCTGAAACGCTTCAAAATTCGAACAGCTCGACACCTCCAGCCAGCGCTGTTGGCCCGCCGCCCACACCTCCAAATCGTATTTCTTGGCCTGCGAGAATCCGACATCCCCACCGCACATCAGCAACACGCGGTAGGGCAGCTCCAGCTTCTGCAACAAGCGCTCGGCGTCCGCCCGCAGCAGGTCCAGCTCGATATAGCTCTGGGTCGGATGCACCCACTTGAGCAACTCGACCTTGTCGAACTGATGCAGACGGTTCAATCCGCGCACGTCCTTGCCGTAGCTGCCCGCCTCACGGCGGAAACACGGAGTGTAGGCGGCGCGTTTCACGGGAAGAGCGGCCTCGTCCAATATCTCGTCGCGGAAAAAGTTAGTCAGCGGCACTTCCGCCGTCGGCACGGCATAAAAGCCATCCGCCACCGCTTCATACATCTGGCCTTCCTTGTCGGGCAACTGACCCGTCGCGGTCGCGCTGGCCGCGTTAACAAAAATCGGCGGATTCACCTCGGTATAACCCGCGACCACGGCCTCATCCAAAAAGAACTGCAACAAGGCGCGAACGATGCGTGCCCCATCGCCAATATAGAAAGGGAAACCGGCCCCGGTAACCTTCGAGCCGCGTCCGAAATCAATGATCTTGTCGAAGCCGGGAATCTCCCAGTGCGGCTTGGCCACCGACGACAGCGCCTCGCACGAGCCCCAAGTCGCGAAAGTAACGTTCTCCTCCGGCGTGCGACCCTCGGGCACGCTCTCGTGCGGAAGATTGGGCAACGAAAGCATCGCCGCCTTATGTTTGGCCTCGATTTCGACTAGATCGGCCTCGCGCGCTTTCACCTCTGCCGAGACCGCCTTCATCTCCTGCACCTTGGCGATAAACTCGGGCGAGCCCTTGGGCAGCTTGGCCATCTCGGTGTTGGCCGACTTGGATTTAGCCCGCAGCGTCTCGACCTCGACCAACTGCGCGCGCCACGCGGCGTCGAGCGCAAGGATGGCGTCGAGGTCCACCTCCAAATGTTTTTTGGCAATGGCGGCGCGGACGAGTTCGGGCGATTCGCGGAGAAGCTTGGGATCGAGCATAAAGACCGAGCGAAACGCCCCCGGCGCGGCGCGCAAAACATAAAATCACCCCGCCCAAGCTTCCCTCCCCAACGCCAAAGCACTTCCGGCAGGATGTGCGGGCGGGATTCCAGACTTGCCAGTGCGGGGGCTCACCTGCGGCTATCACCGGCCCGTGTTCAGCCGATTCAGACCCTATTTCCGCTACCTTGTCGCCGTGCGCTGGCCCATCGCCGGCGCGCTGTTCTTCGGCTTGATCTACGGTGTGGCCAACGGTGCCGGCCTGCCGCTCATGGTGAAGAAGGTCTTCCCCCTGATTTTCGATCCCCATGCGGAAAAACTCACCCGGCTCGAACTTGTGGTCGTCGCCCTCTGGCTTCCTTGCATTTTCCTGATTCGCGGCATCTCCGGCTACTGCAACAGCTATCTGATCCAACTCGCGGGTAACAAAGTCTTGGAAGCGATCCGGGTGGATTTTTTCCGCAAGCTCCAACATCTACCGCTTTCTTTCCTACAACGCCAGCAAACCGGCGATCTCATCGCCCGCGGTGTCACCGACACCCAGTCGCTGCAAATGGCGCTCACTACCATCGCCAACGACATCCTCAAACAGCCCACCACCCTGATCGGCGCTTTGGGCTGGCTCGGCTGGCAGGCCTACCACGAACGCGGTGTGCTCCT
Source organism: Verrucomicrobiota bacterium (assembly GCA_947471035.1). GTDB lineage: Bacteria > Verrucomicrobiota > Verrucomicrobiia > Opitutales > Opitutaceae > IMCC26134_A. The sequence goes on from CANIWJ010000037.1 coordinate 6,639, forward strand.
CGTGCTGGTAACCATGGCCGCCGTGCCGCTCAGCGTCTTCCCCATCCGCTTCGTCGGACGCAAACTCGTTGCCCGCGCCCGCCTGGTCCAGGCCCAGCTGGGCAACGTCAGCGAACGCTTCAGCGAGAGCCTGCAAGCCGCCCGCGAGGTCCGCGCCTTCGGGCTTGAAGCCCGCGAAACGGAACGTCTCGCCGCCACTAGCCGCCTGCTGGTCGCTGCCCAGATGAAGGTCGTAAAATACCAACAGGCCCTTTCGCCCTCGATCGAGATCATCTCCTCCGCCGGACTATCGGTCACCCTCGTTTACGCCTACCTCACCGGCCTCTCATTGGAGTCGTTCCTCGCCATCATCGCCGCGCTCTACTCTTGCTACGACCCGATCAAAAAACTCGGGGCCCTGCAAAACGTCGCCAAGGTCGGCACCGCCGCGCTCGACCGCCTCGAGCAAATCCTGCACGCGCCCGACACCATCGCAGAACCCGCCCACCCGGTCGCCATTACCCGTTTGCGCGGCGACATCGTTTTTGAGAACGTCGGCCTCCGCTACGATACCGGCACCGAGGCGCTGACTTCGATAAACGTGAACCTGCCCTCCGGCACCGTCTGCGCACTGATCGGCCCCAGCGGCGCGGGCAAATCGACCTTTGTCCATGTCCTGCCGCGCTTCTACGAGGCTACCCAAGGCCGCGTCACCATCGACGGTATCGATATCCGCCAACTCCGCCTCGCGGACCTCCGCCGCCAGATCGCCATCGTCGCGCAGGACCCGGTGCTGTTTCGCGATACGATTCTGAACAACATCCGGCTTGGCCGCCCCGACGCTACGCCCGCCGAGATCGAGGCCGCCGCCCGCGCCGCTTACGCCCACGACTTCATCAAGGGCCTGCCCGAAGGCTACGAAACCGTGGTCGGAGAACGCGGTGCCTCGCTCTCCGGCGGCCAGCGCCAACGCATCGCCATTGCACGCGCCTTCCTAAAAGACGCGCCCATCCTTCTGCTCGACGAAGCCACCTCCGCCCTCGACGCCGAGAGCGAGTCGATGATCCAGCAAGCCCTGCAAAAACTCATGCTTGGCCGCACCACCCTGATGATCGCGCACCGCTTTAGCTCCATCCGCGACGCCAGCCGCATCCTCGTCTTCGAGGATGGCCGCATCACCGGCGACGGCCCGGCCGCCACCATTTTGGAAACCCACCCCTTGGCCCGAAAAATGGCCGACCTGCAGCGCAAGGACGTCTGACCGGGGCCACAGTAGCCAAGCCCCACACCCGCCCGACCCCATGTCCGAACCCGCCTCAACCCAGCGGCACGAACCGCCGCCGCCTCTGGCTGCGCCTCGTACTTACCTTGGAAAATTTCGCTCCCGCCGAGCCTGCGACCAGTCCCGGGACAACCATTGACCCCTGGGAACCGAGCCCCTTTCAAAACACTATGACGCCTCCCTCCCCCGCCCCCGCACCGTGGGGAACGCACCCGGTGTCCGCCGGCCCACGCCGCTGGCTGCTCCGCCTGCTTCACTCCCTGCCCACCGGCTCCGCATGGCGACGTCTTGCGCTCTGGCTGCGCAAACCGCTCAAAAACTCCCTGCCCCCCGTGGTCGATGTTGAAATCTGGGGCCTGCGCCTGCGTTTACAAACCCGAGGCAACCTCTCCGAACAGCGCCTGCTACTGATGCCCCAACATCTGGATACACTCGAACGCGCCATTCTCGCCCGCGAGCTTCGTTCCGGCAGCGTCTTCTTCGACATCGGTGCCAACATCGGGGTTTACTCCCTCTGGGTCGCCTCGGCCTGCGGTCAAGCCGTGCGCGTTGAGGCCTTCGAGCCCGACCCCGCGCTTTGCCAACGCCTCTCCTTTAACCTCGCCACCAACACGCTCACCCAGGTCAACCTCAACCCCGTCGCACTAGGCCGCAGCGAAGGTACCGCCACCCTCGTAAGTGGCGCAGGTAACAGCGGGGAAAACCGGGTCGAAGTCGCCCCCGACACCGAGGCAGCCTCCGGCAATCTGGTCGTCACCACCCTGACGGGCTTTGTCTCGCGCAAAAACATCCCCCGCATCGACGCACTTAAAATCGACGTTGAAGGCTTCGAAGTCGACATTCTGGAACCTTTTTTCGCCACCGCCCCGCGCTCGGTCTGGCCTCGTCTGCTGATCTGCGAACTCATCCACGAACGCGAACACGCGCTCGGCCGGCTCCTTGCCAGCCAGGGCTACGTCCTGACTGAGAGCAGCCGTCTGAACGGCATCTATCGCCTCGCCCATTGAGGGAACGTGCGCCATCTAACTGCTAATTTACCCATGGCCTCCGCCTCGGTTTCACAGACTTACAACCCCTCAACAGAATCCTCGAAACGGATTCGCGTAAAATTCCTCAGTCGCATCGTCCTGCCCGACCTCAACATCGGGCAAGACTACTTACGGCGGTTTCCGGGCCGAGTGCCGACATGGCACAACTGCGACTTCCTTTTCGACCCCTCCGAGCGCGAATACGACTGGCTCGTTGTATACGACGACCTTCCCCGCAACGCTCCGGCCGAGCCCCTTGCTTGCCCGTCCGGGCACACCCTGCTGCTCACTGGCGAACCGTCCTCTATCACCTACTACGGTCGCGCGTTCCTCGAACAATTCGGACACGTGCTCACGAGTCAGGAACCTTGGGCGCTGCGCCACCCCGGCGTAATCCGCCGCCAGGCAGGTTTACTCTGGTACTATGGCGGCAGCGGCGAACACGGCACGCACGACGCACTGTCCACCGCCTCGCCCGCGCCCAAAACCAAACTCTTTTCCACCGTTTGCTCGAACAAGGCCATGAGGCACACCTTGCACTCCCGACGCCTGGCGTTCACCAAACAGCTGAAACAAGACCTGCCCCTACTCGATGTCTTCGGCTACGGAATGGGCAAACTTAACGACAAGGCTGAGGCGCTTGACCGGTATAAATACCACCTCGTCATCGAAAACCATTCATGCGTCCACCACTGGACTGAGAAGCTTGCCGACGCTTATCTCGGCCACTGCCTGCCGCTTTACTTTGGATGCACTAACTTAGACGAATACTTCCCCCGAGACAGTTACATCTGGATCGACATCCGAGATTATGACCGGGCGCGCGCCGAGATTGAGCGCGTCATCCACTCAGATGAATACGAACGCCGTCTGCCTTCTATTCGAGAGGCTCGCCGCCTCATCCTCGAAGAATACGCCACCTTTCCGCAGCTCGCCAAACTCATCTCCGAGCGGCACACATCGTGCCTGCCGGATAACGTTATATTGCGAGGACGCCGCGCCGCGCGCGCAAGACGCCCATTCATTGGCTTCCTGGAGATTTTCGCCAAAATGCGTCAAAAACTCCCCTTGCGTAGCTGATTTTTTTTGGGGGGGGCTTGGATCAGCTAAGTTTCATCAACTCGGCCGGAGACACCGTCGCTGTGCCCATTTTAGAAACCACCACTCCGGCGGCTAAATTAGCGATGCGTGCCGCCGCCACCGGCAAGGCACCGCAGGCCAGCGCAGCTGCAAGAAATGCTATCACCGTATCGCCCGCACCGGAAACATCAAAAACCTCGCGCGCCTCGGTGGGTAACACCTGCTCCACCCGGCCGCCGCGCGAGATAGCCATGCCGTCGGCCCCGAGTGTTACCACCAACACGGCGGGCGCAAACTCGGCGTGGATTCGTGCGCAGATATCAGCCAGTGGATACTCCTCTCCAGCCGCCGGTTCGGCCAAGCCGGCCAATTGGAGCGCTTCGCCTTTGTTCGGCGTCAACAAGCCAAAGCCACGCAAATCAAGACGGCGCGAGGGCTTCGGGTCCACCGCCACCAAGGCTCCGCTCGCCTTGGCCAGCTCGCGCACGCGGTCGAGCAGAGCTTGCGTGACCACGCCCTTGGCGTAATCGGAGACGATGACCGCATCGGCTTCAGCCACAGCGGCCGCCAGCGCGGCCGCACCCGCCTCGTCGGACAACGGATCATAGAGAGAACGCGGGCCCTCATGATCGATGCGGCAAAGCTGCTGGCGACGGGCGACCACTCGCGTCTTTACAATTGTGGGCGTGCCAGCGCGGCGCGGGCAGCGGGCGGCGGCGACACCGTTTTGCTCCAGGATTTCCGTGAGGAATCGCGCCGCCTCATCCTGGCCCAGAAGTCCGAAAACCTCGGTGCGAACCCCTACGGCGGCAAGGTTGTGGGCGACGTTGGCGGCACCGCCAGCCACGCGGGTTTGCCCGGTGGCCTGAACCACCGGCACCGGTGCCTCGGGCGAAATACGATGCACGTCGCCCAGGATGTAGTGGTCCAACATCAAGTCGCCGACAACAAGGATGCGGCGTGTTGGAAAAGCGGCTAGCAGCTCGGCGATGTTCATTAATGGCGCGGGGCGGCGGGCAGGACGGACGGCCATTCATGAACGTCGATCATCTCCAGCCATTGGTGTAAAATCAATGTGTGGACCTCTTGGATACGCGCAGTGTTGGCCGAGGGCACGATGATCTCGTGGTCGCAGGTGCCACGAGCCTTGCCACCATCCTTGCCGGCCAAGAGGACCGTAATCACGCCAAGCGGGCGGGCGGCGGCGAAAGCGGCGAGCACGTTGGCGCTGTTGCCGCTGGTGGTAAATCCCACCAGCACGTCGCCCCGTCGCCCCAGCGCCTCAACCCCGCGGGAGAAGACGTGTTCATAGCCGTAATCGTTGCAGATGCAGGTGATGGCGGTCGGATCGGCGTTCAAGCAGACTGATCGCAGGGCACGGCGCTCACGGCGGTAGCGACCCACCAGCTCTTCGGAAAGATGGAGGGCGTCGGCTGCACTGCCTCCGTTGCCGCATGTGAGAAGTGTGCCGCCCTCGCACAGGCTGGCGAGGATGGCCGCCCCGGCCGCCTCGACCGCCGGGGCCAGCGCGCCGCAAGCCTGAAGGACGGAGCGAAGTTCCTCTAAGCTCTGGGTGAAGGTGGGGAGGGGGGCGACCATGTTTAAAGCCCGTCTATTTGCCCGAGCCGTCGGTCGGGCACAAGGTAGTTGACCACATAATCAGACACCGCCTCGGGCAGCGAATAACAAGGGCCGGACCAACCGGTGGAGGCCAAGCGGGCGACGTCGGCGCAAGTGTAGTATTGGTATTTGCCGCGCAAGGCCTCGGGAAGAGGCACGAAATCGATAACAACCGGCAGGCCGAGGGCGGCGAAGATCGGCGTTACCAGTTCAATCCAAGTCGAGGCCCGGCCCGAGCCAATGTTGTATAGCCCGCTCGCCTCGGGAGCGGCGGCAAGATGCAGAGTGGCGGCGACGGCGTCCTTAACATAAAGGAAATCGCGCTGTTGCTGGCCATCGCGGAAATCAGGGTGCTCGCTCTTGAAAAGATTAACCCGGCCGACGGCGCGAATCTGTGCGGTCGCTTTGTCGACCACGCTGCGCATGTCGCCCTTGTGTGCCTCGTTCGGGCCAAAGATGTTGAAATATTTCAATCCCACCAGTCCGCGCTCAAACCATCCGCGTCGCAGGGCGTGCTGGTCAAAAAGCTGCTTGGAATAGCCGTAGGCATTGAGCGGACGGTAGGCGTCCAGATGCTCCTGGCCGTCCTGCATGCCTTGCGCGCCGTCTCCATAGGTCGCCGCCGAGGATGCATAGACGAAGCGTCGGCCACCCGCGAGCGCCCACTCGGCGAGGCGGCGGGTGTAGTCGTAGTTATTCTCCAGCAGGTAACGCGCATCACGTTCGGTGGTGGCGGAGCAAGCGCCGAGGTGGAAAACCCATTTCACCTCGTGCAGCGCGGGTTCGGCGAGGCGGTCAAAGAGGGCGTCCGCATCGACGTAGTCGGTATAGCGCAGCGCGACGAGATTGCGCCAACGCTCGTCGCTGCCCAGACGGTCAACCGCCACTATTTGCGTGAAGCCTCGACGGTTCAGCTCCCAAATTAGCGCGCTGCCAATCATGCCGGAGGCACCCGTTACGATAATGCGGTCGGAGAATTGCATGGGTGGGGGAGAATTTAACCGCCAAAGGCGGTAGCCCCCTTGGCGATGAGGGAGGTGGTGGAGTTACCGGCGATGAAAGGCATTATCTGAATGTCGGCACCCACCGTCAGCAGTGCGTCGCGCTCGGAGGCGTCGAGGGAGGCAATCGTGTAGTCTCCCGCCTTCGTGTAAACATCGGGACGCAGGGCTCGAATCTCATCGGCCAGGCGAGGCCCGGCAAAAACGAAACTAGCCGCCACGCAGCGCAGACTGGCGAGAGCGTAGGCGCGATCACCCGCAGAATTGAGCGGGCGGGTAGGCCCTTTTAGCAAACGCACCGCAGCGTCGCTATTGACCGCGACGATCAAGCTGTCGCCAAGCGCAGCCGAACGGTGCAGATATTCGAGATGCCCGCGATGCAGCAGATCAAAAACGCCGTTGGTGAGCACCACACGCCTACCTTCGGAACGAGCTTGCTCGCGCCAAGCCACGGCGGAGGCAAAATCCAAGATCAGGGGCGGCGGAACGAGAGACTTCATGCGGTAATCGACAAGACGTGATCGACGGCGGCACGGAAAGACGGAAAGACGGGAAAATGCCCGAGGCCGACAGCGCTTAGTTCGGCCGCGAGGTCGTCCAGCCCAGTTGCCACCCCCACGGCGCGGGTGCCGGCGGCGTGGGCCGTTTCGAGATCGGAACCGCGGTCACCAATGTAACATAGTTCGCCAGCCGCGATGCGCCGTTCCGCCATGATCTCTCGGGCGAAGCGCGGGGACGGCTTGCGATAAACGGCGGGCTCTTTCGGTCCCTCGGGCGCGGTGCAAATTCGTGCAAAGGGCGCCTTTCCAAGATCAAGCAGCTCTATCAGGCGGACATTGCAGGCCTCGGCTTGGGCGAGGGTAAACATGCCCCGGCCCACACCGGACTGATTTGTATGCAGGTAAAGCGTCAAGCCGGCGTCGAGCGCGGCCCGCAGGCCCTCGCGCACCCCGGGAAGCACGCGAATAAGTGCGGGGTCGTGCAAGTAGGGGACGTGCTCAATCAAGGTGCCGTCCCGGTCTAGTATCAGGGCTTTAATGGCACGCACGGGGAGAACAGAAATAGATTAAACAGTTCGAGGTTACTCAATCCGCCCGCAGCCGTAGCGCCGCAAGCACGCGCTCGACGTCGAGGTCGGCCAGGTTTTCCTCGCGCACAAAGCCCACGTCCGGACCTCGCGGTATCATGCGCACCGGATCGGTCTGGCCCGACATCAAAACGAGAGTCGGCGCACCGACCGAGGCGGTGATATGTATAGGCCCGGTGTCGTTGCCGACCACACCGCGCGCGCGACGGGCGATCGCCGCGAGCTGGGGTATACTGGTCTTGCCAGAAAGATTTACTACTTCGGGCGCGGCGGCGCAAAGCGCGTCAATAATATCGGAGTCCACTGACGTGCCTACCGCAACCGTTGCGAAACCACGCGCCGCCAGTCGGCGTGAAAGTTCCGCGTAACTCGCCGCCGCCCAGCGTTTGTAGGGCCGGTGCGGGGCGCAGCCCGGCGCGAACAGAATGAAGCGCTCCGGCAGCGAGATTCCGGCCAGCGGCGCATCCAACCATGAAAAATCCACTTCACCAGCCGCAGGCACCCCTGCCGATGCAATCATGTCGAGCTGCCGTCGAGGCACCGACGCGGAGTCGCTGCGGTAACGCATCCACGGATGGGAACACCCGCGCGCCATGCCCACCCACTCGGGACGAACACCGGGAAACAATAACGAGTAATAAAAATTCGTGCGGTCGTTGCATTGCAGATCATAGACGCGCGCATAGCTGCCTGAGCGAATTTGCCGGCGCGTAGCCAACCAAAGGTCGAAACGCAGGCCCCTCGCACCCACATCGACTTGCACCGCGTCGAACCACGGCATCAAACCCGCAAACTTCACATAGGCGGGCCGCGTGAGCAGCGTCACCCGGTCGCTACGATGATGGGCCCGGATGGCTTGAAACGCATCCATGGAATGGAACAAATCGCCCAAGGCGCCGAGTTTGATGACGAGGATGTTTCTGGGCATGTGAAGAGGGAACGAGGCCGTTTTACGAGGACACCTGACGGCGCCTGCAAACGAATTTAGACGAACAACCGCGCAACCTAAGAGTCAATTGTCACGCGCCTCGCGGGGGTTACAAACTTGAATTCAGCCCCTACCCGGCAGCTTGCATTCAACTAAACCGGCAAATCAACGGAGCCTGATTCTAAAGCACCAAAAGTTCTCGATAAACCTCAAGCGTAGCTCGTTTCATGGCTTCAAGGGTGAATGGCTCCACGATCTCGCCCGGAGTTCCCCCCTCATACAGCAATCGCGCACACACGTTCGCCAGCTTCTCCGCATCGCCCACCGGCACCAATCCCTGCGGAAACAAAGCCCGCAACTGCTCCCCCACCCCGCCGTGGTCGCACCCGACCACCGGTCGGCCTAGCGCCGCCGCCTCCAGCGACACCCGGCCGAATGCTTCCGGTTCTCGGGACAACGATAGTACGATATCTGACACCGCCATCACCTCGCGAACGTCATCCCGATGGCCGAGAAAAGTCACTTCCTCCGCCACGCCGAGCTCCACCGCGCGAGCCCGCAACTCCTCGCCATAGGCGCGTTTTTTCGGATGCGTTTCACCGGCGATCAAACCGTGTACCGGCTCCCCGCGAGCCTTGAGCGCCGCCACCAACTCCAAAAAGTCTTCCTGCCCTTTCCAGCGCGTGATACGTCCGGGTAAAAGTAACGTGCGCTTTCCCCTCAACATCGGATTCGCTGCGTGCCATCTCGCCAGCCACTCCGCCGACGGGCGGTAGCCACGCGGAAACTCCTCCGGATCCACCCCGCGATGGATCACACGTAACCGCTCGGCGGAAACCGCCGGATAGTTTTTTAACACATAGTCCCGCACACTCCCAGAAACCGCGATAACCCGCTCGCCCCGCGTCATCACCGCCGAATACGCATTCACCGAGTAAAAACCATGCACCGTGCTCACCAACCTCGGCCTCGTCGCCTCGGGCAACCCACGCCACGCCAGCCATGCCACCCAGCCCGGCACTCGCGAACGGATATGCACGATATCGGGTCGCTCGCGTTCGAGCAAGCGCCTCAACGGCCGCACCTGCAACAAGGTCGCCAAGCTCTTCTTGTGCACCGGCATCGCCACATGCCGCGCTCCGCTTTTCTCCAGCGCCCCGACCAACCGGCCCCCGTTCGACACCACCACCGCCTCGTGCCCGTTCCGCACCAAATGCGCCGCAATCTCCAAAGTGCCGCGTTCGACACCACCGGAGTTCAGTTCAGGCAGGATTTGCAGAATCTTCATTTTAGGGTGTGTTTGGTAAATAAACGCGTCAGGTGCCGCTGGAGAAATTTGCTCGGCCAAGGCGACCGAGGCGGAGGTGGACCAGCGGTCCATGCCGCCGAGGGCAACGCCGGCCCAGCGAGTTTATCCGGCGGTATGAGCGCATGATGGGTTTTTTTACCAAACACACCCTAGGTCTCCGATCCAAACCAACGTTCGATAATCATCTCCGCGCAACGCCCCGACTCCTGCAACTTCTCCCCCACGCGCAAGGCTCCGACACGCTCCCAATCCGCCCAGGAGCTGGCATAACCGGCGGTAACCAAGCCATCCACCGCCCGTAAAACCCGACTCGCCCTCAGCCTCGGCGCCGGCAAAACCCCCGTCGCCGCGCCCGCCGTCACCGCTTCGTGCACCATGGAAACACTGTCCTCCGTCACCCAGACGCTCTGCGCCCGCGCCAATTCGCCCGGCAGCCAGGCAGGAGTGGTCGCTTGATGCGGCATGCGTTTGACCTCCGGCGGCAAGTCCAGACCCGCCAAAAACCCTTCCGGCGTGCGCCGCGAATCCGCCACCGTCCAGCTCAGCTCCGGCTGCGCCGCCATCACCCGGGCGATGCACGGCGCCAGCGCCGTCCCATCCCAACCGTGATGCTTCGACGGCCCGCCGATTAACACCAGCCCGACCGGCTCCTTTTCCGGCAACGCCTCCGGCACCCGATTCAAGGCACCTCGCGTCAACACCCGCCCCGCCGAGTCCACCGCGCCCTCCGCGACGTCGTGCTTCGGCACCAGCGCCAGATCGAAAAACGCCAGCGGCAGACTCGGCTTCATGATCACCACTGAGCGCGCCCCAAACTTCCGCGCCGCCCACCACAAGGGCAGATGGGTGCGATGCCCCGCCGCGATCAACAGCTGTGGTTTTTGCCCCTCGTTCCCCTCCGCCGTCGCCGCCCGCATCCGCGCCCAAACGCCCGCCGCAGGGTTCAGTTTCACCACTTCATAACTCGCCCCGGTGCGCCGCGCCAAAGCCAGCGCCAGGCCGACACTTTGGTTCTCATGGCCGGGCCGCCCGTCGGACAAAACCCGGATATGCCGCAACGCATTCACGCCGTACCCTCCACCCAACCCAAACCCAGGCCCCGACACGCGGCGCGCACCTCCGCACCGCCTCCCACCACGTAGTCGAGTGGGAGCACCGCCCCGGAATCGATACGCTCCAAAAACGCCCGCACCGCTTCACCCGGCGCACGTTGCCAATCGCCGTCTTCCGCCCGCCCCGTCCGCTCGTAGCGCACATCAGCCGGCACCGCCGCCGGCGCAATCGGCCACTGGCCCGCCGCATCCGCCCACAACAAGACACGCCGCCACTTGCTCGCAGCCGGCACTTCGCCACGCGCCACGCGTCCATCCAGCCGTTGCGGTGCCTTCCGGCCCGAACGCCAGCGGTCTTGAAACCAAAACACATCCTCCGCACTCACCCGCATGATTTGTTCCAAAAACCGCATCACTCCCGCTGTGGGCAAATGCACCTCCTCCGGCGCGTGAAACTCCAGCGCCCACCGTCCGGTCGAACGCGTGCGCAACGACACACCGAGCAGCGCAGCTCCAGTGCGCCTGGCCAAAATCGCCGGTAGCGGCGTAGCACTGGTGATGCGTCCGAAAAACGGCACCAATTCACCGGCTATCCCCGCGCGCTGATCCGACATGATCGAAAGCACTCCTCCCGCCCGTACAAAAGCCGCCATGGCCAGCGGGCTCTCATCTTTGGAAAACAGGCGCAGCCCCTGCCTCGAACGCGTCGCCAGCACCCGCGCATCCAGCCACGGATTATTCAAGGGCCGGTATATATTGGCCGCCTTAACCCCCGGCGGGATGAGGCGCGGCAACCACTGCGCCATCGCCTCCCAATTTCCCATGTGCGCAATCACCAAGACCACGCCTTTTCCCGGCGCGAGCGCGTCCCGCAGCCTTTCCTCACCGTGCATGGTCAACGTATCCACGGTAGTCGCCGGATCTTTGCCGGCGGTACCGAACGAACACAGTAAATTGGCCCCGCTGCGGCGAAACACTTCCTGCGCCATCACCTTGAGTTCCTCCGGCGCACGCTCCCCGGCAAAGGCGATACGCAGATTGCGCTCCACCGTACGCCGCCGACGGGGAAAAATCCGATAAGCTACCCCGCCCAACGCGCGCCCGAATCCGGCCAGCCAGATCAATGGCAAAACCCCCAGCGCAGCCTCGAAAGCCACGTAAATACCCTGCTCCAGCCGCCACTTGATTCGCCGCCCAAAGGTTGGCCGCACCCAGGCACGCTGGGGCGTTGCACCTACCTCGCCCGCCGGCGCGCCCTCCTCGGCCACGCTCATGCGGAAACTCCCGAGCGGTGCGCCCGATACCACTCCACGTAGCGAGCCACGCCTTCGCGAATCGCGGTGCGCGGCGCATAGCCCAGCAAACGCCCCGCCTTGGCCACGTCCGCATAGGTGCGCGGCACATCGCCCGCCTGATCCGGCAACACCCGCAACTCCGCTTTTTTCCCCGCCGCCGCCTCTACCAACGCGATCAACTCGCTCAAGGTCGTCGTGGCCGAACCACCCAGATTAAAAATCTCAAAGGACGACTTTTCGGTGTAGGCCGCCGCCGCCAAAATACCCCGCACAATATCGTCCACAAAGGTGTAGTCGCGCGACGTGCTGCCATCGCCATACCGCTCCACCACCCGCCCCGCCATAATCGCGGCGGTAAACTTGGAAATCGCCAGATCCGGCCGCTGGCGTGGTCCGTAAACCGTGAAAAAACGCAGACACATGCAACGCAGGCCAAACAGGTGCGAGTAATTCGAGCACATCTGCTCCCCCGCCAGCTTCGTCGCCGCGTAGGGCGAAATCGTGCGCTCGATCAAATCATGCTCCGCAAACGGCACCTTCACATTCACCCCGTAAACCGAGGACGACGACGCGAAGATAAAATCCCGCACCCCGTGATGCCGGCACGCCTCCAACAGGTTCAGTGTGCCGTCCATGTTGGTGCTAAAATACAGCCGTGGATCCGCAATCGACGGCCTCACTCCGGCTCGCGCCGCCAGGTGAAAAACCCCGTCAAAGCGATGCGCCGAAAACGTACGGTTCACCAACCCATCGTCGCGAATATCTCCCCGCACCAAAGTAATCCGGTCGCGCACCCCGGCCAGATTAGCCTCTTTAACCGCCGGGTCGTAGTAGTCGTTAAAATCGTCGATAATCACCACCTCGGAGCCGGCCGCCAGCAAGGCTTCACACAGGTGCGATCCGATGAACCCTGCCCCGCCGGTAACGAGAAATTTCTTAGGATAACGAGTCATTAAGCGCGTAAGCCAAAACATCCGGCCCCACCCATGCAAAACAGATTCTCACCCCGTTCAAAACTCCTCGCCACCCCCCCGCCCACCCACCTCTACTCGCCTCTCACGCCTTACTAGCTCTACTAGCTTACCAGCTCTACCAGCTCCTTCCTCCATGCCGCTCCTCGACGTCTCCGAACTGCGCACCCGCTTCCACACCCGAAGCGGCGTCTTTCGCGCCGTCGAAAACGTAAGCTTCACCCTCGAGCGCGGCGAAACCCTCGGCCTCGTCGGCGAATCTGGCTCGGGCAAATCCGTCACCTGCGCCTCCCTGCTCCGCCTCCTGCCCTCGCCCCCCGCCCGCATCGAGGGCAACTACGCCCGCTTCGACGGCCTTGACCTGCTCCGCGCCACCGACGCCGAACTCCGCGCCGTGCGCGGCAAACGCATCGGCATGATTTTCCAGGACCCGATGACTTCGCTCAATCCCTACCTGCGGATTAGCGAACAACTCATCGAGCCCCTGCTCATCCACGAAAAAATCTCCCGGCGCGACGCCCTCGCCCGCGCCCTCGCCATGCTGGAATCGGTCGGCATCAACGACGCCGCCCGCCGCCTTCATTCCTACCCGCACGAATTCTCCGGCGGCATGCGCCAGCGCGTGATGATCGCCATGGCCCTCATCGCCCGCCCCGAACTGCTCATCGCCGACGAGCCCACCACCGCGCTCGACGTCACCGTGCAGGCACAAATCCTCGAACTTATCAAAAAACTCCAGCGCGAGCTCGGCATGGCCGTGATCTTCATCTCGCACGACCTCGGCGTGGTCTCCGGCCTCTGCGACCGCGTCATGGTCATGTATGCCGGCCGCATCGTCGAAACCGCCGACGTGCGTACCCTCTTCCGCTCGCCGCAGCACCCCTACACCCGGGCACTGCAACGCTCCATCCCCGCCCTCCAAGCCAAAGGCACCGAGCTCTACACCCTGCCCGGCCTGCCCCCCGATCTCTCCCGCCCCATCGCCGGCTGCGCCTTCGCCGAGCGCTGCGAATTCGCCGCCACCGCCTGCCGCACCGGCGAGTCCCCCGCCCTGCTCGCCTCCACCCCCGGCCACGCCCACGCCTGCCTCCGCGCCCACGCCGGAGAAATCTTAACCACTAATCTTCACTAATGGTCACTAATCCCGAGCCATCAGCCTCCCAGCGCATCTCCGATTCTTTCCTAATTAGTGCCCATTAGTGTTCATTAGTGGTTAAAAAAATGTCCGCCGCCGATCCCATCCTCGAACTACGCGACCTGCGCACCCATTTCCCAATGGAGCGCGGCCTGCTGTTCAAGCAGCGCACCGGCACGGTCAAAGCCGTCGATGGCGTATCCCTTTCTCTCGCTCGCGGCGAAGTCCTCGGCCTGGTCGGCGAATCCGGCTGCGGCAAATCCACCCTCGCCCGCACCATCATGGGCCTCGCCCCCGCCACCTCGGGCAGCGTCTGGCTCGAGGGCGTCAACATCACCGCCACCCCCGCCACCGGCGAGGCCCGCCGCGCCTTGCAAATGGTCTTCCAAGACCCTTTCGCCTCGCTCAACCCCCGCCTCAGTGTCGGCGATGCCCTCGCCGAACCGATCCGCGTGCACCGTCTGCGCCCCGCCGCCGAGATTCCGGCCCGCGTCGCCGAGCTCGCCGCCCTGGTCGGCATCCCCGCCCGCAGCCTCACCAAATACCCGCACGAGTTTTCCGGCGGACAACGCCAGCGAATCGCCATCGCCCGCGCCCTCGCCCTGGAGCCCCGCATCATCGTCGCCGACGAGCCCGTTTCCGCCCTCGACGTCTCCATCCAGGCCCAAATCTTAAACCTGCTGGCCAAACTCGTGCGCGAGCTCGGTCTGAGTCTGGTCTTCATTGCCCACGACCTCTCCGTGGTAAAACACCTCTCCGACCATGTCGCCGTGATGTATCTGGGCCGCATCGTGGAGCTCGGCTCCGCCGCCGACGTGATCGAGCGCCCGCAACACCCCTACACCCGCGCTCTGGTCAGCGCCGCACCCCGCCCCGACCCCGACGGCGAACGCGCCCGCCAACGCATCGTCCTGGCCGGCGACCCGCCCAGCCCGCTCAACCCGCCCCCCGGCTGCCACTTTCACCCGCGCTGCGCCTACGCCACAGAAATCTGCAAAACCACCGTGCCCGCCCTCGCCCCCCACGCCGGCCGAGACGTCTCGTGCCTCCGCGCCGCGGAGCTCTAGGCGCCTAAGCCCTCCGCGACGTGTGAAGCGGGACCATTAAAACATCATGAACCGAGGTGCGCCGCCACTGTGACAAACGTGGCCAAGGCCTGGGTTGGAGATCCGGCTTTAGCCGGTTCTGGGAAAAGTGACCACGCATACGCGGACCGCCTAAAGGCGGGACTCCAGCAAGCGGAAACGTGGTCGCTGAGTGGATTTCGTAACTACACATCCAGCCAGAGCTGATTAAATGGATACCTTCCGCAGGTGTGGTGTTATACCATTTCGCGTTCAAAGAAATAAAAACGAACCGTTTTAACCACTAATGATCACTAATTTTCGCTAATAAAAACAAGGGATTCGCCGCTTCTGGATTAGTGTATCTTATTGTTCATTAGTGGTTAAAAATCCGGGTGTTTTAAGATTGGATGAGGGGTCGCTACTGACGTGATCACGGTAGTGGTCGGGTTTTAATGCGGTTGAATGCAAAATGGTATTAGCTGTCCGTCCTCGCCGAGCGATAATCGCGTAATGGATGGTCAGGCCCATTCGGACGGATGCGGGCTCAGGCTTCGGCGGCGGCGGTTTCGGCGGCGGGAGTCTCGGCCGTGCCCTCGACGAGGGCGATTTCCTCCGGCGTCAGGCCGTAGAGTTCATACACGAGCTTATCAATGTCGCGGTCGGTCTTGCGAATCGCGTTTTGCAGGGCGGCGCGCTCGGTGTCGGATTTGGCAATCAGTATAGATGGTTTTAGGGCGGAAATTTTATCCACCAACGCTACAAGTCGGTCATGCTGCATTTTTGCAGTGGAATCACTTGGGTTTATGTTTTTAATCGGCAGGCGAGCGACGTTTGTACGCTTTACCTCTGCCAAGGCTTCTCCGGCTTCAGGATTAAGTGTTTGATAATACCAATTCAAAAGTCGGGAGTTAATAACACCCAAAAGATACTTGGGCGATAGGGTTCCGGACTTGGGCACCAAAACATGCATATTATTCAGACACAAATGGCGACCGGTGTCTAAGGTGCCAATGAGGCTGTCCCCTGTCTGACGTATAAATATCTTAATTGGAGCGTCGAAGTTTGCTGCCTGGCGCGGCTCGGCGAGCCAGGGACCGAATGATATATAGCGCTTCTTTAAGGGAGCTATTATATAACGATTTATATCTGAGCCGCGAAGATAAAGCCTGTGGTCCTTGGTTATTTTTTCGTCTGCATCAAACGGTCTTTCCTCCACTGTTTTCTTTGATTGGGGCGGCGTTCCTTTTCCTGTCTGGTAAGGCTTTATGCCAACATTGATGTCGCACAGCTCATCGAGCCGACATGTGTCCGACATGAGCCGCAGCGCGATAGCTTCCTCTGCTTCGTTAATGAATATATTTATCGGTTCACCATTCGCCTTTAGCCATTTGTCCTGGGCGTGTCGGAGAGTGGTACTGGGGAGATCAACCAGCTTGCCGATAGATTTGTTATACTCATCTACAATTCGAACTGTAGTTTGCCAGCCGGTCGGACTTTCCTTTACCAAGATTAAGATTTCCGTGTCCACGGTTGCGTCCTCAAAAACAGGGTAGCGGAAGTGTACAATCTCATGTATTTGACTGTTTTCGCATACAAATTTTCGGGTTGTTCCTTGGAGCACATTTGTAAGCCAAGGGTTTGGTATAATCATCCCGAAAATCCTACCCGGCTTGAGTAGTGACTTAATCGCTTTCTCCATGAAAAGCAGGTAACTGTCTAATTGGTAGCTTTGGCAGGTATAGTTGGCGCGCAGATACTTTTTCTGGGAATCATCAATCGATGCACCATACGGCGGATTTCCCACCACCGCATCAAAGCCGCCCTTATCCATGATCTTGTCGAAACCTATGTCCCAATCGAAGGCGTTGACGCGGACGAGTTCGGCGGGGTCGAGGGAGAAATCGGAGGCAATGAGGGAATTGCCGCATTTGATATTCTGATCAAGCGCGGGCAGCAGCGCCTCTTTATTAAAAAGATCTTTGGTTTGAAGGTAGATGCTCTCGCGGTTTTCGCCTTCCAGCATTTTCAGGTAGAGCGAGAGCTGGGTGACCTCGACGGCCTGGGCATCGATATCCACGCCGAAGACGTTGTTTTGCAGAATCTGGCGCTTGAGGCTAGTGGTCAGGCGGACGTTACCGGCCGCGTCGAGGTAGTAGTCTTCGCGGTGGGGGCGGAGGAGTTTATCGAGCGGCTCACCGGTGAGCTTAGCCCGCTCGCCAAACTCGCGCACGCGTTCGGTGAAGACACGGAGGTAATGCTCCATCACGCGTTCATAAACGCGGATAAGGAAGGATCCGGAACCGCAGGCGGGATCGAGGAAGCGGAGCTTGGCGACCTGGGCGGGGGTCTTGCCCTCAAGCTGGCGGCCGACGGTCTGCTCGACGATATAATCCACGATGTAGCGGGGCGTGTAGTAAACGCCGCCGGCTTTGCGCACCTCGGGTTTTTCCTCGATGGTGGCGCCACGACCTTGGGGACGGAGGACCTTGCCGAGGAAGCGTTCGTAGGCGGAGCCGAGGATCTCGACCTTGATGTCGGCGAAGTTGTAGCCCTCGTCGTCGGAGGTGAGGTCGTCGATGATGTTGGCCAGCCATTCGTCGCCGACGACGAGATCTTCGGAGAAATGGGGCTTGAAGAGCTGTCCGTTGAAGAAGGGTTGGTAGGAAGGCGGGCGTTGGTCCAGGGCGCGGACGTGGGCGATGAAGGCGCGGTAGAGGCCGCCTTCGGCGGGCGGGGCGTAGCGGGGCGAGGGCGGCTCTTCATCGACGGCGTCGGGCAGGAGTGTCTTGCGGGCGTCGAAGGCGCCGCGTTTTAGGCGCGGACGGGCATCCTGCTGGTGCCACCACTCGCGGAGCTGGGTGGAGAGGAGGGTGCCGGTGTCTATGCCGCGATCTTCGCAGATGCGCAGGAAGACGAGCCGGTCGAGAATGCGCTGGGCCGCCTCGTTGAGGTGGTTGCCAAGGAGCAGGTCGTCGCGGTCGTTGTGCTTGAGCAGATCGGAGCCAAGGCGCTGGCGGGACTCGTCGAGGAAGTTGAGAAACTCGGCGTCGAGGGACTTGGTGCGATCGGGCCGGATGAGATAACCTTGGCGGGCCTTGAGGCGGGCGGCGCGCTTGGGCAGGGCGTCGATCAGGCGGTCTATGGAGCCGTCTTGGACATTTTCGTAGGCAAGAAGCCCCCAAAGCTCGGCGGCGGAATCGAGATAACCGGTGAAATGGAGACGTTTCCACAGACCCACGTTTATCGACTCCGACCGGTGAGGGCGGGAGCCGACGACGTAGACAAAGATCTCCTCAAAATCAGAGAGCAGGGCGAGCGGGATGCTGCGGGCGTAAGCGTCGCGCTTGGCCTGATAGGCATGGCCCCCATGCAGGGTTTCGGCGGGTTTTTTGGCCTCGCAGGTCAAACGTTCGAGCCGGGCGATGCGGAAGACGTAGTCGGCGCGCTTTTGTTTGCCGGAAATTTCGGTGCGGACCTCGATGTCCACCTCGCGTTCGGTGTGGATCAGGCCCTTGCGGTTGCCGACATCCCAGCCCAGGGCGGCGAAGAAGGGATTAAGAAAGTCTTCGCGGAGCTTGGCCTCGTTATAATCGGGTCCGGTGTAGTAGGGCTGCTGCCGGGAGAACTGGGCAACGAGGCGAGAGAGCTCGGCCTTAAAAGTCTCAAAAGTCGCGGTAGGGACCATGTGCAAGAGTTTTTGAGCAGGCCGGAAAGGTGGAGCAAGGGAAAGTATGCCCCCCTACTCCGGCATGCCGATTTGCCGCAGTGCTTCGTAGCACGCCACGCCCGCCGCCGTGCTCAGGTTTAGCGAACGCAGCGCGGTATTGGCCTGAGGAATCGTCACGCTGCGCGTCTCGCCCATTTCCTCGTAAAGCCACTTCGGCGACCCCTGGCCTTCGTTGCCAAAAACCAAGCCATCGCCGTCCTCGTAACGCACGTCCCAGATCGTCTGCTGGGGTCCGGTCTCGACCAGCCAAAGACGCCGCGGCGCGTGCGGGCTGGCCTTGAACGCCGCCCAATCCTCATGCTGGTGCACATCGAGCGAAAACCAGTAATCCATGCCCGCCCGCCGCAACGCCGCATCGGTGATCTTATAGCCAAGCGGATGGATTAGATGCAGCCGCGATTTCGTGATGGCGCACATCCGCCCGATATTCCCCGAGTTCTGCGGGATCTGCGGCTGAAAAAGGACGATGTGCAGCATGGAAGATTTTGAACCACTAATGATCACTAATTTCCGCTAATAAATACGTCCTCAAATCAACACCCGGGCCAGTCCGGCCCTTTCCGAATTAGTGACCATTAGTGAGGATTAGTGGTTAACCTCAGCCCTCGACCACGTAGCCGACGTTATCCGCCGCCAGATCGCGGGCCTCGCTAGGCACGCCGACCGCCGCGAAAGCCGCCACCATAGCCACGCCCACCGCCGCCGCCACGCTGGCATCGCAGACACAAAGCACGCTCGAACCGCTGCCGCTCAGCCAACCGGTGTAACCGCCCGCCGCCACCCCGGCGGCGATGGCTTCGCGCCCGCCGCGAATCTTGGGCAGGCGGTAAGGTTCGTGCATGAAATCCGACACCGCCCCGCGCAACCGCGCGTAGTCGCCGGTCGCCAGAATCGCCACCACGTAGGCCGCGCTGTTGATGCTCTTGACCGCGTCGAAATACGGCAGCGTCGTCGGCAGCACGCCGCGCGATTCCTTGGTCAACAGCTCGACCGAGGGCGAGGTGACGACGAAGCGCAGCGTATTCGGTAAGGGGATGCGCACGGTGCCGACGTAGTCGTTTTTCTCCGGCGAACAGCGTGCCACGCAAAATCCGCCCAGCAAACCCGCCGCCGCGTTGTCCGGATGGCCTTCCAAAAACGAGGCGACCGCGACCAGTTGCTCGCGCGTCAAAGGTTCGCCGCACAGGATATTCAACCCCGCGAGCACCCCGCCGATAACCGTGATCGAGGAACCCAGCCCGCGCGCGGGCGGCACATCGCCCTCGATTCGGTAAGAAAACGCAAAACCGCCCACCCGCGCCAAATTACCAAAAGCCCGGGCCGTGGCCGCAACCATCTCTTGCGCCCGTCCGTCGGTCTCCCGTGCGGGAAGCGGATGCCATCCTGCGACGGCCGGACCGGCGGGCGCGGCCTCGCGACGCACCGTCACGCTATTATAGATGGTGAGCGCGAGTCCGAGGGAGTCGAAGCCCGCCCCGCAGTTCGAGGTGCTGCCGGGCACGCGAATGGTGACTTGTTGAGGGCGGGTTTCCGGATTCATCACGTGAAAGGTTTTGAGTGGTGCGGGCCGCAGGCAGCAAGCGGGTTTAGCGACGCTGATTGGCCTGCTTCAGGGCCTGCTTCATTTCCATGTTCACGACCCGCTTCTTCAAGTCGTCGCGTTTGTCGTGCAGCTTTTTTCCGGTGCAGAGCGCGATCTCCACCTTCACCAACGCTTCTTTGAAATAGAGCCGGAGCGGCACGAGGGCGAAGCCGCCAATCTGGAGCGCCTGGGCGATCTTGCGCAGCTCGTGTTTGTGCAGGAGCAGTTTGCGGGTGCGGCGGGTGGGGTGGTTGTTGGAATTGCCGAACGCGTATTCGTCGATGTGCGCGTTCATCAGCCAGAGATCGCCTTTTTCAAAACGGCCAAAGGCGTCGTTAATCTGCGCCCGACCGGCGCGAATCGCCTTAACTTCGGTGCCTTGCAACTTGATGCCCGCCTCGAAGCGCTCTTCCACGGCAAAATCCCGCAACGCCTTGGCGTTGCGGATTTCGGTGTAGCGTTTGGCGTCCTTCTTGGACTTGGCGGCGGCCATGGCGGTTAGGGGAGCGTGACGTGAAGCGGGCTAAAAACAAAAGCCGCCACCCGCATTCAGGTGACGGCGCGACTGCGGCGGGCGGAGCGCCGAGGAGTGCTCAGGCGAGCTCGTAGGTAATCTTGCCCTCGATGATCTCGCGCAGGGCGATATCCTCGGGAGAAAGTTTTTCCAACGACTCGACCAAGGGACGGCTGCCCTTTTTGAGCTGTTTTACGCGGCGCGAGACCACGTTGATGAGCACGTTCGGGTCTTTGATGACGGCCTTGGCTTCCTTGAGATATTCGTCGCGCATGATTTTTAAAAAAGAGGGGCGGAGAGATTGAGAACCGGAGAGCACAAAACCCGGCGCGGCGTCGGTCAAGGGTCATTTTCCCTCTGCATTTTTTCGTTTTCCCCCTCGCCGCCTGCCGATTTTCCGCGCACTTCGACCTCCCCGCAAATTCGCCATGTTAATCGCCACCACGACCGTAGCCAGTTCCAGCGAAGCCGAACACCTCGCCGCCGCCTGCATCGAGCAAAACCTCGCCGTATGCGCCCAAGTCGAAGGCCCGATCCACTCGCACTACGTCTGGCAGGGTCGCCGTACCGTCGCGCAGGAGTGGCGCATCACGTTTAAACTTCTGGAAACCCAGGCCGACGCCCTCACCGCCTACGTTCACGCCACTCATCCTTACGAAGTTCCGCAGTGGATTTTGGTCACCGCCGCACGAGTAGGAGAAAAATACTTGTCATGGGCTCGCGCGCCCCGTAGCTCAATCAACCTTTAATCCGTTTCTTAACCACACGACCCTCTTACAGCCATGTCACAACACGCCAGCCTCCAAGGTGCCAAAGGCATCGTCATCAAGCGTAACGTCCTTAAGCGCTTCGAGCGCGTGGCCATTCTCAAAAAGCGTGGCCAATGGAAAGAGGGCGAGCGCATCCTCGGCCTCCGCAAGACCAAGCCCGACGTCTAAGCAACGGTGCGGCTCTCGCCGCCGACCTGCTTAACAGCCCTTTCAGGCGACCTTAACCGGTCGCCTTTTTTGTGCCCCAAACAGGCAGAGGCGGAGCTATACCAAAATCCTGAACAATCTGGACGTATTTTAACGCAGAGTCGCTAAGCCGCGAAGTTCACAAAGACCCGGAAAAGAAAAAAAAGGGGGGGGGAGCTTCTCCGCGCCTTTGCGCCTCTGCGTTAAAATCGGAATGCAGGGGAACTCGGCATCCAAAACCCTCGCGCGGACAACTGCCACTACCTGCCTAAGCCAGCGCCAGAGGCTCCGTATTCGAGGGCGGGATGGCTTTTTCGCCTATGACCGCGCGAACAGTGGTGAGGGTTTCGTTCATTTGCGCGATTTCGGCCTCAAACCCGTGGGCCGCCTGAGCGGTCCGGTCGGCTTCGCTGGCGTTGCTTTGGGTGATCTGATCGATCTGCTGCATCGCAGTGGTGATTTGTTCAAGGCCCCGGCTTTGCTCGGCAGACGCGATGGCGATATTTTCGACCAGTCGATTGGTTTCGACGGCCTTGCCGAGAATCGCATCCAGACCGAGGGAAAGCTCTTTGACCGCAACAACGCCCTGTTTGCTGTGCTGGGCGGCCTCGCCGACCTTGTCGGCGGTTTCACGCGATGCTTCTGAACTTCGGCGGGCCAGGGAGCGGACCTCCTCGGCTACCACCGCGAAGCCGGCGCCGGCTTCGCCAGCTCGGGCGGCCTCGACGGCTGCGTTCAAGGCAAGAATATTGGTCTGAAAGGCGATTTCATCGATGGTCTTGTTGATCGCGTAAATTTTCCCTGAAGAGATATTAATCGCCTCCATAACGCCCTGCATTTTTTGCATTTGCACAGAGCAATTACGGGCCGTTTCGAGGGCGGCCTTGGCGGCTAGGCTGGCCGACCGAGCGTCGTTGGCGTTGCCCTTGGTCATGCCGGACAGCTCTTCGAGTGCCGCGCTGATTTCTTCTAGCGAAGAGGCTTGGGCCCCGGCTCCTTCCGCGAGAATCCGGCTGGCGTTGGCAACCGTGCCGGCCATTTCGGAGGTGCGTTGCGCGCCGTTACCCAGCCGGGTGATTACCGCAGATAGGGAACGAATCACGTTTCGTTTAATAAGATGGCCAAAGGTCAGCCCAAAAACAGGCAGCAAAATGGCCAGGATGGCGAGTCGCAGCACAAGCTGGCCCGAGCGGTTTTCGGACTCGGTGGCAGTTTGCAAAGAGGTAACCATGCCTTGGTCGAGAATGGGATTGATCACGTCATTCACGGCCTGTCCGGCGAGATCGAGTTCGCGAAGTTTCCCCATTCTCCGGCGGTAACTAAGTGGCAGGTCTTTCAGTTCGTCACCGTAGTCTTTGAGTGTGCCAGTAATCTCGTCGAGCAGGTCCTTGAGTTCGCCGGCGGGCAGGGACTGGTTGATGGTTTGGATGCTAGTCCGGATTTTCTCGAAAGTGGGCCAGCCTTGTTCGGCAAATTGTGGATCCTGCGAGGCATAGGTGAAGAGAACGGCGTTTTGAAGTTCGCCTAGTTTAAAGACGACTTCTTGGAAGGTCTTTTTGAGCACTTCGGCGTCGGCTCCTTCCGGGTAATTGGTCGCGGTGATTTGCTGGGTGAAAATCGTGATCAACAACGATGCTTGGGAGCCAAGACCGCGCACGGAGCGATTGGAGATTTCTACATCACGCGACACCTGTTCAAACGCGGTGCGCCAGGTCTCGAGCAGGGGAAGTATTTTATCCGCAAACTCAGCCGTCGGAGGAGGGGCTGCACCCTCAGACACTGGGCGGGCGAAAACCTGCACCTTTTGGATAATACGGTCGAATAGCGCGAGGGCCGCCGCGTGGTCTTCGGGGCGTTGGGTTCGGGTATAATAGGAAACGGCAACAGTGGCGGCTTGGACGGCGGCAAGGGTTTCGGCAGCGGGTTTGGTTTCCGAATGCACCCGATTCTTAAGCTGGGTCGCGTCGCGGGAGACGAAACGGGCGTCCCACGTATTCCACAGACTGCTCGCGAGCACGACGACAGCGAGGCTGATGATAAAGAAGCTCAGTTGCCTGCCAATAGACTGGGGACGGGAGGAGGATTCACGTGTCATCGACCCTCAGCAATCGGCCGGTATTATACGAACTTTATGCCGTAACCTAAATGTAACGATCACCATGCGCGTACTTAAAATGGCTTGGTCTTGGTGTGCCGAAGCACGCCAAAACCAAGCCACTCAACAACCCAACAAAAACACCAAAACGCTTAGCGCACCCGACGCCGACGCATAGCCGCAAAACCAAGCAAGGCCGCGCCCGCCAAGGCAGCCGTGGTCGAGGGCTCGGGAATAGCGGAGGTCGCCGTGACCTCGAAGACGCCCACGGAGCCGTTGCCGCCCGTGCCCTCAAAGCCGACTACAATGATGTTTTTGCCCGTCGGATTATCTGCCGCCGCGATGAAGAAGATCGATTCGGGCGATATATATGCACCACCGAGGACGCCATCGGTCGTTCCGGTTATGGGGTTAAAATAACCGGCGATAAACACGCTGTTTAGGTCGGTAATATCGAACTGGAAAATTCCGTTTTCACGCTCGTTGCCGACGAAGACGAAGTCGCGACCGTTAAAACTGGCAAAGGCCAAAGCCTCCGGCTCAGGACCCTTATCGTCAGAGCGCGTGTCCATGTTGGACGTCAATCCGCTGTTCATGTTGAACGAGGCGGGATTATTGGCGGCCACGAACTGCTCAATCATGCTGCCGCTATCGAAGGCCAGTGCACCTGTGCTGGAATTCCAGATGCTGAAGCTGCGCGTGCCCATCATGGTGGGAACATCGGGCTTTCCATCCACGTTGGCGTCGCCGCCAACGTCCTTAAGGATGTTCAGGCGGGCGATGTCAGTGTTGGTGGTAGTAAAGCCAACAACAGCGGTGGTTGCGCGATTGATGTCACCATCGTCGGGACGGGCGTCGCCCTCATTGGCGGTAACGATATAGGTGGTGCCGCTGCGATCAAATTTAGTGATCGTGTCGGGCATGGGCAATCCGACAACGACATCGTTGATCGCAATGGTGGCGGTATTTCCAGCGCCGTCCCGATCCGAGGCATCAATCGTCTGCGTAATGGTGCCGAGCGAACTGATGTTGGTATATTTGCCCGTGGTGAGATTCAGTTGGGCAATCGCGTTGGCCTCTTGCAGCGAGATGTAAGCGGTGGTGTTAGTCGCGGTGATATACTCCGGCTCAATGTCTGCGGCGTTGGGATTCTTGGAGGTGAGTGTGTCAAGACGGTTATTGCGGGTCGCGGAGAGATCGACACCCGAACCCAGGTTCGGCGCTGTGAAGTCGTAAGTGGCGACCGCTCCGCTCGTCAGCGCCGGAATCGCGGTGGTGAAGTTTCCACCCGTAACGCTGGAAATATTGACCACGCTTACCGAGCCGGGGCGTGCATTGCCTGCCGTGGTATCCACTGCCGTGCTAACGAACTCACCTTCATTGGCGATAAGCAACTTACTGCCGTCCGGCGTGATAGTGACGGAATCGGGGTGGTAACCCACATCCAAAGTATGCAGCAAACTACCCGTGGAGAGATTAAAAAAAGCAATACGCCCAACCGGTCCAAGTTGACCAGGGGTGGCAGTCGCAGTGGCGGTCGGGATGACGGTGGCAACGCCGAAGCCGCGGCTGTCGGCCAGCACACTGGAAATAGAGCTGATGTCAGTGGCAGTGGTGCCCAACGCCGCATCGAGACTGGCCCGAACTCCAGTGGTCAAGGTGCCAGATCCGGTGATGGTGTAGCTCTGCACGCCATGGGAGGAGCCCGCCAGCGAATCAGTGGTCAGCAAGGTGCCGCCAGCGAACGAGACGATCTCGCCGCCGTTGGCGATGGCTTCGCAACCGAGGAAGGAAATGCCTGCCTGAACCGGCAGGCATACGGTCGCCGCTGCG
>CANIWJ010000038.1 GCA_947471035.1 Verrucomicrobiota bacterium
AACCCGCACCCAAGAGAGCAACGTATTGCTCACTTTACCGGCCGGCTTACTCCCCCCGGGCGAACACGTGATCACGCTAGCTGGCGCACGCAATTCTTTGCGCTGGAGTGTGACCGTTCGTTAACGAGCAGGCAACGGCTTGGCTCGGATCGCTGTCGACCGAGCCTGAGCCGGGTTTAGAAGCCTTCCACACTCACCGGGGCGGTGTGTTCCTGCTCCACGCGTTCCTGCGCCTTACGTTTTTCTTCTTCCGCATCCCACTTGGCCTTACGAGCGACCAGGAGTTCATCGAGACGCTTATGGTAAATGATCAACCAGTCGCCTTGGCGACGGGCGCGCAAACTCTCCTGACCGTTATCGCCCAGCTCGTATTCATACCCGAGCACCGAATCGGTGTTGTCCTTGCGGGCCACTTTTCGCCAAGCCTGATTGCCCCGAAAGCGGGTTAAAATAGCGTTTATCTCAAACTCATTCAATGAGTTACCAACCCTTCGGTAGCATTCCAAAACCGAACTTCCGCGCAGAAAATAGACGTGTATCCGCCAGCCATCTTCGTTGCTCAATTGGCGTTTCATCGCGCTTTTCCAGTAAATCTGCTCGCGCCAATCCTCCGCCGCCGTGGGCAAAAAACTAGCGAACGCATAAAGGGGATTTTCCTTAAGCGCCCGCTCTCGTGCCCGCTCATCCATGTCTTTCGGCCAGCTAAAATACTTTCCAAGGTCGGGCTGAAGCATGCGACCGTTCATTTGGTCCACACTATCACCGACACGCGCCTTCAGACTGTTTAATCCCGCAATAGCTAGGAGACCGAGACTAAGAAAACGAAACGCGCGACACAGGGGGTAACCGGGGTGGGTCATGCAAATCACGGTACAGATGCCCGCGCACTCCGCCACGCGAAAATTCCTGCTTTATTCCCTGAGATTGTCCTTGCACGCGCCGAATCGAAACTCTGTCTTCTCGCCTTTATTTCCATGAAAGCGACCATCAAAACTCAGGGTCAGCAGTTCGCCGTCACCGAAGGCGACGTCCTTTTCGTTAACCGTTACCCGAACACCGAGGCCGGCTCCATCGTCGAGATCACCGAGGTGCTCTCTTTCGGTGAAGGCGCATCCTTTAAAGTCGGCACACCTACCCTCGCCGGTGCGAAAGTCACCGCCAAGATCCTCGAAAACAAACGCGGCGACAAAGTCATCGTGTTCAAAAAGCGCAAGCGCAAGGGCATGCAGCGCAAACGCGGCCATCGCCAAGAGCTCTCCGTCATCAAGATCGAGACCATCTCGGCCTAATCCGCCGCCCTCTTCAACAATAACCACATCAGGAGACCCTAAGTCATGGCCCATAAAAAAGGTGCAGGATCAACAACCAACGGCCGCGAAAGCCAAAGCAAGCGTCGCGGTGTCAAGAAGTTCGGCGGCCAAGCAGTCATCGCCGGCAATATTATCGTTCGTCAGTGCGGCTCCAAACTGCACGCAGGCGACAACGTCGGCACCGGCCGCGACTGGACCCTCTTCGCCCTCAAGGATGGCGTAGTGAAGTTCGACAAAGCCCGCCGTCGCGTGGCTATTGTCTAATACGTCCCGATTCCGTTCGCATCATGCGCCGATCTTCCTCTGGAAGTCGGCGCTTTTTCATGCCCAAAAACCAGACACTGGAGGGCGACACCCACTTTGCCGGCATTGACCGACCCGCATAACCGCTAGAATCTGTCCGCCTACCCCGCCATGTCCCAAGAACGACTATCCACCCTGCTTCGACAGCGCGCCCTGCTTTCCCAACATCTCGCTTGGCTCGACACCGAAATCGCCTCCGCCAACGGCGAAATCGTTCCCGCACCGACCACACCGGCCGACACGCTTCAAACCGCTATCCCTGTGAACAGTGCCGACGTTTTTTCGGTCCCAACCAAGTCGCCGCTACCTTCAGTAACACCGAATCCGCCCCTCTCCCTTGCCGAAGACGATCCGGTATCTCTGGCGAACAAAAAAGCCGATCAAATCATCGCCTCCTACAGCATGGCGGATCGCTTCGACCCCTCCGCCACCAAACGTGGTTGTATCGCGCTAGCCGTCGGGGCGGGCCTGATCTTGGTAGGTATTTTCGCGGTGTGGTATTTTGTGCACTACCGGCGCTAATAGGAACTAGGCTCAATTCACGCTGGGATAACTACCTAGCCATTTTACCAAGGGGCAAAACGCCCGTAACTCAGCCACCGCTTCCTGCATCGCTGCGTCTTCATAGTGACCGGAAACGTCGATAAAAAACAGGTAATCCCAAGGCCGCCGTTTACTCGGCCGCGACTCGACTTTGGAAAGATTCAGTCCGCGCTGCCCGAACGGTGTGAGCATGCGCATCAAGGAACCGGAATTGGCCGCCGCCGCTTCGCCCAGCGATACCACCAGGCTGGTCATATCCCGGCCGCCGCCGACCGGACCCGAGGCTTTCTTCCCGATCACAAAAAAGCGGGTGGTATTGTCGTTCCGGTCCTGAATATTCCGCGCCAGCACCGGCACGCCTTGCACCTGAGCCGCCAATTCCGCCGCGATTGCCGCCGCGCCGGGCTCGGCCCGAGCGATCTCGACCGCACGAGACGTGCTCGCGGTTTCGATCAATTGGGCGTGGGGCAAATGCCGCTGTAGCCAAGCCCGGCACTGCGCCAGCGCCTGATCCTTGGAGTAGACCTTGTCGATTTTCTCCATCGGCGTCGCCGAGATTAGGGCGTGGTTAATCTCCAGATAAATCTGCGCCACCGCCTTCAAATCGCTCTCCACAAACCCATCCAGCGCCTCGCGTACCGAACCCTCGGTAGAGTTTTCAATCGGAATGATGCCATAGTCCGCCTCGCCCTTTTCCACTGCGGTAAAAATATCTCCAATGGTCGCGATGGGTTGATAATCCACGCTGGCACCGAATTTCTTGATCGCCGCCGCGTGGGTGTAAGTCGCCTCCGGCCCGAGGTAGGCGATTTGCAGCGGTTTTTCCAAGGCAATGGCCGCCGACATGATTTCGCGATAAATCGCGTGCAAGGCCTCCTGCTTGATTGGACCGCCATTGAGCTCACTGACCTTGCGGAAAACCGCGTCTTCACGCTCGGGCACATAAATCTGGCCGCCCGCGCTGCGCTTTAACCGGCCGATCTCGCAAGCCAGCGTAAGGCGTTCATTCAGGATGCGCACCAGCTCGCGGTCGAGTCGGTCAATACCTTCGCGGATAGGCTGCAGGGGGTCGGCGGACATACGTTTTTCGTTAAAATAAATTACTCGGCGGCGGGTGCGGGATCAGCGGCTAAGGCTGCGGGCGTCGATGCGATTTCCACCGGGGTGAAGGAGGGCGAATCGCCTTCCCCGGCCTCCAAGGGCAGGCCCATTTCGGCATCGGCTGGCGGGGTGACGTTCACGGAGCGGTTCAACCACTCATCGATCTGACGCGGCGACAGCACATCCGAGGACGGCAACTCAATCAGCGACTTTACCCCCACAAACTCCAAAAACTTATCCGTGGTTCCATACTGGATGGGCCGTCCGGGTAAATCCGCCCGACCAACCACGTAGATCAACTCACGTTCGAGTAGTTTATTGAGCACATTCTCCACCGCGACTCCGCGAATCGCCTCGATCTCGGAACGCGTGACCGGTTGCCGATAGGCGACCACCGCCAAGGTTTCCAGAGCCGAGGGAGTCAACTTCACCGGCGGCGGCTCGTCACGCTGGGTGCGAATCCATTTGGCGAAACGCGGCTGGGTGACGAGTCGATAGCCCTGCGCGCCCTCCACGAGGAGATAGATGTCGTTCGCCGCTTTTAACTCGGTCTGCAACTGCTCCATCGCCTCGCGAATCTGCGCCGCCGTGACCAGCGTGGGCACCTCGGCGTAGAGTTCATCATCCGCCGGCGCGACGACCTCCTCCACCTCGGTATCCGACACGGTCAACGCGCCAAGCTCCGCCACTCCGGCTTCCAGATCAGCGCCGACTGGAACGTCCGCGCCCTCAGCAGGAGCAGACGTGGCCCCAGAAAACAAAGTCTGTTCGTGGTAACGCGCGAATACGGTTTGGATGTCTTTAATCGTGAGCGATTGGCTCGACGAAAAAAGCAGGGCCTTGAGAACCAGTTTGAGATTAAACGCCATGCGCGGAAAAGCATGCAGTTAGTCCGCCGCCCCCGCCGCCGCGCAATCTTGAAAAACAATCCTATTTCATACCTCTAGCGACTTTCAGGAAGCACCCGTCGGAACGGGTTTCGTCGACCCGTTGGGCCAAAGCCACACTGCTGACTCCCGAAAATTAATCTAGCGTACCAAGGCGCCATCTTTTGGCTAAAATTAATCATGAGCACGTTGCCTCGCCGTCTCGCATTTCTCTTTCTCTGGCTGGCGGCGAATCTCTGCGCGGATGCCGCCGAACTGAGGGTGTTCGCGGCGGCCAGCCTCGCTGATGCCTTGGGCGAGATCGGGCGAGATTACACGACAATCAGCGGAGACCAGGTGCAGCTCAATCTGGCGGCATCCAGCGCGCTTGCCCGCCAACTCAAAGAGGGTGCGTCGGCCGATGTATTTTTCTCGGCCGACGAGACCAAGATGGACGAACTCGCCAAGGCCGGTCTGCTCGCCGTCGATACGCGGAGGACTTTGCTCGGCAATACGCTGGTGGTCGTGGTGAATGCCGAACGCGGCGCACCGGTCACGGCGGCGCCCGACCTCGCGGGCGAATATATCCGCCGTCTCGCGCTGGCCGAGCCGGCCACGGTGCCGGCCGGCATTTATGCCAAAGCCTGGCTCGGGCGCGCCGGCCTCTGGTCGGCGGTGGAGAAAAAAGTCGTCGGCACCGAAAACGTACGCGCTTGTCTGGCGGCGGTGGAGGCGGGCAACGCCGACGCCGGGATCGTTTACAAAACCGACGCGCTCATCTCCAAGATGGTAAAAATCGCTTTTGAGGTGCCCGCCTCCGAGGGGCCGAAAATCGCTTATCCGGTGGCGGTTTTGCAGGGCGCACGGCACAGGGAGGCGGCGCGCCGTTATGTGGATTATCTGGCTTCGCCGATGGCGGCGGCGGTGTTTAGCAAACACGGTTTCCAGTTGGCCGCACCTTCGCACCTTGAGCGGTCCGAACCCTAAACATGTCACCCGAGACCTGGCAGATCACGATTTTCACCCTTGGCGTCGCCACGCTTAGCACGCTCGTGATTTTGCCGCCCGGTCTAGCGCTGGCGTGGTTGCTGGCGCGGCGGAGCTGGCGGGGTAAATCGGTGGTGGAGACGCTGGTGGCATTGCCACTGGTGGTGCCGCCGGTGGCGACGGGTTTGATTTTGCTCAAACTTTTCGGGCGACGCGGACCGATCGGGCAGGTCTTGGAGGGCTGGTTTGGACTGGAGGTGGTTTTCACCTGGGTGGGCGTCGTGTTGGCTACGGCGGTAATGTCGTTCCCCTTGTTGGTGCGCACGGCGCGGGTGGCGTTCGAGGCGGTGGATCCGCACTTGGAGGAAGTGTCGAGGCTGGCGGGCGCGAACGGCTGGCAGACATGGTGGCGGGTGACCTTGCCGACGGCGCGCAACGGCGTGTTGGCGGGAGTGTTGCTGTCGTTCGCCCGCGCCTTGGGGGAGTTCGGGGCCACGATCATGGTCGCGGGCTTTATCCCCGGCGAGACTGCCACGCTGGCGCTTTCGATTTATCACTTGGTGCAGCTGGGGCGGGACGCGGAGGCCTACGGTTTGGTGGCGATTTCCGGGCTGATCGCGTTTGGCGCGGTGTGGTGGGGGGAGCGGCTGGCGCGCACGCGGGCGTGACGGAACGGGCTTTGACAAAAAATGGTGTGGCGTCGGGCGCGCGGGGCTTATGGGCTGCGCGTCCTCCCATGAATCCTGTTCTCAAGCTGTTACTCGAAGGCGGTCACCTATCCACGGCGCAAATGGCGCAGGTGGTGGGCTTGTCCGAAGCCGAAGTGCAACAGCACCTGGAGCAGCTGAAAAAAGATAAAATCTTCCTCGGCTGGCGTCCGGTGCTCGATCTGTCCCGCGCCGAGGCCGCCGGTGCCGCCGTGCGCGCGGTGATCGAGGTAAAGGTCACGCCGGAGCGCGGCGGCGGTTTCAACCGCCTGGCCGAGCGCCTGGCGCGTTTCGACGAGGTGGAGTCATGCTATCTCATGTCTGGCGGTTACGATCTGCTGGTTTTCGTGGACGGCTCGAGCCTGCAAAAAGTGGCGGCGTTCGTCTCGGAAAAGCTCTCCACCCTCGAAGGCGTGCTCTCCACCAGCACCCACTTCATGCTGCGTTCCTACAAAGAGGGCGGCTTCCTGATCGACCAGAACGAGGCGTCTTCCACGCGCCTGACGGTCACTCCTTAAGCCCTTCTCAACTCCCCATGAGCGTCGATTCCAAACGCTGGGTGGCGGGCCATGTGGCCGCGCTACCCAAGAGCGGTATTCGTGATTTCTTCGAGTTGGTGGCCAAGATGAAGGGCCAGGACGTCATCTCGCTCGGAGTGGGCGAGCCGGACTTCGTCACCCCTTGGCATATCCGCGAGGCCGCCATTTACGCCCTCGAAAAGGGCAAGACCTACTACACGTCCAACCTCGGGATGATCGAACTGCGCCGGGCCATCGCCGGCTATGTGTCCGAACATTTTAATGTTAGCTACAAGCCGGAAAACGAGATCCTCGTGACGGTAGGTGTGTCCGAGGCCATCGACCTAGCGCTGCGCGCCCTGTGTAATCCGGGCGACAAGGTGATGTATCACCAGCCGTGCTACGTGTCCTATCACCCCAGCGTGGCCTTGGTGCATGCGCAGGGCGTGGCGGTGCCCACCTTTGCCAAGGACAACTTTGCCCTCACCGCCGAGGCCTTGCGCGCCGCCTGGGTGCCGGGCTGCAAGATCCTCATGCTCAACCTGCCGTGCAACCCCACGGGCGGCACCTGTGATCGGGTGCAACTGGAGGCCATCGCCGCCTTCTGCCGCGAGAAGGATCTGCTGGTGATGAGCGACGAGATCTACTCCGAGCTCACGTTTGAGGGAACGCACACCAGCATCGCCAGCCTGCCGGGCATGCAGGAGCGCACGATTTTCCTCCACGGCTTTTCCAAGGCCTTCGCCATGACCGGCTGGCGCATCGGCTACGTCTGCGGGCCGGAGCCGTTGATCGACGCGATGATGAAGGTGCACCAGTACACCATGCTCTGCGCCTCGATCATCGCCCAGGAAGCGGCGCTGGAGGCCCTGCTTCGCGGCTGGGATAGCGTGTGCAAGATGCGCGACCAATATCACCGCCGCCGCGATCTGGTGGTGCGCCGTTTTAACGAAATCGGGCTGACCTGCCACGCCCCGCGGGGCAGTTTTTACGCCTTCCCCAGCACTCAAGCCATGGGCGTGAGCGAGAAGGATTTCGCGGTAGGACTGCTGCGCGAGGAAAAGGTCGCGGTCGTGCCTGGCTCGGCTTTCGGTGCGAATGGCTTCGGCCACGTGCGCGCCTGCTTCGCTACCAGCTACGAGCAGTTGATCGTGGCCTGTGATCGCATCGAGCGCTACGTCGGCACCTTGCGCAAATGATCCAACGGCGGGGTTTATGATCAAAATACCCCAAGGGATCCGCCAAGTCCGCGCGTAACATGTTCCGCAACCTTTAAC
This sequence comes from Verrucomicrobiota bacterium, assembly GCA_947471035.1. Classification (GTDB taxonomy): domain Bacteria; phylum Verrucomicrobiota; class Verrucomicrobiia; order Opitutales; family Opitutaceae; genus IMCC26134_A. Next base: position 7,613 of record CANIWJ010000038.1, read on the forward strand.
CCAGATATCCAAAACACTATGAAATCCCTCCGTTCCCTCCTCGCTCTCGCTTTTGCCGCCGCTCTTGCCGGCACCGTCGCGCAAGCCGCCGATAAGAAGCCTGATGCCAAACCCGCCAAGTCCGACTGTGGCTGCGAAGTTGGCAAAGACGGCAAGGCTTGCGGCGTGGACAAAGATTGCTGCTGCACCGGCGAGAAAGCCAAGCCCAAGACCAAGTAATCGCATCAAGGCCGCGCGTTGTGCGCGCTTGGTTCCTTACACTCAGGCCGTCCGTTTTCCGGACGGCCTTTTTTGTGTCCGGTTCCGGGCGATTGACGGCGGCGCGGATTTCCGGCGCAGTCCGGCGCAATCATGTCCGTCCCGCCGCCTGCCGATTCTCCCTTGCCCGAACCCGCGCCGTATATCGCCACCGAGACCGTGGTGAGCGTGGGTTGGTTTAGCCGCCACGCCGAGCATATCGCGGCGGCGGCGGTCTTTATCCTCGGGGTGGCGGCGGCAGTTTTAATGATGCCTCCCTCGCATTACCCCGAGCTGGCCTATGTTTTCGCGGCGCCGGCGGTTTTCTGGGCCTACAGGGCCCCGAGCTGGCGCTGGTTTCTCGGTTCGGTGCTGGGAGCTCAGATGGTGGCATGGACGATTACCCTCGACTGGCTAAGCAATGTGACCTGGGCGGGTTTGTTTTTGCTCGGGCCGTTTTTGGGGTTGTGGGTGGGGAGCTGGTTTGTGGCGGTGCGCTGGGTCATGCCCAAACTGGCCGGTCGCCCTTGGGCGCATCGCATCCTCGCCGTGCTGGGCTTGGCCGCTGCTTGGGTGCTCATTGAGTGGACCCGGACATGGGTTTTGAGCGGCTTCCCCTGGCTGACCCTTTCGGCGACGCAGTGGCAACGCCTCAGCGTACTCCAACCCGCCGCTTACACCGGGGCTTGGGGGGTGTCTTTCGTGCTGATCACCGTGAATGTCGCTTTCGCCGCCTACGCCCACAAATTACTCGCCCATGGAGAAGATCGCGCGCGCACGCGTTGCCCGGAGTTTATCGCCGCCATGATACTGCTGCTCGGCTGCCTTTTACTCACCGCCACGGAAACCTTTAATCGCGCGCGTTTCCACCGGCAATGGGCCAATGTCGCCTTTGTTCAGCCCGCCATTCCGCAGTCGGTAAAATGGGACCAAAGCCAAGCCGACGACATTCTCAAAACCCTGGAGACCGAAACGCTCAAGGCGGCTTTCGGCGGGCCCGATCTGCTGCTTTGGCCAGAGGCCACCACGCCGTTCACGGTGCGGGGAGACGATTTCATGCAAAGCTGGATCGAGGCGCTGGTGCGCAAGGCCAAGGCCCCGATATTGCTGGGATCGATTGGCTACACAAAGGAGGTGGACGGGAGCATGCTGTGGACGAACGGGGTGTTTCAGGTCACTCCCGCAGCCGGATTGGCCGCGGAATCTTACGCGAAACGCCATCTGGTGCCTTTTGGCGAATACGTGCCTATGCGACCGGTGCTCGGTTGGCTGGAAAAATTCGTTCCAATCGGCGGTGATTTCACCCCCGGGACCGAACCCGATCTACTCACCGTGACGGCAGGTCCGGCCGGCCAGATCACACGCATTGGTTCGCTGATTTGCTACGAGGACATTTTCCCCTCGTTGGCCCGGGAAAGCGTGCGGGCCGGAGCGGAGGTTTTGATCGTGCAGACCAACAACGGCTGGTTCGGCGAAGGCGCGGCCGCTTACCAGCATGCGGCGCACGCGGTGTTGCGCGCAGTGGAAACGCGTCGGCCGGTGTTGCGGGCGGGCAACGCGGGCTGGAGCGGCTGGATCGACGAATGCGGGGCCATCCGCGCGGTCTTGACCCAAGCAAACCCCGGCGGTCCGGTGCGCACCGTTCCCGCCGAACGCGGAGAAAACCCTGGCACGATCTATTTCCGAGGCGGGGCCACGGTGCAAGTGACCCGCGATGCCCGTTACCTCGGCGTCGAAACGTTTTATGTACAGTGGGGCGATTGGTTCGTGGCTGTAAGCGCAGGACTGGCCCTCGCCACGTGGTTGCGCCTGCGTCGGCCTTATATCGCTCCGATGGAGCGGGAATCGGCCGATCGCCCATTCACGCTCTGAGCTGTTTTTGCATGAGTACCAAACGCCGTCAGCTCAGGACCTTCGATCTTCGGCACCTCGACCCCAACCCCGAGCTTATCGGGGTGGACGAGGCGGGCCGGGGCGCATTTGCCGGGCCGGTGGTGGCGGCGGCAGTGTTAGTGACACGCGAGTTTTTGGAGAGCCGCTGGACGGTGGAAAACGCGCGCCGGATTAACGATTCCAAACAACTTACGGTCGGGGACCGGGACGCGCTCTACCTGGACTTTGAGACCTTGGCAGCGGAGGGACGCATCCATGCTCAAGTCGGCGTGGCCTCAGTGGAGGAAATAGAAAGCGAAAACATCCTCGGAGCGACCCGCATCGCGATGAGACGAGCCTTGGAGGGAATCTATCCACCCTCCGCTTTCGCCGCTCCCCGGCGCGAGCCCGATCTCTTTTCCACACCCGAGGAAATCGCCGCATTTCAACCACCCGCCCAGGCGCGTATCCTGGTCGACGGACTGCCGCTGAAACACTTTCCGTATCCGCACACCAGTGTCGTCCAGGGCGATACTCGCTCCCTCTGTATCGCCATGGCTTCGATTGTAGCCAAGGTGCACCGTGACCGGATGATGACCGAGCTCGATAGCAAGCATCCCGGCTATGGCTTCGCCCGCCACAAGGGCTACGGTACGGAAGAGCACCGCGAGGCCCTGCTTAAACTCGGACGCTGTGCCCAACATCGGGATACGTTTCTGCGCAAGCTCATGGCCACGCGCGTGGACCCGGGACAACTCGCTTTGCTGGAGAACGAAGCTGATTCCGATTAAGCAGCATTTTGCGACCGACACCGCGCCGACTTAACGACCGGTCACTTAGCCGCCGGCCACCATTGGTAGAGGAAGAAATAGACCAGCACGCCGGTTACGCTGACGTAATACCAGACAGGGAAAACGATCCGTGCCCACTTTTTATGGCGCTCGAACTCACCCCTGAAAGCCAACGCGAAGGTACGCGGCACGAGGTAGGCGATGCTGATCGCGAGCAGCACGTGGGTAATAAGCATCACGTAATAAACGATGCGGATCGCGCCCTCGCCGCCGAACTGGGTATGGATGGCCTCGCCGGCACCGGCGGCGGCACCCTTCAGCGCCTTGTGCGTGAGGTAGCCAACGAGAAAAACGGCCGATACCACGCCGGCGGAAAACATCGCGGCGCGGTGCGCGATTTTGTTACCCGTTTTGATAAAAATGAAACCAGCGGTCATCAGCACGGTGGCTAACGCATTGAGACCAGCATTTAGCGGCGGAATATCGTTGAGGGTCATGACATGAAATAGATGCGGTCGATCACTAGGGCACCGAGCTGCAAGGGCAGCCAGGCGATGGAACAAAGGAAGAGTTTCTTCGCCATGGCATCACGCGTGACCGGCCGCAGAAACGCGATCGCCCGCGCGAGAAACCACGCCCCCAACAACGCGGTGACGGCAGCGTAGCCCCAGGTGGCGAGTCCGAGCAGGCTGGGCAGGAGACAGAGCGCGACGACCACGACGGTGTTGATCAAGGACCAACGAGCCACCCGTCCACCATCCGGATCACGGGTGGTCAGCATCGGAAAATTAACCCGCGCGTAGTCGTGGCGATAAGTCCAGGCCACAGCCATGAAGTGGGGAATCTGCCAGGTGAGCAAAATGCCAAAAAGAATCCAGCCCAGCACGCCAACGTGCACGCGTCCGCCCTCGGCGGCGGCCCAGCCGATAAGCGGAGGAAAGGCACCCGCCACCGCGCCGATTTCCGTCGCCCAGTGAGACCCGCGCTTGGCCGGAGTGTAGAGCGCGAGATAACTCACGATGGTGGCGAGGGCAAAGCCGGCGGCCAGGCCGTTAACCTGACCGAACAGGCAACCAAGGCCAAAGGCGCACAGGCCCCAGCCAAGTACAAAGGCGTTGCCCGGAGCGAGGCGACCGGATGGCAAAGGCCGGTCGGCGGTGCGGGCCATGCGGGCGTCGGTATCGGCCTCCATCCATTGATTGATCGCGGCCACCCCCCCGGCGCACGCGCAGGTACCGACGCAGAGAAAAGCGAACTCGCGACCGTGCCAGCCCGGCTTGGCCGCCGCATAGCCGACCAAAGTGGTCAATACGGAGAGGAAACTCAGGCGCGGCTTGGTTAACTCCAACAGGTCACGAAACGTGGCGGCGGGCGCAGGGGCGGCGGGTATCGTGCTCATGCCGCAGAAGGTTTTTCCACCAAGTCGCGGTGCAACACCCAAACAATGAGGAAGGTGGTGACGAGCAACGATGCGCCCACGATCACATGCCAGGTAGCATAATAGGGACTGCGCCCACTCAACACGGTGGCGGCACCGAGGAATATTTGCAGCGCCAGCAGGAATAACAAAGCTGCGGCCCCCAGCCGCATCGCGCCCGGCGTAGAACGGCTGCGCCAGATGACCGCCGCGAGCGCGATCAGCGCCACGGTCAAAACCGCCGCCATGGCGCGGTGCGCGAACTGAATGCCGACTGCAAAACTCCACGTCGCCGGCAGCAAATCTCCCTCCGGCGTGCTGTAAGGAAACGTCGGTATGGCCATGCCGGCGAAACTATGACGCATCACTGCGGCGATAGTGAGCTGGGCGAAGAGCAAACCGAAGCTCCAGCGCGCCAGCCTGCGCAGGCCAGCTTCAGGCGGGCCGCGCAAACCCGCCCCGCGCTCCAGCCAGGGGCGCGAGCAGGCCACGGCAATCGCCGCGATGGTGCAGAGAAAGAGCTGGGCCAGGCAGGCGTGGACCATGGCGAAAAGCCGACCCACGCTGGTGTTCACCATTTCGACATGAAGATGATCCAGCAGCACGCGCAGACCGCCAACCACGGCTTGAAAAAACACCAGTCCGAGCGCGGCCCAGCCCAGCCTTCGCAACCAGACACGCGGCTCCACCCGTTGTAACCACAATGCCAGCACCACGCAGAGCACCGTCATCACACCGGCGGCCAAGCGGTGGCCGTGCTCGGCAAGCATGTCCTGATCTTGCAGCCAGCCGGTCGGGTTGAGCGAACCGTTGGAAAGGGGCCAATCTGGGAAAACCATACCGGCGCCGATGCTCGTGGTGAAAGCCCCCTTATAGATGATGAAGAAAATCCAGACGAAAGCTATCCACGCGAACGCAGCCAAGCCGGGCTGATAGGTCGTGGTTCGACCGCTCGCGGCGAGCGGGGGCGCGGGGATGGCGGGTTGAGGGAGCGTAGGTGCGGGCGAGGCCATAAGCGTTGCGAAGCGCGCACAGAAGCTGGCTCGCTGCAATCCGCAATGCCTTTGACAAATGTTTGGCCCGGTCGGAACGGTGAAACCATGAAAGCAGTCTCCCCCCTCACTCGATTTCTCGGCCTGGCAGCGGCCACCTTGACCTTGAGCTTGGTTGCTTGCCGCCCCGGTCAAAATTCGCAAACGAGCCCGGGAACTTCCGAGACCCCGGCTGAACCTCGGTATCCCATAACCGGTCAAGTGGTTAGTGTGCTCACGGAGCGCGGCTCTTTGCTCGTGGATCACGCCGCGATCCCCGGCTACATGCCGGCCATGACGATGGAGTTTCAGGTCGGCACCGGCGACCTGGCCTTGGCCAAGCAAGGAGCCCGGCTGCGGGCGACTTTGGTCGAGGGCACGGGCGGGAGTTTTCGGCTCGAAGGAATTTGGTGGGAGAACGCCACCGCCGATGCCGAGATCAACCGGGCCTCCTCCGCCTTGCGTGAGGAGACCACGATTCGGGGTCGGAAAGCCTACCGCGAAGTGGGGGAAAACCTGCCTGATTTCTCCCTTTATAATCAAGAGGGCCAAGCCGTTCCAGTCGGCCGCTGGCGCGGCAAGCAGGTGATGCTTAACTTCATTTTTACCCGCTGCACGGTCGCGGCGATGTGTCCGGCCTCAACCCTTAAAATGATGCAAACCCAAGCCAAGGCGAAGGCGGCCGGCATACCGAATATCGAGTTTGTTTCCATCACGCTGGATCCGGAATTCGATACCCCCGGCGTGCTTAAAGAATATGCCCGGCAGCGCGCCATCGACACCACCAACTTTTCGTTTCTCACCGGTCCGGAGAGCGCAATCAAAGACCTATTTAAGCAATTTGGGATTTTAACCGATATGCGCGGCGGCGTGCTCAACCACACCCTCGCCACCCTGCTGATAAACGAACAGGGCAAAATCGTGTGGCGCGTCGATGGCTCGGGTTGGTCGCCGGATGATTTCGTGGCCAAGATGGCACGTTGAGCCCGCCTCCCCCACCCTCCCAGTCCCAGCACTCGACCCCTATTTCGATGTACCAATCCAACGCTAAGACCTCCACCGATTATCCAAGGGTAAACTGGACCGGAGTCACGTGGATCACCGCCGGAGCGCTGGCCTTATATTTGGGCTTCCGCGCTCTCCCCACCGGCACGAATCTGCATCACATGGATTTCCAAGTTCAGGGGGCCAACGCCTTGGAAATGTGTGATCCTAGCCGCCCTCAATTCATTCCGGTGGTGGCAGCGCGATCACCGGTGCGCTTAGAATTACGTGCCGCTTCCGCTGCGATTCCGACCGTAGGGCAGGAAACGCGATTCACCCTCACGCTGACCACGGCAGCCGGTCAACCGATCGGGCCGGTGGATCTGGCGACCGTGCATACGCGCAAGCTGCACCTGCTCGTGATCGATCCTACGCTGGGGGACTATCAACATCTTCACCCCGAGCCGGGCGCTCAGCCGGGCGAATGGACGTTTAGCCATACGCCACGCCGCGCCGGAGCGTATCGGGTGTTTGCCGATTTCACCCCGGTGGCCACCGGCCGTGGACTCTATGCGTTTGCCGATTATACGGCGAAGGAAGGCAAGTTGCCCGAAACTCCCGCCACGATGTTAACCCGACTCGGAGAAGAAGCCGCCGTAGGGCTATGGCGATTCCGGCTCGCCACGAGCGACGGCAAACCCGTTCGGGCAGGCGAGCCCGCGATTCTGACCTTTTCCGGTCGTGAGCTGGCGGGCGGCGCGGTGCCGCTGACCTTGGTTATGGACGCCTACGCGCATCTCGTCGCTTTCGATGAACGCCGGAGTGGCTTCGCCCACTTGCACCCGCGTGGAGCTGCCCCGGGCGACTATCGCGTAAGCACCCCGGACGAACGCGCACCTCGGCTTACCTTTGACCTGATGATTCCCGAACCCGGCCATTACGTAGTCTGGGCCCAGGTGAATCTTGAGGGTGCCGAGCATTTCCTACCCTTCGAGCTCGAGGTGGGACGATAGAGCGTCGCGCAAAAAAGCCGGCCCCATTTTCGAGGCCGGCCAAAACTAATACGCTGCGAAAGCGACGCGTTGCTTACAGGCTTTGTGCGGCAGCGACGACCGCCTCGGCGGTGATGCCGAGTTCCTTCATCACGGTGTTGCCAGGGGCGCTGATGCCGAAGCGGTCGATACCGATCACCTTGCCGTCGAGCCCGACGAATTGATACCAGAGCCCGGTAACACCGGCCTCGATGGCGACGCGCTTGCGGCAGGAGGACGGCAACACACTCTCGCGATAGCCCGCGCTCTGGCGCTTGAAGCGCTCGAAGCTGGGCATCGAGACCACACGCACGCCGCTGCCAAGGATCTTGGCGGCATTGACCGCGAGGTGCAATTCGGTGCCGGTGGCCAGGAGAATGTGGGTCAACTCGGAGGATTCGCGGACGGCGACATAGCCACCATACTGCACGCCGGAGCGACGCGCCTCGGCGGGAATCTCGTTCAGGATGGGCATGGCCTGGCGCGAAAGCGCGAGCAGGGTGGGACCATCGGTGCGGCTATAAGCGGCGGCAAAGGCACCAGCGGTCTCTTCGGGATCGCCGGGGCGGATCACATCGAGGCCGGGGATGACGCGCAGGCCGGAAACAGTCTCAACCGGCTGGTGCGTGGGGCCGTCTTCGCCTACGCCGACGGAATCGTGGGTGTAGATGTAGGTGACGGGCAGCTTGCACAGCGCGGCGAGGCGCATGGCGGGACGGGAATAATCGGCGAACACCAGGAAGGTCGCGACCGAGGGCTTGAAAATGCCGTCGTAGGCGATGCCGTTGGCCATGGCGCCCATGGCGTGTTCGCGAATGCCGAAGCGGATATTGCGACCGGCGCGATTGGCAGGCTCGAAATCCTTATCGGCAGCGATGTAGTTCAACGTGGAGCCGTAGAGGTCGGCGCTGCCGCCGATGACGAGGGGCAGCTTGGCCGCGAGGGGCTGTAGCACCTGCTGGCCGGCGGCGCGGGACGCGAGTTTAACGTCGGCGGCGAAGTTCGGGATGACAGCGGCCAGTTCTTCGGCGGTGACTACGGCGGCGCGGCTTTCAAGCAAGGCAGCCTTGTCGGGGTTCGCTGCGGCCCACTCGTTAAACATCTTCTTCCACTTCTTGTAGGAGCGCTCGGCCTTCTTTTTAAGCCCGTCAAAGTGAGCGCGAACTTCCGGGCTGACGAAAAAGTGTTGATCGGCGGGCAGACCGAGACCGGCGCGGGCGGCGTCGATGAACTTGGCACCGCCTTCGCCATGGCCCTTGGAAGTGCCGGCTACCTCGGGGATACCCTTGGCGATCGTGGTCTTGGCGATGATGATGTTGGGCGCGCCAGTGGCCTTCTTGGCCTTGGCAACGGCCTTGGCGACGACGGCGATGTCGTGGCCGTCCACCAGTTGCACGTTCCAGCCGAGCGCCTTGAAGCGTTTCACGAAGTCGTCGTCCTGCGACTTGTTGGCCATGGCGTCGAGGGTGACGTCGTTGGAATCGAAAATGAGGATAAGGTTATCCAGTTTCTGGTGGGCGGCGAAGGAGATGGCCTCGAGGGCGACGCCTTCCTGCATGCAACCATCGCCTGCGAGGGCGATGACGTGGCTGTCAAAAATCTGGTGCGTCTCGGTGTTGAACCGGGCGGCGGCCATCTTGCCGGAGATCGCGAAGCCCACGGCGTTGGCGACGCCTTGGCCGAGCGGGCCGGTGGTGCACTCGACACCGGGCGTCTCGTGGAATTCGGGGTGACCGGGCGTCTTGGAGTGGAGCTGGCGGAAGTTTTTCACCTCATCGAGCGGAAGGTCGTAACCGCTGAGGTGCAGCCAAGAGTAGATAAACATCGAGCCGTGGCCGGCGGAGAGCACGAAGCGGTCACGGTTCAACCAGCGCGGGGCACTGGGGCAGTGCGAGAGCGCGCCGCCGTAAAGTGCGGCACCGACTTCGGCCGCACCGAGTGGCAGGCCAAGATGGCCGGAGTTGCTCTTATGCACGGCGTCCATGGCGAGGCCACGGGCTTGATTGGCGGCTTGGGCGAGGAGGGAGAGGTCGAGTGCCATAGTGTTGGGAAAAAGACTTAAGGTTTGGTAGTATGCGTTATAGTGAAACCAGCGGAAAGGTAAGGTGTAGAAAGGTCGTGGAGTGCGGGGAAGCCCAAAGGCCATGAAAAAAATAGCACAAGGGGACGAGACCGATTGATGGAGCGGAGAACTGCTAGGCGCCGTCCTCAATAATAAACCGATGTTTCGTGAGCGGGAAACTATGCTCGGCCAAGGCGACCGAGGCGGAGGTGGCCCAGCGGGCCATGCCGCCGAGGTCGACGCCGGCCCAGCTTGGTTTCCCTCTCACCCGAAGGGCGCAAGCAAAAGCACCGGGGTATCTTGAAGACAGCGCCTAGTGCGCGGAGCAGGGAATCGGCTGCGCAGACCATAAAAAAACCCCGGGGAAGTCCGGGGTTTTGCAGAAGGGCGAAATAATCTCCGGATTAAGCCTTGGCAGCTTCAGTCTTGGTGTTGTCGAAGCGCTTGACGTTGACCTGCATGGCGGCCTTGCCCTTGAGATCGCGGAGGTAATAGAGGCGGGCGCGGCCGATCTCGGACTCGCGATCCACTTCGATCTTCTCGATGTTCGGGGAGTTAACGGGGAATACGCGCTCGACGCCTTCGCCGTAGCTGATGCGACGCACGGTGAAGGTCTCGTGGATGCCGTGGCCCTTGCGGGCGATGACGATGCCGGCGAAAAGCTGCGTGCGCTCTTTGTCGCCTTCGCGGACCTTGGTGTGCACCTTGACGCCGTCGCCGACCTTAAAGGACGGGACGTTGCGGATCTGGGCGGAGGTGATCTCTGTGATGATCGGATTCATGACGTGTAAGGTTTTTCGAGTAAATCGGGTCGGACGAGGCGGGTTTTTTTCACGCGTTCCTCGTGTCGCCACTTTTCGATTTCAGTGTGGTTGCCGGAAAGAAGAACTTTCGGCACGGACTGACCTCGGAATTCGGCGGGACGCGTGTATTGCGGGAAGTCGAGAAACCGACCGGTGAAAGATTCGTGTGTCAATGACTTTTCATCACCAAGCACGCCGGGGATGAAACGAGCCAGCGCGTCGATGGTGACCGCCGCTGGTAAAGTGCCGTTGGTAAGCACGTAGTCGCCGATGCTGATCTCTTGATCGATCACGAGGTCGCGAATGCGCTGATCAATGCCTTCGTAGTGTCCGCTCAGAAAAATAATATGCTGTTGGGTGGAGAGTTCGCGGGCAATTTTCTCCGTGAGGGGCGTGCCGTCGGGGGTGAGGTAGATGCGGCGGCAGCCAGGGGTTTGAAGTTGTTCGATGGCAGCCACCACAGGTTCGGGCTTCATGACCATGCCGGCCCCACCGCCAAAAGGGCGGTCGTCGGCGGTGCGGTGCTTATCGGTGCACCAAGCCCGTAGATCGTGGACCGCAACACCCAGTTTTTTCGTCTCGATCGCCTTGCCCAGAATGCTTTCGGCCAAAAAGCCCTCCAGCATGCGCGGGAAAAGCGTTAGGACGTCGATATGCAGCGACATAAGGGGAAATAAAAACGCCTCGGAAATGAATCCGAGGCGTCAAAATGCAAAAAACTAAAAGCTACTTAGGCCGCAGCGGGAGCGGCAACAGGGGCGGAGGCGGCCTTTTTGGCGGCTTTGATCAAGCTATGAGCGGTATCAGTAGGGGTAGCGCCCTTGCTGAGCCAGTAGTCAACGCGGTCCACCTTGAGGCGCAGGCCGTCGGCTTTGGCGCGAGGGTTGTAGGTGCCGAGGATTTCGGTGGCGGCACCATCACGGCGGGAACGAGCTTCGGCGATTACGACGTGATAAACGGGATTATGGGTCGAACCGATGCGGGAGAGGCGGATTTTAAGGGCCATGTAAGGACTTGGGACGAGGGCTAGTGATTTGGAAAAGGGTGGAAAACACCGGTCGCGCAGTCTGGTGTCAAGACGCCTTTTGTTCGGCTACGAAAGGTCTTTTACCGTTCTGGATGCGCCGGACCGCGCGCTCGACTTTGAGCACACACCCGCCGTCATCAGTTTCGAGCCCAAACTATGACCTACCTCGCCAACCCCGCCCGTTACGACCGTTCCGCTTTCTACGCCCGCTGCGGCCGCTCCGGCCTGCTTCTCCCGCGCATCTCACTCGGCCTTTGGCACAACTTCGGCGGTGTCGATGCCTTTGAAAACGGCCGCGCCATCGTGCGCCGCGCCTTCGACCTGGGCGTCACCCATTTCGATCTCGCCAACAACTACGGACCGCCCCCCGGCTCCGCCGAAGCCAACTTTGGTCAACTCCTCCAGCTCGATCTCGCCGCCCACCGCGACGAATTAATCATCTCCACTAAGGCCGGTTATCGCATGCACCCCGGCCCCTACGGCGACTGGGGTTCGCGTAAGTACCTGCTTTCCTCCCTCGACGCTTCACTCAAACGCCTGCGTCTAGACTACGTGGATATTTTCTACCACCACCGCCCCGACCCCAATACACCACTGGAGGAAAGCATGGGCGCACTCGCCCAAGCGGTGCGCAGCGGCAAAGCCCTCTACGTCGGCCTTTCCAACTACGACGCGCCCACCACCGCCCGCGCCGCGCAAATCCTCCGCGAACTCGGCGTGCCCGCCCTAATCCACCAACCGGTTTACAATATGTTTAACCGTTGGATCGAACCCGCCCTGCTCGACGTGCTCGAAGCCGAGGGCATGGGCTGCATCCCGTTTTCCCCACTCGCCCAAGGACTGCTGACCAACCGCTACCTTAGTGGCATACCCGACGACGCCCGCGCCGCCAAAGCCCACGGTTTCCTCAAAGCCGAACGCGTCACCCCCGAAGTTCTCGCCAAAGTGCAAAAACTGGGTGCCCTCGCCCTAGAGCGCGGCCAATCCCTCGCTCAACTCGCCCTCGCCTGGGTGCTGCGCGATCCGCGAGTCACCACCGCGCTCATCGGCGCCAGCAAAGTCAGCCAGCTGGAGGACTGCGTCAGCGCAGCCAACGACACCACCTTTAGCGCCGCCGAACTCGCCCGGATCGACGCCATCCTCGCTTGAACCTAGTCCTCTTCGCCACCGCCGAGCTACCCGGACTACTCCCTCTGGCCGACCCGCGCGCGCAACACATCCTCAAAGTGCTGCGCCGCGCTCCGAGCGACACGTTTCAAGCCGGTTTGATCGACGGTCCACTGGGCACCGCCACCCTTCTCGCCGCCGACAACACCGCGCTCACCCTCGATTTCGCACCCTCGAACGAGCCCCCTCCCCTGCCGCCAATCACGCTCATCGTCGGCTTGCCCCGCCCCCAAACGGCACGCGATATCCTGCGCGACGCCACCACGCTCGGCGTTTCCCAAATTCACTTCGTAAGCAGCGAGCGCACCGACCCCAACTACGCCGCCGCCTCGCTCTGGACCTCGGGGGAATGGCAACGCCACCTGCTTACTGGTGCCGCCCAAGCCTGTGATACCCGCCTGCCCGAAGTCACTTGGACCCACTCGCTCGCCTCCGCTCTCGCGCCCCTTCCCTCCCCTGCCTCCGCCTGCCGCCTGGCTTTGGATAACTACGAAGCCACCCGCTCGCTCGGTGCCGCCTTGGCCAATGACGCCACCCACTCGCTCGTGCTCGCGCTCGGCCCCGAGCGCGGCTGGGGGCCAGCGGATCGCACGACCCTGCGTTCAGCCGGATTTAGCCTGTGCTCACTCGGCCCGCGCGTGCTGCGTCTCGAAACCGCCGTGACCGTTGCTCTCGGACTCGCCTTGCACGCAACCGGTAAACGTTAAGCGCGACGAAAAAAACCCACCGTAGGCTGCCGAACTCCTCGCCCGATACGTTTGGCCAAGACCCATCCCGCAGGCGCCAGCTCTACCTCCCCCGGATATTCAAACACGACCAGCGGATCCGCCCCGCCCGTCGTTACCTCAAGTAGCCCCGCAAACAATCGCGGCGCGATCTCGGTGATTATCGGATACGGCGGATCGACGAAAATCATATCAGGCGCGAGCTCTCCCTCCGCAGGACGCCAACTCAACGCATCGCCCGTCACCAGCCGCACCTCATTAGGCTCGCGCCGCGCGCTTTTGGCCACAACCGCGACATTTTGCCGAAGGCAGGCCGCCGCCTTGGCATTTTGCTCCACGAAAGTCCCCCCCGTCGCACCCCGGCTCCAAGCCTCCAAACCATAAGCGCCACTCCCGGCGAAAAGATCCGCGAAAACCGCTCCGGCCAAACGAGCCGCCAGCGCGGAAAACACCGCCTGCCGCATGCCGTCGGTCGCCGGACGCACCGCGTCTCCCTTGGGCACCGTCAACACTGTCCCTCTCGCAGCTCCACCGCTGATTCGCATAAATAGTGCTTCGGAAAACAACCACCCGGCCGCCACCCCGCAAGCGCCGAGTCTGACGCGACCCTTACCAAATTCAGCGCAACTTTTTCGTTGGTCATCGGTCTTAAAAGCAGGGACGCTTCTACTTCCCCTAATGCTCTCCGCTCTTGGCCAATCCACGCTGCGTATCGTCGCCGAATCCGGCGACCTCGCGCGTTTTACCGCTCGCGGCTTCACCTCCGCCATCGGTTCGCGTCGATTGGGTCGACGCCTCGTCCGTGCGGTTTACGAACAGGGTGTGCGTTGCCTACCGGTTATCTTGATCGTCGGGCTTTTCACCGGGCTCGTTCTCGGTCTGCAAGGCTACCACACCCTCACCGGCTTTGGTTCCGCCGCGTTGCTCGGCCCCTTGGTCGCCAATAGCCTGATAAGGGAACTCGCCCCCGTGCTCGCCGCCCTGATGCTGGTCGGCCAGGCCGGTTCGGCCCTTACCGCCGAACTCGGTATCCAGCGCAACTCCGAGCAAATCGACGCCCTCGAAACCATGGGGATCGACCCCTATGGCTTTCTCGTCGCCCCGCGTCTCATCGCCGCCCTCGTTGTTTACCCGATAATGACCGGTTTTTTCTCTCTCATCGGTCTGGTCGGCGGCTGGCTTTCGGGCTCGGTGCTGCTGCCCCTTCCAGGCGGTGTTTACTGGGCTTCGGTGGACCGGGCCATCGACCTTGGCGACATCGGCCAGTCCGTGGTCAAATCCCTCGTCTTCGGCGCTCTCACCATGGCGCTTTGCTGTTACAACGGCTTCAACGCCCACCGCCGCAGCGGAGCCACCGGCGCGCGCGCCGTCTCCGCCTCCACCACCCGCGCGGTGGTCTTCTCCAGCATCGGGGTGCTGGCGGCGGATTACATCGTGACCTCCCTCCTCGTATGAGCACGCCCGCACCTGCTTCTACCGCCGCCTCCGCTCCGCCGCTGCTCGCCATCCGCTCGCTGCAAAAACGCTTCGGCGAACGCGTGGTGCTGGCCGACGTCACCCTTACTGTACCGCACGGTCGCGTGCTCGCCGTGGTGGGCAAAAGCGGCACCGGCAAATCCGTCCTGCTCAAGTGCCTCGCCGGCGTACTCGCGCCCGATGCCGGGGAGGTCTGTTTCGAAGGTCGCCCGCTCAGTGCCAACGACCCCGTGGCGCTGGCCGATTTCCGCCGCCGTTGCAGCTACCTCTTTCAGGGCAACGCCCTGCTCGATTCCCTCACCGCCTGGGAAAACGTCGCCCTGCCGCTCGAGCAAACCACCCTCCTGCCCAAGCCCGAAATCCGCGCCCGCGTCGCCGAGGCCCTGCGCCGCCTCGAACTCGAAGGCGACGCCCTCCGCTACCCCTCGCAACTCTCCGGCGGCATGCAAAAACGCCTCGCTTTGGCCCGCGCGCTCGTGACCCGCCCCGAACTGGTGCTTTTCGACGAACCCACCGCCGGTCTCGACCCCTTGCGGCGCAACGCCGTCTTCACCCTCATCGCCCACGCCCAGCGCGAATTCGGGTTCACCGCCGTGGTCGTCACCCACGACCTGCCCGAAGCCCTGGCCGCGTGCGACGAAGTGGCCTTTCTCGACGCCGGTCGGGTGCGCTTCTCCGGACCGCCCAGTGCCTTCACTCACTCGACCGACGAAGCTGTGGCCGCCTTCCGCGATAGCACGAGCGCGCTCGCCCAGTCCGTCGCCGCACTCCGCGCCGGCGGCCCCCTGCCAGCCGACACCCTCGGCTGAACCGCACCCACTCACGCCCTCTCTCTCCAGCCTTTAACTTCCCGCCCTCGATGCAGCCTTCGCCCGTCAAATACACCCGCCTCGACCTTACCGTGGGCACCTTCGTCCTCGCCGGCCTGCTCGCCCTCGCCTACCTCGCGCTCAAAATCGGCGGCGGTGCCTTCGTCGGGGGCGACACCACCACCATGCGCGCCCGCTTTAACAACCTCGGCGGCCTCGCCCCCGGCGCCAGCGTCCTCATCTCCGGCGTCGCCGTCGGCAAAGTCGAAAAAGTCGAGCTCGACGACCGCTTCGCCGCCATCGCCACCCTCCGCATCCGCAAAGATCTGCGCCTCCCGGCCGACACCCTCGCCGCCATCCGTTCCAGCGGCCTGATTGGCGACAAACACATCGCTCTGACCCCCGGGGCCGATGATGCCCTGCTCACTCCCGGCTCACTCATCATCGATACCGAGAGCGCAGTCGATTTGGAGTCTCTTATCAGCCGCTTCGCATTTGGCAGCGTGGATAAAAAAGACGCCACCAAACCAGCCATCAAAACGGAATAAATCCCCGCCCCGCCCCGCAATCACTTGCCTGCCGCCTGTGGGTTTTATGAGTGAAACCCTCGGGATTTTAGATTTCGATCACCCTCCCCTATTTCCATGTTTGGCCCTTACGTCTCCACTTTACTACCGTTCGCACGTCGCTCCGTCGTCGTTTTCGCCGCCTTGGCGCTTGCCCATCTGAGTCCGGCCGCGCCGGTGGACGACGCCCGCAGCGCCTTGGTTGCAGGCATTGACGAAGTCTCCACCGCACTACGCGAACGCCCCAAACAGGACGACCTGATCAAACTCCTCGATACGCTGGTGGACAAACACTTCGCCTTCGAGACCACCACCCGGCTGGCCATCGGCCCGGCCTGGCGCGACCTCAAACCGACCGAACAGGAAACGCTGACCCGCCTCTTCAGCCGTTTGGTCATTCGCACCTACTCCGATCGCATCGGTGGCGATGCCGCCCCGCAGGTCATTTACCGTGCGCCTACGGAACTCCGCCCCGGTCGGGTGGAAATTCCCACCAGCGTCACCAGTGCCGGCCAGACCTACGCCATAGCCTATCGTCTCGATCTCGACCCGACGAGCAATCGCTGGCGGGTTTACGACGTGGTGGCCGAAGGCGTTTCCCTAATCGCCAATTATCGCTCGCAGTTCGACCCCATCATCCGCAAGTCCGGCGCAGCCGGCCTAATTCATACCTTGGAACTTAAACTCGCCAACGCCACGGCCCGCTAAACCCGCCCGATTCGCACCGCCATGTCTCGATTCGCCCCCCGGCTTTTCCCCTTTTTGGTCACCCTCGCCTTCCTTGCGAGCGTGGCTTCACTCCATGCCCAAAGCGGTTTTTACTCCCCCCGCTCCCTAAAGGAAAAGTCCGGCGCACCAACGGTTCAGGACGACTATGACGATTACGCCGCGCCCGTCATCAGCGACCCCTTCGAGAGCTTTAACCGGGCTATCTTCACCTTTAACGACCGCGCCTACACCTATGTTTTAACCCCTTTCTCCAAGGGTTACGAAACCGTCGTGCGCCCCCCCGTTAACCGCTCGATCGCCAATTTCTACGACAACGTGCGCTACCCCGTGCGCCTCTTAAACAGTCTGCTGCAGGGTAAATTCAAACGTGCCGGTCTGGAAACCCAGAAATTCTACGTCAACACCGTCGCTGGATTCGGCGGTTTCATTCGCCAAAGCGATACCGTGCCCGCACTCGCCCATATCCCCCGCGAAGACTTTGGCCAAACCCTCGGCGTCTGGGGCGTGCCGCACGGACCCTACATCGTAGTGCCGATTCTCGGCGGCTACAGCCTGCGCGATCTAACCGGACGCGCCTCCGATACCGTGATCTCGCCCTCGGGTTGGCAATACATCGACTTTGCTGATCATCGCTGGTCTGGAGAACTCAGTTGGCAGTGGCAGACCACCATCGCCGTGACCGATACCATGAGCACCCTGCCCTCCGTGCTCGATCTTTACGCGCAGATGAAAAAAGCTGCCGTCGATCCCTATCTCTCCGTGCGCGATGGCTTTCGTCGCTACCGCGACGCCGAGACGGCCAAATAATCGTTACACCTCTTATGCTCGGCTGGCTCCACCCCCGCTTCGGAACCGAGATTTCTCCTCCGAAAAACCGATTCGTGGGTCTGCTACATTTAGCCTTGCTGGGTTTGCTCGCGCTTTCCTCGATGCTCCGCGCCGACCCCGGCGATCAACCCACCACCCGCATCGCCCTGTTGCGCGAAGCCTACGAAGCCCGCTTCTACGCGCCGCCTGCCGAAACCGCCTTGCGCGGCCTCATCATTTTCGGCTCGGGCGATGGCGGCTGGTCCTACTGGGAGGAACGCATCAGCCGCCACCTCACGACGCGTGGTTTCGCCGTGGCAGGCGTCGATTTTCAGGCCTACGCCGCTCAACCCTTCAGCGCCGAAATCCTACGCGAGGACTACCGCCGCCTCGTAGCCGAACTCCGTCTCCTCCACCCCGAAGCGGCCACTTTGCCTCTACTTTACGGCGGCTGGTCCATGGGCGCAGAACACGCCTTCCCCGCCGCCTCCGACCGTTCCGCCCGACCGGCCGGGCTCTGCGGTCTGATCCTCGTCGCGCCCGGCGCGCGCGCGCGCTACGGCCTGAAATTAAGCGACAAACTCGGAATCACCCCGACCGGCGACGACACTTTCGCCCTGCGCGATCTGGCCCCAGCCTGCGCCGACCTGCGCCTCGCCGCCTTCCACGGCGGGCTAGATCCGCTCGACGACTTGGAATGGCCTAAAGGTCTTGATCTCGATCATCGACTCTGGGTAATCCCGCGCGTTCTGCACGATTTCAGCAACGCCGGGGAAGGCCTGCGCAACGCACTCGACGACGCCCTTGTTTGGCTTCTTCAGCCTCAGCGCTCGCCTGCCGTCGTCCCACCGTCCCCGACCGCGCCATGAACCCGGCGTCCAGTCGCAGTGCCCGTTGGGTGCCTCGTGCGCTGGGTATCATGGTCGGTTTGGTCGGCCTGTTTCACCTCGATGTTGCGATTTTCCCCGAGCAGGCGCATTACCTCAAAGGCATCGATCCGTGGACGCCGTTTCACATCCACTTCGGCAGCCGCGCGCTTTTGTTGATCACCGGTCTTTCTCTGCTGGCGCTGGGACGCGGTATCGCCCGTCGCAAACGCGCGGCCTGGGGCGTCGCGGTAAGCGCGCTCGCCGCCGGCCTGATCCTCTCCCTCGGTCTCGATTTTTCATGGAAGGACGCGGTCGGCTCAGTTGTTCCGCTGATCGTGCTGTTTTCCACCCGGCGCTTTTTCACCGCCCGCTCCGACGCCGGCTCGCTGCGCTTCGCGCTTCGCCTCGGTGCCGCCGGCGCGAGCATGCTGCTCATCTTCGGCTGGGTGGTGCTGGAAAACTTCCGCGTCTACCTCGAAGGCCGTGACGATGGCCTGGCCCGAGTGCAGGCGGTGGCTGAACTGGTTTTCCTCCAATCGAGCGACACCATAATCGCCCGCACGGTGGAGGCGCAAACCGCGCTCTACGCCATCAGCTTTGCCGGCGCGGGCATCGTGCTGCTCGTGATACTGACCGCGCTGCGCCCTGTGCTTCCCCCTCCCCGAGCCAGCGTGCGCGAGATCGAGCGCGTCCGTCGCATCGTGCAAACTTACGGACACGATCCATTGGACGAATTTGCTCTGACCGATGACAAACGCCACTTCTTCACCCGCGACGGCCAGTCGGTGGTGGCCTACGGCCTCTGGCGCAATTTCGCCCTGACGTTGGCCGATCCGGTTGGCCCTCAGGAACACCGTGCAGCGGCGATCCGC
Source organism: Verrucomicrobiota bacterium (assembly GCA_947471035.1). GTDB lineage: Bacteria > Verrucomicrobiota > Verrucomicrobiia > Opitutales > Opitutaceae > IMCC26134_A. The sequence continues at coordinate 26,888 of CANIWJ010000038.1, forward strand.
GAGTTCATTCTTTTTTGCGACCAACAGGACTGGGAACCGGTTTTTTACGAAGTAGGCCCCGAATCACTCGATGCTTACCGAAACGAAGGCTTCATCACTTTCAAAATCGGTGAAGGCACCCAGGTGGACCTGCCAACATTCGCCCTAAACGGGCGCAAGTTCCAAGACCTGCGCACCGCACGCAGCCGGGCGGTGCGTGAAGGACTCGCCCTGCGTTGGCTGCCCGCCGGTCAGCCACTGGAACCCAAAGTCGCTGCTGAGTTGCGCGCAGTCTCCGACGGCTGGCTGGAACGCAAAAAAGGCGGTGAAATGGCCTTCGATATGGGTGCCTATTCAGAGGAAGAAATCGAGGCTCGCGGGGCCGTGCTGGCGGTGCGGGCCGATGGAAGAATCGAGGCCTTCGCCACCTGGCTTCCGTATCGTGGAGGCCAGGGCCGTTGCATCGATTTGATGCGCTCGCGTCCGGAGATTCCCAGCGTGATGGATTTCGTCATCGTGGAGTCCCTGCTCGCTTTTCAATCACAAGGCCTGAGTGAAGCCAGTTTGGCCAATGCGCCGCTAGCTAACATCGACCCACCCTCCACCCAGGAGTCGAAACACGACAAGGCGGTGCGCTACTTCTACGAACGCTTCAACAGCGTTTACGGGTACAAAAGCCTCTTTCACTTCAAACAGAAATACTACCCGCAATGGCGCGGTCGCTACCTCGCCTACCGCCACCCGCCCGAGTTACCCCTGATCGCCTGCGCCATGCTCGCCGTCCACAGCCCCGGCGGACTGTGGAAACTGCTTCGCTCCTAAACCGCGGATACCTGGCACCTAGGGACGACCCGCGTCCTCCCCCTCACCAATCCCGTGCAACTTCGAGTCCGAAGTAGGCGGCGGCGTTGTCGTGGCAAATGTCGCGCACCAGTTTATCCAGCGCGGCGGCATCGTCTGGGATCAAGCCTGCCGCTACGTCCTCGCCGAGCAGTTTACACAGGATGCGGCGGAAATACTCGTGGCGCGGATAGGAAAGGAAACTCCGCGAATCGGTCAGCATGCCCACGAAACGAGAGAGCAGGCCCAGAGCGCTCAGCGCGTTGATCTGCCATTCCATGCCTTCCTTTTGATCAAGGAACCACCAGCCGCTGCCAAACTGGATCTTCCCGGCCACCGAACCGTCTTGGAAGTTCCCGGCCATGGTCGCGAAGACGTAGTTGTCGGCCGGATTCAAATTATAAAGCACCACTTTGGGCAGCGCGTTGTCCCGATCCAGCGTGTCCAAATAACGGGCAAGAGCGCGGGCTTGAGGGGCGTCTCCGATACTGTCCACTCCAGCGTCGGCCCCGACTTTTTTGAGCAGCCGGGTGTTGTTGTTTCGTATCACACCGAGGTGGATCTGTTTAGTCCAGCCGCGCTTGGCGTCGAGGCGGCCGAGGTAAACCATCACAAACCAAACCCATTTCGCCGCTTGCTCGGGAGTGGCGGCACGCCCGGAACGGGTCTGAGCAAAAATCGCCGTCGCCTCGGGCTCGGTGCAATCCACGTCGGGCAGACTCTCCATCCCGTGATCGGAAATCCGGCAGCCCAACGAGTGGAAAACCGCATGCCGCCGCTCCAGCGCTTCAAGCAACTCAGTAAGATTGGCGATCTCCAACCCGGCCCGGGCGGAGAGCTGATTACACCAAGCGTTAAAGGTTTCCGGCAACGCAACGGCCAAGAGTTTGTCGGCGCGATAGGTGGGATAAACCCGCGTTTTCAAATCGGTTTTCGCTATGGCCACATGGTGCTCCAACGAATCCGCCGGATCATCCGTGGTGCAGATCACCGCGACCTTGCTGGCGGTGAGAATGCCACGGGCGGAAAAGGCCGGCGTGGCCAGCTTGGCGTTGGCCAGCTCCCAGATTTTGGGCGCATTGGCCTCGTTAATCAGCAAATCGATGCCGAAAAAGCGACGTAGCTCCAGGTGCGACCAGTGGTGGAGTGGATTACGGAGGAGAGTCGGCACGATCCGGCAGTAAGCCAAAAACTTGTCGTAGTCGGAGGTCGTGCCACCCGTGATCAGCTCTTCGTTCACCCCGGCGGCGCGCAGCGCACGCCATTTATAGTGATCCCCCGCCAGCCAGATTTGCGTGAGGTTGGCGAACTGACGATCAGCCGCGATCTGATCGGGCGGCAGGTGGCAGTGGTAATCGTAAATCGGCTGGTGCTTCGCCACCCCGTGGTAAAGGCGACGAGCAGTCTCGGTCGTGAGCAGAAAGTCGTCGTGCAGGAAGGCAGGCATAATGAATTAAGGCAGGGTTGGGATAAGGTTTATCTTCCGAGGGACTTGGCGAAATCCACCCTCGTTACGGAGGTCGCAGCGGGCTTCATTTTAACGCGCTTCGACGACTCGGTAATCTTCATCTTAAGCAAGCGCTCGTATTTCCTGCCGTCGATGGGCAACGCGACCGGTCGCTGCGTCCAGGAAGAAAGCAACATCGCGTTGGCCAACTCAACCGAATGAATGCCCTCGGCAGCGGGCGCGAGCAGGGACGTTCCGTCGAGGATCGCGTCAGTGAAATTCTGCAAAATCTCCACGTGCTGGCCGCCATGGCCATCGGCAGGAATCGTCACATCCCACACCGGCGGCATGGCGAAGGTGTGGTCCGTCGTGCGGGAAAACTCGCTCATCTTGACTTCGTTTCGGGTGAATGAAATCCGGTCGTTTTCATAGACCACCTTACCCCGCTCAGCGGTTATTTCGAGCCGATTGGTGCCCGGCGCCTCGCCGGTCGAGGTGATAAACACCCCCGTCGAGCCATTGGGGAAACGCATCATTGCAGTGACCTCGTCCTCAACTTCGATGTCGTGATATTTCCCGAACGCGCACTCCGCCGTAATCGTCGTCGGCAGGCCAAACAGCCACTGGAACAAATCCAAATTGTGCGGACACTGGTTGAGCAATACGCCGCCGCCCTCGCCCGCCCACGTGGCTCGCCAGCCGCCCGAAGCATAGTAGGCGTGGGTGCGAAACCAGTTCGTGATAATCCAGTTCACCCGCCGGATCTCGCCCAGCTCCCCGCTGCGGATGAGCTCGCGAATTTTTTGATAATAGCGATCGGTGCGCTGATTAAACATCGCGGCGAAAACCTGTTTTTTCTCCCGCCCTTGGTAAGCCGCGATCAAACGTTCGCAATCCGCGCGGTGCACCGAGATCGGCTTCTCGACCAGCACATGCAAACCCGCCTTCAGCGCAGCGATGCCGATGGTCGTGTGGTCGTAATGCGGCGTCGCGATAAGCAACGCATCGATAAAGCCGGACGCCATCATCTCGGAAGCGGTTTTAAACCCCTTCACCTGCGGCACCCGCGCCGCATTGGCCGGGTCAAGATCGGCAACCGCCGTCAACTCCAGCCGCGTCACCTTCCCGGCCAGAATGTTTTGCGCGTGGGCAAAACCCATGTTGCCGACGCCAACAATGCCGATGCGGACTTTTTTCATAGGGGCGAGGTAGTTTGATGTGATTAGAGTGGCGAAGTGCGTGCGAAATCACTTGCCTGCAAACGATTTCACCCCACCCCGAAAATCGCATGCAAGACGCTCGCGTAACCCTCAAACAAGTCGCCGCCCGCGCCGGCGTTCACGTCTCCACCGCCTGGCGCGCCCTGAAAAACGACACCTACGTGGAGCCCGCCAAACGCGCCCGCATACGCGCCCTCGCCCAAGAGCTCGGATACGCGCCCGACCCCATGCTCACAGCCCTGAGCAACTACCGCCGTAAACAGGCCCCGGTCGCCTTCCAATCGACACTGGCCTGGATCAATAATTTCCCCGTACGCGAACAAGGCCGCACCCTGGTCAACATCGCCGGCTACCACGAGGGCGCGCTGCGTTATGCGACTCAGATGGGATTTAAACTGGAAGAATTCTGGCTGGCCGAACCCGGTATGTCCGGCAAACGCGCCCGTGAGGTGCTGCTCGCCCGAGGCATTCGCGGCTTGGTTTTCCCGCCCCAGCCGCTCTCCGGCACCGAACTGACCATCGACATCGAGCCCTTCGCCAGCGTGGCCATCGGCTACTCCTTGTCCGCCCCGCGTCTGCACGTCGTGGCCGGACACCAGCACAACGCCACTCTGCGCGCCCTGCGCGAACTGGCCAAGCTCGGCCACACCCGTATCGGCATGGTGGCGGCCAACGAAACTCTGCGTCGCGCCAACCACAGCTTCGAGTCGCCCTATCACTTTTTCCAGGCCGTGCAGGATGAGGCGCATCACGTACCGCTCTTCGCCATCCCCGGGCGCGATGAACCGGGCAACATCGCCCGCGCACGCGACGATTTCCTCGCGTGGTTCAAACGTCACCGCCCCACCGCTCTGGTCAGCCACGTGGGCGAAGTGCGCGATTGGCTGGAGGCCGCCGGTCATTCCGCCCCGGCGGATGTTTCCCTGGCCACGCTTTCCCGTGTCTTTGACCAAACTTGGTCGGGCATCGACCAGCAGGAATCCGAGATCGGGCGCCGCGCCCTAGAGCTGCTCGTGAGCCTGTTCCA
>CANIWJ010000039.1 GCA_947471035.1 Verrucomicrobiota bacterium
GGTCGCCGCACCCCGCCGTTCGCAAACTTGGTCACGCTACGGCGGGGTGCGGCGACCCCGCCCTACAACCACCCACCGCTCAACCGAGCAAATTGCGCAAGGCTTGGAGGTATTTGTCGCGGGTGCGGGTGATCACCTCGGCGGGCAAAACCGGCGCGGGCGGTTGTTGATTCCAATTAACCGCCAGCAAGTGGTCGCGCACGAACTGCTTGTCGTAGCTCGGGGGCGAGCAGTCGGGGCGGTAGGCGTCGGCCGGCCAGTAACGCGAGGAGTCGGGCGTGAGCACTTCGTCGATCAGCACCAGATTGCCGGCGGCGTCGGTGCCGAATTCGAATTTGGTATCGGCCAAAATCATGCCCGCGCGCGCGGCGGTGTCGTGGCCGAAGGCGTAGAGCGCGAGACTGGCGGCCTTCACTTTTTCGTAGAGCGCCGCGCCGACGATGGCCGCGCCTTGGGCGTCGTCGATGGGGGCGTCGTGTTCGCCTTTGGGCGCTTTGGTGGTCGGAGTGAAAAGCGGCTCGGGCAGGCGATCCGCCTGGCGCAATCCGGCGGGCAAACGGTGTCCGCAGACCACGCCGGTTTTTTGGTAGGCGGACCAGCCGCTGCCCACGAGGTAACCGCGCACCACGCACTCGATGGCCAGGGGCTTGAGCTTGCGCACGATCATGGAGCGCAACTGGAGGTCGCGGTCGGTAATCCCGCGCCGGGCGAATTCGTCCTCCTGGTCGGGCAGCAGGTGGTTTTCGATCAGGTTGGCGGTACGGGCGAACCACCAGTGGCTCATCTGGGTGAGCAAGATGCCTTTGCCGGGAATGCCGTCGGGCAAAATTACATCAAAAGCAGAAAGCCGGTCAGTCGCGACCAGCAGGAGCGCGTCACCGAGGTCGAAGATTTCGCGCACCTTGCCGGAGGCGATTTTCGGAAACGGACGCCCGTCGATGGAAACGCGGGCATATTCGGGCAGGGCGGCGGCGATCTGGGCGGAAGTGAGCATGCGTGGAGTAGGGAGTGCGTTTCGAGCGGGACGCGGAAGCATAAAAAGCCCGCCGTAAAAACGGCGGGCGGAGCAGAGTTGGCCGGCAGCGGGGGCGACGGCCGGCCAACTAAGCCGTAACGATGCAGTTGAAGGCGGAGTAGCGGGGTGAGATGGCGGGCAGATTTCGGTGGTGAATGACCAAGGAATACCCGGAGGGTATTTCGCTGGGAAAGAAACACCGAAAGGTGCCGCCAGATTACCTCGATACGACCCTCTCAACTACATCGTTACGGCTAAGGATTAACCACCGATCTGGTCGGCGACGAAGGCGCGTTCGTCCACCAATTCCTTGTTGGTGATGGCGATCTTCTCCTTGGCGAATTCGCACATCTCATAGCCCTTGATGATTTCGTAGCTGCCAGGAGTGGTGGTGCGCACGGGCATACCGGCCCAAACCTTGGGATCGAAGCCGTAGAGGCCTTCGCTCTTCACCGCGACGGAGTGGATCTTACCGGGAGTCATGAGGTCGCGCACGTGGTCGGTGAGCGCGTTAGCGGCCGAAGCGGCCGAGGACGCGCCGCGAGCGGCGATGATGGCCGCGCCGCGTTTACCCACGGTCTCCAGGAACGGACCCTTGAGCCACTCGTGGTCGCTGATGACGTCGGTGACCTTCTTGCCCTCGATGGTGGCACTGCCGAAAGCGGGGAACATGGTCGGGCTGTGGTTACCGTAGATGAAAATGTCCTTCACGGCGGTGAGATCGACGCCGGCCTTCTTGGCGAGCTGGGTCTGGGCGCGGTTTTGATCGAGGCGGACCATGGCGGTGAAGCGGTCGGGGGTGAGCCGCTTGGCCTGGGAGGCGGCGATCATGCAGTTGGTGTTGGCGGGATTGCCCACCACGGCGATGCGGGCGTCGTCGGCCGCCACGCGGTCGATGATCTGGCCCTGGCCGACGAAAATCTTGCCGTTATCCTTGAGAAGATCGGCGCGCTCCATGCCGGGGCCGCGGGGCTTGGCACCGATGAGCAGGGACCAGTTGGCGTCCTTGAAACCGACCTCGGGCTGGTCGGTCATGACGATGCCCTTGAGTAGAGGAAACGCGCAGTCGTCGAGCTCCATGGCCACGCCTTCGAGCGCCTTCATGGCCTTCTCAAACGGAGCTTCGATAAGCTGGAGAATGATAGGGCGGTCGGGGCCGAACATCGCGCCGGAAGCGATGCGGAAGAGGAGGGCGTAGCCGATCTGACCAGCGGCACCGGTGACGGCGACGCGAATGGGTGTGGTGTTCGTACTCATGGGAAAGCCCCAGCTCAACGCAAAGCCGCCCCGGCGCAAGGTCGGGGCGGTCCCAAGGCAATAAACGCGCCGTCTTCGCCAAGCCCGGCGCGACGGCGATCCCTGCGGTTAACTTAGCCAAACCGGTGCGCCAGACCAGCGTGCAAATCACGCACCAGCTTCTCGGTGGTTTCCCAATCGATACAGCCGTCGGTGATGCTTACGCCATATTTCAGCGCGTCCTTGGGCTGGGGAAAGGTTTGATTACCGGCGTGGATATTGCTCTCGACCATCGCGCCCATGATCGAGGCATTGCCCGCCTGGATCTGGCCGATCAGCGCGCGGATCACGTCGGGCTGAAGCTCGGGTTTCTTCGAGGAATTATCGTGCGAAGCGTCCACCAGGATCGAGGGCGGCAGGCCTGCTTTCATCAACAACTGCTCCGACTCGGCGATGTGCGCGGCGGAGAAATTCGGTCCCTTACCGCCACCGCGCAGCACGAGATGGCAATCCCGGTTGCCCTTGGTGCGCACCGAAGCGGCGGCGGCATCCAGGCCGATGCCGAGGAAAGTCTGCGGTTGCGAGGCGGCCTTGATCGCGTTGATCGCGACGGTGAGTCCGCCGTCGGTGCCGTTTTTAAACCCAATCGGCATCGAGAGACCCGAGGCGAGCTGGCGATGGGTTTGGGACTCCGTGGTGCGCGCCCCGATGGCACCCCAGCATACGAGGTCGGCAATGTATTGCGGCGTGATGGGATCAAGAAACTCGGTCGCGGTGGGCAAACCGAGGTCCAGCACCTCGCGCAAAAACGAGCGTCCGAGCCGCAAACCAGCCGGGATGTCGTTGGAGCCGTCCAAATGCGGATCCATAACCAAACCCTTCCAGCCGACCGTGGTGCGGGGTTTTTCAAAATAGACGCGCATGACGACCATGACGCGGTCGGAAACCTCGCGGGCCAGGGCGGCGAGCCGCCGGGCGTAGTCGCGGCCCGCCTCGACGTCGTGGATGGAGCAAGGCCCGATCACGAGGAGGAAACGGCGCTCGTCGGTGAAGATGATACGCTGAATCTCTTGCCGCGCAGCGGTGATGAAGTCGGCCTGCGTCTCGGTTTTGGGCAGCTCCGCGAGCAATTGGGCGGGGGTCGGGAGCGGCTTGGTCTCGACGACGTTGATGTCGGAGGTCTTTTGCATGTCGTAAAGGGTCACGATGAAGAGCCCGCGCGAGGGAGGGCAAGCCGCGCTTTCCTAGGGCGTCACCTTTCCCGTGGTCGCCTACCTGCTTCGCTAGCCCTGCGTTTCGGCCAGTTTCCACTCGGAGCCGTCCTCGGTCCAGATGCGTTTCTGGGTCGCGCTCCGCCAACCGTGCCAGACGCGGTCGCATTGGTGGGGCAAGGCCACCACGCAGGGCATGGAAATCTCCGCCCGGTCACGTTCGCAAACCCACTCCCGCCCCTCGCTCCAAGCGCGGGCCATGGCGGGTAAATCCAACAGCGAAACGGGTTCGCTTGAACGACCACCCGCCATGGCGCCGCGCACGAGCAGGGGCACGCGGATGCTTTCTTCGTGCGGCCAGCCTTTGCGGAAAAGTCCGTGCGCGCCGTGCATGTCTCCATGCACCGAGGTGAAAACAACGATGGTCGCAGGCGTTAATTTGGCCAGCAGCCGACCAATTGCCGCATCGGTGGCGGCGATGTGCGCGTAGTAACCGGCCAGTTCACGTCGCGCCTGCGCCTCGGTTTCTCCGCCCCGGGGCACTTTGGCGGGCAGGATCAGCTCTTCGGGGCGCGGCATGTAGCCGCCGTCGGGCGTAGGGGCGGCGTAGGGCGGATGAGGCGCCTCCAGGCTGAGCACGGTGAAACGCGGGCCGGGGGTCGAACGGGCCAGCCAGTTTAACGCGCGGTTCGCGAGCACGTCGCTCTGGTAGCCGTGGAATTGCTCGGGAGTAACGCCGTCACCGATGCCGTCGCCGTGCAGCCAGGGGTCGTTGAGTTGAAAGCCGCCTTCAAAGCCGACCCAGTGGGCGAAGCCGCCGCGTGCGCCGGGGGGCACCCGAGTTTGCGCCGCCGCCGGGCCGACCAGGGGGGCGGTGCGATCACGTGCGCCAACGCCCCATTTGCCGAAAAACGCCGTCGTGTAGCCGCGCGCGGCGAGGTCGTGAGCCACGGTGCGGGCGTCGGCAGGCAAGGAGTCCCAGTAGTCGCGCACGCCGTTTTGGGGCGACGGCGTGCCGGTGAGCAACGCGGCGCGGGCGAAGGGGCCGAAGGGATGGGGCGTGACAGCCTGAGCGTAATTGACCGTGCGCGGATCGGCGGCGAGGGCATCGAGCGCAGGGGTGCGGGCGTTGGGGTCGCCAGCGTAGCCGCAGGCCTGGGCCCGCCATTGGGTGGAGACGATCCAGAGAATATCAGGCGCCACGGAGGCGGGCAGGCGGGGCGCGGGGCTCATTTCAAACTAGCGGGCAGGAGCTGATAACGTTTCACGACGGCGTCAAGCACGGGGCCGGTGGGCGTGGCGGAGAGGTCGTCGCCGAGCGGGAGAGAGCGCTGGGGGAGGAAGTTGTTGATCAGCACGCAGGCGTCGGCGCTAACCATGAGGCCGAGGAGTTCTCCGGTCTTGCTCAGCACGAGGTCGCCGCGCGAGGGGGCGAAGTCGCCAAAGAGGCGGCGGACGAGACGGTTGTCCACTTTGACGTAACCGGGGTTCTTGGGGTCGAGTTTGAAGGGGAGTTCGCCGTAGCCCGCGCCGCCCGCGCTGATGAGCACGGCTTCGGGGAATTTGAAGGGTTCAAGGGCAAGCAGGTAAGGCTCGCCGCCGAGGCGGGTGGCTTCGGCGGGGGCGAGTGGCACCACAATCAGGCGGGGATCGAGCGAGGTGAAGTCGAGGCGGGCGGGGCGCACTTCCTCAGGACCGCGAGCGAGGGTAAGCGCGAGGCGGTTCCAATCGGGTTGTTGGGCGGGAGCGCGGAGGTCGAAGGGAGTGTCGTCGATGTGGAGCAGGGCGACGGTGTTTTTGCCGTCGCTGGCGAGCACGGTGCGGCTCTCGGGGTCGCGAGTCACGGGGCCGAGAAAGGTGGTGCGGGCAGCGGCGAAGCGGACGCGCAGACGGCGAGCGAGAAAATCGTTGTAAAGGGTGTTGGCGTTGATGGGACGGGCCTCGCGAATCTCTTTGGTGAGGGCGCTGGTTTGCTCGGCGATCTGGCCCACGCCGGCGGCGAGCTCGGTGGTGGTTTGCTGGACGCGCTGGCGGTCCGCGCGTTCAGCTTCGACGGCAGCGCGCAGGGTCTCGGTTTGGGTCTGGAGAATTTGTTTTTCGCGTTCGGCCACGCCGACGGTGACGGCGAGTTCTTCGACGCGGGCGCGGGCGGCGGCCTCGGCGGTGGAAAGGCGGGCGAGCTCGGCTTCGCGGCGTTTAGCCTCGGCCTCGCGAGCGGCGAGTTCGTTGGCGAGCTGGGCGTTGCGGGCGCGCTCGGCCTCGGCGTTGAGACGGGTTGCGGCGAGGGTGGCGTCGAGCTGGGCGGCGGTTTTTTCGCTTTGGGCGAGGTTTTCGGCGAGGCGGGCGCGGGCTTGCTCGGTCTGGGCGCGCTCGGCCTCGGCGCGGGTTAAGTTTTGGGCGAGTTCATCGCGGCGGGTTTGTTCGTCGGCCAGCGAAAGCTGCATGACGGCGACAAGGTCCTGCTCGGGCGTGGCCGCGCCGGGGCGTGCGGCGGCGGCCGGGGCCGGGCGGGCCGTGGTCGGCGGCGCGGGCTTGGCGTCTTCCCAGCGGGTGAGCGCGAGCAGGCTCAGGAGTAGGAAGTCGCAGAGTATGAGCAGGAGGGTCTTGTTCATGGCCGGGGCGGGCGCGATTTAGCGGGCCTTGCCGGGGTCGCCGCCGACCACGATGGCGTCCTGGGCGGCGAGAATGAGGCGGGTTTTGAAGGGGCGCACGTGGCGGATTTTTATCAGGGCCACGCAGCTGATGCCGAGTAGGTTGGAGGAGTAGGCGGCGAGCAGGTTAGGCTCGATCAGGCCGAGCACTTGGAAGACCAGGGCGGTAGCGGTGCCGCCGATACCGAGATAGAGGCCGCCGTCGAAGAGGTTTTCCTCGTTCTCCATCAGGCGGAGTTTGACGAGGGGCGGCAGGGCGAGCGCGTCGAGCGAGCGGATCTTGGCGAGGCAGACCAGATACATGCTGATCTGGAGCGCGCCGAAGAGCGCGATGGCGAGGAGGGAGTGGAGGTCCATGGCGAAAGAGGGAACGAGGGTTTTGAGGGTGGCGGGGTCGGCGAGGTTGCCCAACACCGGCATGGCGAGGGTGAGCCCTTCGATACGCGGCGGGGCGGAGCGTCCGAGGTAGGGTTCGGTGGCGAGAATAAAGGCTCCGGTGGCGACGAGGGCGAGCACGCCGCTGCGGGCGTGAAACAGGCCGGGGTCTTCGTTGGCTGGGCTCGGTGCGGGGGGCGCGACCCGCAAACTGCGATCCAGCGCGCGAAGAACGAGGTAGGCGCCTGCGGCGCAGAGCGCGAAACGCAGGACCAACGCCCATTCGGGGTGACGCAGGGCGAGGCCCACAAGTGGGCCGGGAGCGGGAGCGTTTTGGCGATTTACCGGCACGCCTCGCGCGAGCAGCAGACGCACCGCGCCCTGGCCGTTCGAGAGAGCGAGACGCAGGTCGGCGTCGGGGTCGTCCGGGTGGCGGAGGCGGAAAGCGATCACGCGTTCGGCGGAGTTGTCCACCAAGGCGGCGGCGAGCGTCAGAGCGAAAGGTTCTCCGCCGGCGCGGGCGAGGCGGCCCAGCTCGGACCAAGTGGCGCGGGTCTCGACCGTGCCGACCACGGCGGTGAGTTGCCGCCAATCAAGGCGGCGGCCCAGCGCGAGCAAGTCCATGAGCAGGGCTTGAAGGGGCGCGCCGAGTTCACCGCGGGCAAGGGCGGCGCGGGTTTCTTCGCGCCAGAGTTTCGCGAGGCTGGGCGGCAGGTGTTCGCCTTGCTGGAGCAGGGCAACGAGCAGACCGAGGGCCTCGAACGTTTGTCCGCCGGGCAGACCGGCAGGGACGAAACGGCCGGTGTTTTTGAGTTTTAAAAGCTCCAGGGTGTCACGCACCGCTGCATTGCGGGAGCCGCCAAGAAAATCCCGCAAGGCGGCGCGCGCCTCGGCGGTGACGAAGAACTGCAACACCGGCGTGCTTTCGCCGCGCGCGGTGGCGGCGCGGGCGGCGGCCTGGCGAGTGAGCGGGATCAAGAAAGGGTCTTCGCCGCCCCAGGGTACGAGGGCCGGTTCGCGTTTGCCGAAGGCGCGGAGGGCGTTGTCGAACGGGGCAGTCTGCGCGGGGGCCACGCCCGCCGCGCGCGCGCCGGCTAGGAGCAGGGCGGCGGGGCCGGGCTGGGCAGCGTCGAGGCGAGCTTCGCCCAAATCGGCCAACGTGGGCGTATCTGCGCCGGATTGAACCAGCAGGGCGGGGGCGAGGGAACGCAGATGGACGGGAACTGCCCAGGCGGCGAACAGGAGAACCAAACCCAGCGCGAATCCGAGTCCCACCCCTGAAGTCGGGGCACGGCGAGGGATTTCAGCGGGATCGGTCATGGCGTGGTGAGTATTGGTTTGCGGGGCGGGGTGGCAAATCCACGCTTTAATGCCTCCCGCAAGTAATGCTTCTCTACCGACCCATGTCGCTCGCGATTGTTCACTACAATGCCCCCGTGCTTCGCCAAAAAGGCGCGGCGGTGGCGAATTTCGGCCCTGGCCTCGTAAAACTCGCGGCCGATATGATCGCGACCATGCACGGCGCGCGGGGCATCGGTCTGGCCGCGCAACAAATCGGCCATGCCTTGCAGCTCTGCGTGATCGATCTGCGCGAAAGCGACCGCGATTTTTATTGGGAACTGGACGGTGCCCAGCCGCCGCTGGAGTTGATCATGCCGATGGTGTTGGCCAACCCGCAGGTGGAGATTCTGCCTTCGGAAAAAATCAGCTACGAGGAAGGCTGCCTTTCGTTCCCTGAAATCCGTGGCGACATCACCCGGCCGGATCGCATCCGCGTCACCTACCAGGACGCGCAGGGCACGCCCCACACCTTGACCTGCAACGGACTTTTCGGGCGCTGCATCCAGCACGAGGTCGACCACCTCAACGGCACGCTCTTCATCGACCGAATGGACAAGGGCATGCGTCGCTCGGTGGAGCGCGCGGTCAAACAGCTCGCAGAAAAAACCAAAACCACGGCCTGCTAAGCTCGGCAGCTGATACCCCCCATGAGCCAAAAAGCAGACGGCATGAACTACGCGCCGCAAGGCAAACCCCGTCCGGTGGTACAACCCGGCGAGTTTATTTTCGCCGCCACCCATCTCGACCACGGCCACATCAACGGCCAGTGTAACGGCTTGGTGGAGGCGGGAGCTCAGTTAAAGTGGGTGCACGATGTAGATCACGCTCGCGCGGCCGCCCTCGCGGCACGTTTTCCTGGGGCGAAGCTGGCGCGTTCCCTGGGAGAGATTTTAGACGATCCGGCGGTGCAACTGGTGGCCGCCGCCGCCATTCCAAATCTACGCGGGCCGCTGGGTTGTCGCGTCATGGAGGCGGGCAAGGACTACTTTACCGACAAGACACCCTTCACCTCGCTGGACCAGCTCGACGAGGCCAAGGCCGTGGTCGCCAAAACCGGTCGTAAATACGCGGTTTATTTCAGCGAGCGCCTGCACGTGGAGGCGGCCATGTATGCCACCGACCTCGTGCAACAAGGCGCTATCGGACGCGTTTTGCAGGTCATCGGACTGGGGCCGCACCGGCTCAACGCGTCCACCCGGCCGGAGTGGTTTTTCAAAAAGGCTCAATACGGCGGCATCCTCTGCGACATCGGCAGCCACCAGTTTGAACAATTTCTGACTTTCACCGGTGCGACCGACGCCACCGTGACCCACGCCGCCGTGGCCAACTACGCGAACCCGGAACACCCTGAGCTGGAGGATTTCGGCGAGGCCAACCTGCTCGGCAACAACGGCGCGACCAACTACATTCGTGTGGATTGGCTGACTCCGAAGGGTCTCAGCACGTGGGGCGACGGCCGCATGACCCTGCTAGGCACCAAGGGCTACATCGAGCTGCGCAAATACGTGGACGTGGGCCGGGAAAAAACCGGCGACCACGTCTATTTGGTGGACGAAAAGGGCGAACACCACTTGCCGGTCGCGGGTCAGGTCGGGTTTCGGTATTTCGGCGAACTCATTCTCGACTGCCTCAACCGCACCGAAAAAGCCATGACCCAGCGCCACGCGTTCAAGTCCGCCGAACTTTGTCTGCGCGCCCAAGCCGCGGCTCGGCGCATCGCATAAACATCGCTAACTAGGCAGTTAGAGCCGTGTCCGCAGGCAAAAATTAGCCATTGGCTAAATCTTCGATCTTCGGGGTTATCGGTGGCTTTTTCGCCAAATCCGTAAAAATAAGTTGCCCGGTCGCCTACCCCTAAGCGACCGGGCATTTGCTTTCTTAGTTACCCCAAAACTCCTGTTTGCACAGGAGAAGTGAAAAGTGATGTAATGAGAAGTAGGGTTTGCGCGGTCTTCGTCAATATATTCTCTAAAAATTCTTCATCTCTTTTTATTAAATGCTTTCAGCAAGTAATTTGATCTCAACTTTCAAAAACGTGTCCGGGGTCGCGCACGCCTCACCGGCGACTTGGTTGCGGGTGACCGGAGCGGATGCGACCAGCTTTTTACAGGGCCAATGCACCCAAGAGCTGCGAAACTTAAAGCCGGGGCAGGCGAGCTGGGCCCTCTGGCTGAATCTCAAGGGTCGGGTCCAAGCCGAGAGCCTACTGCTGCGAAGCGAAAACGATACTTGGTGGCTTTGGAATGCGCACGGCAGGGGAGAAAGTCTGCAAACCCGCCTGGAGGACTTCATCATCGCGGATGACGTGACGGTGGAAAATATCGGCGCCACCTGCGCATGGACCCAGGTAACCCTGGCAGGACCCGAGGCGACGGCTTGGATTCTTTCCCAAAGAGGCAGTCTCCCGCCGGTCGGCACTTGGGTGGCGCTGGGGGATGGTATTCTTTTCGCCGGTCGGCGCGGCCAAGTCGAGATTTGGGACTGGCTGCGTCCAAGCTCCAGCACGTCTCCGACGCTTCCCGTTGAACTGGGTAAACTCGATCACGACGCCCTCGCGCGCGCTCGTATCGCAGCCGGTGTCCCTGCTATTCCCTTGGAGTTTGGTCCGCTAGATCTACCGCAGGAGGCAGGATTGGAGGATGTCGCGATTTCATTCACCAAAGGATGCTACCTCGGCCAAGAGATCATGGCCCGGCTGCACGCGATGGGCCAGGTGCGGCGTCGCTTGCTTCGCGTCACAGGTTTGGGCTCAGCGCCGAATGCCGGAACGGTCGTGACCGCGAAATCTACTAGGAAACGTATCGGCGAAATACGCGTGGCCGTAGGCGATGGTCACGGTAACTGGATCGGGCTGGCGATGGTCACCTTGCTCGGGCTAGGCGAAACCGAACACTTTACACTCGAAAACGAGCACGGGCGAACAGTGCAGTTATTCGACACACATTGATGGTGTTGCTCTAATCTAACACTTACAAATTTCGCAACTATTTGGCGAGAAAATGGATCTGTAAATTAGCATGATGCCCCATCACTAAGCCATAAGTCCGACGATCGGCGAAGCCTCATGGCATGTTGCGTGCTTGTAACTCGCGTAACCAAACAACCCATGATCAACCGTCATCTCACTCTGCGCCTGCTGGCTCTCATGTCCGCCTTGGGAACGACCTACCACGCCCATGCGCAAACCCCAGCCGCCGCCCCGGCTTCCTCCGAGGTCGTCACCCTCGAGAAAATGGACGTAAACTCCGTCCCCATCGAGGAAAACATTATGCCGACCTCTCGGCCGTTTAATTCCGTCTTCGGCACCGACGACAACATCGCTGATATTCCGCGTAACGTCACCATCATCTCCCGCGAGCAACTTAGCGCCATCGCCATCCAAGACGTGCGCGACTTCTCCAAGCTCACATCCTCTTCATACACCCGCACCAACTTCGGCGCCGTCGGCAACCCCGACATCCGCGGATCCTCCGCCGATGTTATGCAAAATGGTATTCGTGAACGCTATACCTCAAACGGCAACGGCATGCCGATCGACTTTAATACCGTCGAGTCGGTCAACATCGTCAAAGGGCCAGCCACTGTTATCCAAGGTGCATCTGCCTACGTCGGCGGCTATGTGGACCTAATCACCAAACGCCCGACTTTTGATGGACCGAAAGGCTCCGTCAGCACCACTGTCGGCACCGACGATATCTTTCGCTACACCGCAGATTACGGTGCGCCCGTTTCCGATAAACTCGCCTACCGCGTGAGTTACTCCGGCGAGAACAGCAAGGGTTACTACGAGAATGAATTCCGTAAATCCAACTCCCTGTATGGTGCGATTACCTGGAAGCCCAACGCAAAGTACGAGCTCTTCCTAAACGGCTATGGCACCTATATCGAATACACCGAAAACTTCGGCATTAATCGCCCTACCCAAGATCTGATTGATAACCACCGTTACCGCACCGGTATCAACGTAAACAACGGTGCAGGAGCGCCCTCTGATCCACAAAACTCGAAAAATATCATAACGTCGTCTTTCGATTTTCCCTTCGCCGTGCTGGGCGCACCCAAAGCAAACGCCAACCTCTTTTACTCCGGTCCCTTTGCGAAAAACAATATCGCCTACGGCCCATCGGTCTCGATCGACCGCCGCGTCCGCATGCTTCGCCCGGACGACAATTCCACCGCGAACAACTATAAGCTCCAAGCTATCCAGACCGTAGAGCTAAATCCCGACGCGAAAATCGTGAACAACAACATGTTCACTTACACCAAGCGCGATACTCAAAGTTCTTACTACTATTCTGAGGTCGTAGATCCCACCGTTTCCCTCGAAAGCCGCACCGAATACCAACGCAAAATCGACGAGCACCGCATCAACGTAGGCGTCGCCGGCCGTTACCTAGCGGTTAACTCCTACAGCGACTTCGGCTTCGAACCCGCCGCCGCTTGGGACATCACCAAGAACAACAACTTCATCAACGTCGCCAACTCCACTGCTCCGGCATTTGGATGGTCCGCCCTAAATTCCGGCCCCTTCGCGACTCGCGTGCCCGTCCCCGGCCACCCCGGCCGCTACTACGGCGTAGGCTCCTTTAACTCTGACGCTAACGAGTCCTACGGCATTACCGTGGGGCCCTTTGCTCAAGGCGACTGGAAGCTTAGCGACAAGCTCAAGCTCCTCACCGGTGCTCGCGCAGACTTCCTCCACGCAAATTCCAAGCTCGACGCCAACGCCACTGGCAGCGGCCTCGCAGTCGAAGATTCCGTGGATGTAATTCTGCCTAACTATAACGGCAGTCTCGTCTTCAAGCCAGTTCCCAAGCTTACCACCTACTTCACCTACAACTACAGCCGCAACACCGCCGGCGCCGAGGGTAATGGCGGAGGCTACTTGCTCACCCGCACCAGCAGCACCGGTGCCTTGCTAGGCATCGACAAAGGCTCTTACCAGACTCCCGCCACTCTCTATGAGACCGGAGTCAAGTACGCCGCACTGGACGGCAAGTTGTTCATCAGCGGCTCGATCTTCGATCAGGTTTACACCCGTAAATCCCAAGGCTCTAGCGCCGTCGAGTCCCACAACACGGGTATAGAGTTCGAGGTTAACTACCAACCAAACAAAAACTTCTACTCGACCTTCGCTTACACCGTAATCGACAGCGAAGCCGAGTCGGCAGGCTTCGAAGCCACCTCGGTCAACCCCGCCGCACCCGAAGTAGTCAGCGCCAACTTCGCGGGTAACATCCGCACGCAAGGCTTGCCCAAACATCAGTTCAACGCCCTCGCCAGCTACACCTTTGATAATGGCTTCGGTGCCTCTATCAACGGCCGTCTGCACAGCGAGATTAACAACAACTGGGCCGGAACCATCGTGATCCCATGGCAATACGAATTCGACGCCTCGTTATTCTATTCCTACAAACGCTGGACCACGCGTTTGACCGTTCTGAACTTCACCGACGAATGGAACTGGTCGCCACCCAATGCAGTTTACGGCCTGGAATCCATCAAGCTTGACCCAGGTATCCGCGCCGAACTGACGCTTGCCTACAAGTTCTAAGCTTCGCTCCTGCACTACCGCCTGAGCTCCATCGCCGCCGCCCATTCCGGGCGGCGGTTTTTTTGACCCTGCCGCCGTCCTCTACGTACCGCCCCTCCCCAGCCATCGGCCCCCAACGCCCTCAATTCCACGCTTGGCCGCCCCGCGCGCGCCACCCAAGTTGCTCCGCCCCGTGTCCCTCCGCATGTCTTCCCTCGTCTCGTCTCTCCCCACGCCCAGCGCAAAAACGCCCTTTCTTGCTAGCGCCGGTTTTTTTAGCGCACTGGCCGGCTTCATTGCTTGGCTCGCCATCAAACCCTTGGGCGCAGCCGAATTACTCGGCATCGCCGCCTGCGCCGCCGCCGCCGGAGCCGCCGCCGCCTTCCCGTTTGCAGTCGATTTTGCCCGCCGCCTGACCCCCACCCCACCCCCTGTCTGCGCCGAAACCCTCGCCGCTCGCGTCGCCGAACTTTTGGATGAAAAACGCCAAACCGAAATCCGCGTCGCCGTCGCCGCCACCCCTACCCGAACAATCGATAGCGATACCGTCGCCACCCCCGCCGGCACCAAACCCCGCCTCGGTCGCGGCCTCCTCGGCCTCATGCACGCCCCCGGCGCGATCAGCCCGCCCCCACCCGCCACGCCCCCACCCGGCGATTGATATGAAAGCCGCGCGTTTCTCCGCCGCCCGTCCCCGCGCCGCCAAAGCCGAACACCCGCTCGAATGGCTGGCCGATCCGGTGCGCGACGAACCGTCCTTTGTCCTGAAATCCTGGTTCGGCGGACGCACCCTGATGCTTCACGGCCTGCACACCCTCTTCCTCACCACCCAAGGCGAACCCTGGCAGGGAGTGCTCGTCTGCACCTTCCACGAACACCAGCCCTCGTTGATCGCCGAATTCCCCGCGCTGCGCCAGCACCCGGTTTTGAAAAAGTGGCTCTACCTGCCGGAGGCTGCCGAAACGTTTGAGCCCGACGCCCGCCGACTGGTGCAACTCGCCCGCGCGCGCGACCCTCGCATCGGCATCCCTCCCGCGCCCAAAAAGAAAAAAGCCGCCGCCAAACCCCTCCGCTTCGGCGACCCGCTCTAACCCAGACATGACCGCAGTTGTCAGGCTTTTGTCAGGCGCTGGTTATTTGGAAACACTCCGGTCATAAACCGGCTCTCACCTTTTCGCATGAACCCCAACACCCTCGCCCTCGCCGCTTTTGCCGCCACCACCGCCGCCCTTTGCGCCCCCGCCCTGCTCGCCGCGCCGATTCCCGCCGAATCCCGCATCGCCGCCGCCACGGTTTATCCGGACCGCGCCGTGGTTTCCCGCCTCGCCACCGCCCTCGCCCTGCCCGCCGGCACCAGCGAAATCGTCTTCTCCGGCCTGCCCGCCTCCCTCCAGGACGAATCCCTGCAAGTCTCCGCCCGCGGCCCGGTCTCCGCCTCCATCCTCGATATTTCCGCCCGCACCGTCTTCATCACCGCCGAGCCCGACGCCCGCGTAAAAGCCCTGCAAGACCAGCTCCTCGCCCTCCGCCGCGAAGAACGCGCCCTCAACGACCAGCTCGCCGTCCTCGACTCCCAGCGCGGCCTGCTCACCAGTATTGAAAAAACCTCTACCGCGCCCGTCCCGCCCGCCGCCGGTGCCACCCCGCCCGCCCGCCCCAGCCTCGAAGACTACGAAAAACTGCTCGGCTTCTCCGCCGCCCAGCGCGCCCGACTCGACGACGCCGCCCAGAAACTCGACCTCGAACGCTCCGCCCTCGCTGAAAAAATCGCCGCCGCCGAGGGCCAGCTCAACGAGCTACGCGACCGCCAGCCCGGCCGCCGCGCCACCAAATCCGTCACCGTCCGCCTAGCCACCCCAGCCGCCGCCCCGCTCGACCTCACCCTGAGCTACACCCTGGCCGGAGCGAGTTGGACCCCGGCCTACGACGCCCGCCTGCGCAGCGAAAAGCGCGAGGTTCAGCTCGACGCCTTCGGTCTGGTGCGCAACGCCACCGGCGAAGACTGGAAAGACATCTCCCTCACCCTCTCCACCGCCCGCCCCGGCCTCGGCGGCGCCGCTCCCGAGATCGCGCCTTGGTTAGTGAACGTTGCCCAACCCCTCGGCTATGAGGGAAGGCTAAGCTCCTCCATGGCCATGGATCGCGGATTGGGTTCACTCGCAGGTAAAAGCAGAGCCGTCTACGAAGCCGCCCCCGCCTACCTCGCCGCCAAGGAAGACAACTTCGCCCCTGCTCCCGTCGAAGCCACCTTCGCCAACGCCGAACTCGCGCCTGCCGCCACCAGCGCGAACTTCAAAATCGCCACCCCCGTCACCCTCGTCAGCGACAACACCCCGCAACGCCTGCCGCTCGGCTCCGCCGCCTTCGCCGCCGCCCTTCGTTACGAGGCCACGCCCAAACTCCAAGAAACCGCCTACCTCGCCGCCGCCGTCACCAACACCAGCGACCTCCCCTTCCTCGGCGGCGCGCTCAACGCCTTCCTCGACGATACCTTCATCGCCACCGCACGCATTACCACCACCATGCCGGGGGAAAAACTCAGCCTTCACCTCGGGGCCGACGAAGGCATCGCCATCAAACGCAAGATCGTCTCCCGCTTCACCGAGGATACCGGCTTCACCACCCGCAGCCGCCGCACCACCTACGACGTGCTCCTCACCGTCACCAATAACAAACGCACCCCCGAGCGCATCATCATCACCGACGCCGCCCCCGTCGCCCGCGACGAAAAGATCCTGGTCAAACTCCTCGCCCCCGACGCCCGCGAACTGCTCAAGCCCGAGGACGCCGCCGCCCTCCCGCTCAAGACCGGCATCGCCCGCGACGCCGACGGCAAACTCACCTGGCGCTTCGACCTAAAACCAGGCGAAAAACGCGAACTCCCCCTGCGCTTCAGCATCGAACACCCGGCCGACCTCGCCGTGACCGGAGTCGAGTAATCAACCTCGCCACGCGCACGGATGGGTTATTGAAACGCCCCATGTCCCTCCCTCAGCTCGTTCTCTTCGCTGATCGGCACTACGACGCTTTTCCCGGGCGCACCCAGGCCGCCTTGCTGAGGCCGCTCTGTGATCTGACCTACATCGAAGAAGATTATCCCGCGCTGATTACCGCTCTCGAGGCGCGGCCCCGCGCCATTTTTGCGGTCAACGCCATCGCGGGCACTCCAGGCAATCTTACCCTTCCGCCCGAACTCGAATCCCCCCTGCACGCCAGGCTGGCAGCGGGTGCGCCGCTGTGGGTGCTGCACGGCGGCAGCGCGGCGTTCTGGCCCTGGGTTTGGTGGCGCCGGCTCATGCCGCTGCGCTGGGTGCGCAACGGCGATCCTGATGGGGTCCCAGCCAGCACGCATCCGGTGGTGCCGCTTCGCCTTACCCCGACGACCTTCGCCCGCGAGCGCCTGCCGGGACTAGCCGAGGTCGCGCTACCCACCGACGAAAATTACATCAAGCTGGCCGAGCATTACCCCTTTGAAACCTGGCTGACCACCAGCCACGAGGGCGTCGTTTACCCACAAGCCTACTCGGCGGTCACGCCATGGGGCGGAGCGCTCCATGGCTTCATTCCCGGCCACACACCCGACGCGCTCGCGCATCCCGACTACGCGAAAACATTCACTACCCTGGCCACCTATTGGTTGAAGGCTCAGACCGGTTCCTGAAACTGCAGCGCGTGCAGCTTCGAGTAGAGCCCGCCGCGCCCGACCAATTCGTCGTGCCGGCCGGATTCCACCAGGCGACCGGCGTCCATAACCAGGATCAGGTCGGCGCGTTGAATAGTGGAGAGGCGGTGCGCGATCACGAAGGTGGTGCGTCCCTTCATCAAACACTCCATCGCCTGCTGGATCAGGCGTTCAGACTGGGTATCGAGCGCGCTTGTCGCCTCGTCAAAAATGAGGATGCGAGGATCTTTTAAAATGGCGCGAGCGATGGCCACGCGCTGGCGCTGGCCGCCAGAAAGCCGCGCGCCGCGCTCGCCCACCACGGTGGAGTAGCCGTCCGGCAATTTGGCGATAAACTCGTCCGCGTTGGCGGTGCGAGCGGCGTCGAGAATCTGCTCCCGCGTGGCGTCCGGCCGGCCGTATTTGATGTTGTCCTCCAAGGTGCCGGAAAAAAGCACGTTGTCCTGCAAAACGATGCCAATCTGGCTGCGCAACGACTCGATGGCCACCGATCGGATCTCGTGCCCGTCGACTCGAATTTCACCCGACGCCGGATCATAAAAGCGCGCGAGCAGGTTGATCAGGGTCGTCTTGCCGGAACCACTGGGGCCGACGATCGCCACCATCAATCCGGGCGGCACCCGGAAACTTACGTCCGTGAGCGTACGCGGACGCCCTTTCCCGGGCGGCTCCAAATCGTAATCGAAACTAACGCGGGCAAATTCCACCTCTCCCCGCGTCGGGGCCGGCAGAGCCGGTTTCTCCGCGTCATCGACCACTTCAGGACGGGTATCGAAAACCGCGAAAATATTTTCCAAAGCTGTATTGGCCCGCTGAAAAACCGCCGCCAAATCGACGAAGCGCACGATGGGCGGAAACACATAGACGATGTAAGCGTTAAACGCCACCAGCGTGCCCACCTGCATCCGGCCCTCGATTACCAGCCAGCCGCCAAAACCAAGCACGATCAAACCTCCCAGCGAACCCAGCGCGTCGGCGATGACCCCCAGCCGGGTATTGCGCATCACCAACTTGGAGAAATTAAAATAGTCGGCGTTGATGCCATCGGCGAAGGCATCACTCTCGGCGGCCTCGCGGCCGAAGGATTTGACCACGCGGGCGGCGGCGACGCGCTCCTGCAAAAACCCCACGACGTTATCCCAGTTGTCGCGGTGAACCCGGGCTTCCTGCTTCATTTTACGCCGGTTATAGAGGTAATTGATCGCGAAAAAAGGCAGAACCAGCGTAACCCCCAGCGCTAGTCTCCACTCCACCCAAAACAGAAAAGCCAGCACGCCTACGACCGTCACGGAATCAGCGATTAGATTGATCAAGAAGTTATTCGTGAGGTTGTAGAGCTCACCGGTGTCTTGGGTGACGCGGCTGATTACTTTGCCGGTTTGATTAGCGTCGAAATAACGCAGCGAAAGGGATTGCAGATGACGAAACAGGGAAATGCGTAAATCGCAGGTCACCCGCATCGCCGCATACTGAAGCACCCGATTGCGCCACAGCGTGAGCAAACTACGCGCGACAAACAAAAGGGTGAATACCGCCAGGTAAGCCCCGAGGCGGTGCAAGTCCCGGGCCGGAAGCGCGTCGTCGATCACCAACTTGAGAATCCAAGGCGCTGGCAACGTTACCGCAGAAGCCAGTAAGATCAGAAACACCCCCAGCGTGATCGGTCCAAACTGTGGGCGGATCAGTTTGAGCGCGCGCTCAAAGGGTGTGGGTTGCGCGATTGAGGAAACAGTGGCCATACGAGCGAGGAGAGGGATAAATGCTCCTTAGCATCGCCTGCGAAATCCGCGCTCGCGAGTGGAATTATTGATTATGCTTTTTACCCGTTGCGCAGGGAGATTGATTCCCCGCTAACGGCGTGGCCAGCATGCACCACGATGACCGCGCGCCGACTCGACCAACTTCTTTCCAACCTCGGCTACTGCTCCCGCCGCGATGCCCGCGATTGGCTCAAGGCGGGCCGCATCGCCGTCGCTGGCAAAGTCGAGAAAGACCCTGGGGTAAAACCCTCGCCCGCCGCCGTGCGGGTGGATGGCGAACCGCTCGACCACCCCGACGGCCTGCTCCTCCTGCTCAACAAACCCCTCGGCCTCACCTGCTCGCACGAGCCGCGTGAGGGCCCGCTGGTTTACGATCTGCTTCCGCCCCGCTGGCGCGCGCGCAACCCGCAAGTCACCAGCATCGGCCGCCTCGACAAAGAGACCTCCGGCCTGCTTCTGCTCACCGACCACACCGAGCTGGTCCACCGCCTTACCTCTCCCAAACACAAGGTTCCTAAAATCTACCGCGCCACCACCGACGCCGATCTCTCCCCTGCTTTGATCGACCTCTTCGCCGTCGGAGGTTTGATGCTCGATGGTGAGAAAGAACCCTGTGCCCCGGCTGGCTTGCGTTTGCTCGGCCCGCGCGAGGCGGAACTGACCTTGACCGAAGGCAAATACCATCAAGTGCGACGCATGTTCGCCGCCGCCGGTGCAACCGTGCTCACCCTGCACCGCGCCAGCTTCGGCCCGCTCACCCTCGGCGACCTCGCCCCCGGCACCTTTCGCGAACTCACGCCTGCCGAACAGGCCGCGCTATCAGCGTAAAAGTGCAGGGCGGGGTGCGGCGACCCCGCCGTTCGCAAACCAAGCTCCGCGTTCCGATGCAGCACCGGTCGCCGACCGGTGCGGTTCGAAAAATCCCGCGACCGAAGAACCGGTCAGCGACCGGGTTCTACACCAAATCCGATCGTTCAAGCCACGGCGGGGTACGGCGATCCCGCCCTACATTTCACCGTGCCTCGGCCTCGGCCAAGGCGGTGGCGGCGGCCTCCCACTTGGCAGTGGCCTGGCTGAGCTGCTCGGTGATCGTGCTCAGCTCGATGTTGAGTCGGTGGAAACGGCTCTTGTCGGCATAGGTCGCGGGATCTTCCAACGCGGCGGTGATGTCGCCCTGCTTGGCCTCCAACTCGGATACGGTTTTCTCCAACTGGCCGACCTCCTCGCGTTGGCGGCGCAGCTCGTTGGGCGTGGGTTTTTTCACCCCGCTGGCGGCGGGCACGACGGCGGCGGCGGGCTTGGCCGCCTCGCCCTTGCCCTTGTGGTCCGAGGGGCGCGCGTCGGTAAACCCGGCGGTGAGCGCGGCGCGGGCGTTGGTCGCCTTGGACTTGTCCAGATAGTAATCGTAATTGCCCGCGTAGGCCGTCAGCCGGCCGCTGTGTACGTGCAGCACCGTCTCGGCCAGCGAGCGGATGAAGTGCACGTCGTGGGAGATGAAAATGAGCGTGCCGGTGTAGCCCTTGAGCGCGTTCACCATCGCATCGATCGAGCCGATGTCCAAATGCGTAGTCGGCTCGTCCATCAGCAACAAATTAGGTGGATCGACCAGCAAGCGGGCTAGATTCAGGCGGGATTTCTCACCACCGGAGAGCACGCCGACCTTCTTGTGCACGTCATCTTTGCGGAAAAGGAAACTGCCCAGGATGGCGCGCGCCTGCTGCTCGCTGAGCTGATTCTCGTTGGTGCGCAGCTCCATCATCATTTCGAAGACGGTCGCGTCCTCGCGCAGCGTGTCGGTGCGTTGTTGGGCGAAGTAGCCGGCGGTGACGTTGCTGCCCAGCTCGCGCACGCCGCCCTGGATGGCGAGCGTGCCGGCGAGGATCTTGAGCAGGGTCGATTTGCCCGAACCGTTGGGCCCCACCAGCACGATGCGCTGACCGCGTTCGGCGGCGAAATTCAGATCCGTATAAACGACCTTCTCCCCGTAGGCCTGGCGCACCTTCTTGAGGTCGATGACCTTCAACCCCGAACGCACCGGCTGGGGAAACTTGAAGTTGATGCGCTTCAGCTCCTCGGATGGCTCTTCCACTGCGGCGTCCTTGAGTCGCTCGATTTGCTTCTCCTTGGATTTGGCGCGCGAGGCCATCGAGGCCTTGGCTCCGAAGCGGTCCACGAACACCTGCAAATGCGCGATCTCGCGCTGCTGGTTCTTATACTGCGCCATCTGCTGCTCCTTGCGCGCCTCTTTCTCCACCAGGAAATCGTCGTAGTTACCATGGTAGTAGTGGAGCGTGCCAGCGCGCAGCTCGAGCATGCCGGTGCAGAGCGCGTTGAGGAAGGCACGATCGTGAGAAATCACCACCAGGCCGCCCGGATACCGCGTAAGGTAGTCTTGGAACCAAAGCAGGGCCTCCAGATCGAGATGGTTCGTCGGCTCGTCGAGCAACAGAAGCGCGGGCTCGGCCGTGAGCAAACGCGCGAGATGGGCACGCATGATCCAACCACCGGAAAACGACTTCGCGGGCTTGTCGGCGTCGCCTTCCTTAAAACCGAGACCGGCCAAAATGGTGCGGGCGCGCGGCTCCAGCGTGTAGTCGATATCCCAGTTGTCCTCGGTCGGTTCGAGTGCCTTGCCGGAGGTGGCGATGGTGAGGATGGTCTCATCGCCAGCGGGGGCGGATTCCTGCGGCAGGTAGCCGAAGTCGGCCCCGCGTTCCCACTCGATCGTGCCGGTGTCGGGCCGTTCCTCTCCAAGGATCAGGCCGAAGAGGGTGGATTTGCCTGCGCCGTTGGGCCCGACCAGGCCGAGCCGGTCGGTGCGCGCGACAAAGAGCGACACGTCGGAAAACAGTTCGCGGGTGCCGTAAGACTTGGAAACGTCGGCGATGGTAAGCATGTTGAGCCGAGCAAAAGATGCGCCCTCGCCGCGCGGAGCAACAAAAAGCCCCGCCCGCTTTTCACCCCCCCCGCTCAAAGCCTCGTCCCCAACCCCCGCCGTAACGCAGCCAAGACAAAGTAACCTATTGGGTTACTTTGTCCGCATGTTCCTTCCGCGCCGTGCACAACAAGGATCCAAAGTCCTCTACCTCTCGGCCAACGCGGCCAAGCGCTCCTTATGCGCATCCGTTTGGGCGACAGTTTCGCAACGACGCAGGATTTAGGGTCGCGTTGCCCCGCCGCGTCGGCTCACTCGCCTACTTTTAACCGAACCGCACCCACCATGGCCCATAAAGTCAAAGCTGCCAAACGTCAGACCCTCCTCACCGAGCTCATCAACGCCAAGATTGCCGCCAAAAAAGGCCCGATCTCACAATTCCTCGCCCACCACTACCGGCATTTCAACGCCGCCGCGCTGATCGACTCCGCCAAGGGCTACGAAAATCACCTCAAAGCCGGCGGCAAGATGCTCGTCACCCTCGCCGGAGCCATGTCCACCGCCGAGCTCGGCCTCTCCCTCGCCGAGATGATCCGCCAGGACAAGGTCCACGCCATCGTCTGCACCGGCGCCAACCTGGAAGAAGACATATTTAACCTCGTAGCCCACGACTACTACGAGCGCGTGCCCCACTACCGCGACCTCACCGCCGCCGACGAGCAAGCCCTGCTTGATCGCCACATGAACCGCGTGACCGACACCTGCATCCCCGAAGGCGAGGCCATGCGCCGTATCGAGGCCGCCGTCGCCGAGCAGTGGATCGCCGCCGACAAAGCAGGCACCCCCTTCTTCCCCCACGAGTTCATGTATAAGGTGCTCCGCACCGGTAAGCTCAAAGCGAGCTACATGATCGACCCCAAGAACTCCTGGATGCTCGCCGCCTGCGAGAAGGACCTCCCCATCATCGTCCCCGGCTGGGAAGACTCCACCTTGGGCAACATGTACGCCGGTCGCTGCATCACCGGCGAAATCAAGAACGTGCACACCGTGCGCACCGGCATCGAATACATGACCGTGCTGGCCGAGTGGTACACCAAGACCGCCAAGCTCATGAAAAACGGCGAAGGCTCCATCGGCTTTTTCCAAATCGGCGGCGGTATCGCGGGCGACTTCCCCATCTGCGTCGTACCCATGCTGCACCAGGACCTCGACCGTCCCGAAGTGCCGCTCTGGGGTTACTTCAGCCAAATTAGCGATTCCACCACCAGCTACGGCAGCTACTCCGGCGCCGTCCCCAACGAGAAAATCACCTGGGGCAAACTCGGCCAGAAGACCCCGAAATTCATCGTGGAAAGCGACGCCACCATCGTCGCCCCGCTGATCTTCGCCTGGGTCCTCGGCCAGTAATCCCGCCCTGACGCCACCGTCGTCTCTCGCAGGCCTGGTCGCCTATCGATTCCTGCTTTCCCCGCCGCACCCATACCGGTGCGGCTTCTTCATACCCGGCTCCTTGGCCACTCTCCATCCAAACCATTTCCACATGTCCTCCGCCTCCGATTATCCCCTCATCACCGTCGATCAACGCGTCAGCTACGGCATCGCGCGCAATATCGGCACCAACATCGCCCGCCAGGGCGGCCTCGAAGTCGACCTCGGCGCCTTCGTAGTCGGTCTCCAGGACGGCCTCGCCAACCTGCCTGCCCGCGTCAGCGAAGCCGATCTCCAGGCCGCCTTCCAAACCGCCCAGGAACGCGCCGAAGCCCACGCCGCCACCGGTGCCGCCCAACAATCCCAAGCCGGCCAAACTTTCCTCACCGAAAACAAAGCCCGCCCCGGCGTCATCGTCACCGACTCCGGCCTGCAATACGAAGTGCTCCGCGCCGGCACCGGCGCCCAGCCCACCTCCGATCAGACCGTCGAAGTACACTACCACGGCACCTTGGTGGACGGCACCGTATTCGATAGCTCCGTGCAACGCGGCCAGACCATTTCCTTCCCCGTCACCGGCGTCATCCCCGGCTGGGTCGAGGCCCTGCAACTCATGTCGGTCGGCGCGAAGTGGAAACTCGTCATCCCCGCCGAGCTCGGCTACGGCAACCGCGCCCAAGGCCCCATCCCGGCCGGCTCCGTGCTCATTTTTGAAGTCGAGTTGATCAACGTCCGCTGAGCGCCGTCACCCTACCGCCCAAACCCCTCCAGCTGCCATGGCCGCCGCCACGCCCGCCCCCTACTCTGCGGCCGAGCAGGAACTCGCATGGATAGGCGACGCCGTGCTCGCCCTCTGGGCCCGCGAACGCGTGCTGCGCGAACAACACGCCATAGACACTGCCGCCTTCCTCCACCTAACCGCCAACTCCGCCCTCCAAGGCCTCGCCCGCCCCACCCGGGTCGAGGCCGAGATAGGCATAGTGTATCGGGCCGACGGACTCGCAGCCGCCTTTGCCCACATCGAGACGCGCCTGCTGCCGGTTTTCCAAAAACAGGCCGCCAACCGCACCCGCCAGCGCAAAGCCTAGCCGCCGAAGCAAGCGCCCCATTGCGCCACCATGCCTTGCGCCCCCGGCAACAAGTAACCTATTAGGTTACTTGTTGCGTTTTTGCCCCTCGACGCCGCTCTACCAAAGTGGCTCGCCCCGCAACTCCCCGTCGCGCCAGCCACGCCACCGGGACTGATACAAAGTAACCCAATAGGTTACTTGATGCTTGGGAGACGGTCGCGGAAACGTGCGTCATTTTTTTGGCCGCCGCTCCTGCCGCCGCCCCCTGCCCCACAGAGCGCGTGGTTAGGCTACTGTTTTGCGCAGCGTCGCCACGCATTCGAGGTGGCGCGTTTGCGGGAATAGGTCGAAGGGCTGCACCGCAGTGAGCTCGTAGCCGGCCGCCGTAAACGCCCGCAGATCCCGCATCTGCGTCGCCGGATCGCACGACACGTAAACCACCGCCCTAGGCCCGAAGGCGAAAAGCTGAGCCAAAAATGCCTCGTCGCAGCCTTTGCGCGGCGGGTCGATCACCACCACCGTATCCGCCGCCGGAAAGGTCAGCCCGTCGAAAATCGCCGCCGCGTCGCCCGCCTGGAAACCCACGCGCTCCGCGAGCCCGTTGGCCGCAGCGTTGCGCCGTGCGAAGGCGATGCTGCTCTCGCTGATCTCGATGCCCGCCACCCGCTCAAAGGCCGGCGCGCAGGCCAGCGCGAACAAACCGCTCCCGCAGTACGCGTCCACCAGGTAACGCGCCCCGGTCGCCGCCGCCTCGCGCCGCACATAACCGGTAAACGCCGGCAGGATGTGCGGATTGTTTTGAAAAAAATCGCGGGCCAGAAACTCCAGCCGCAAGGGCGCGGCCCCGGCGGGCGCGTCTTCATTGACCACCGTCTCCGTGATCACCTTGTCGTAATCGGTCGTCACCGCGCCCGAGGCCTCGCGGAGAAGCAGTGTCGCGCCGCGCTCGTAGTCGCCTGCCACCGCCTTGGCGCGCACCAGCGTGCGCAGCTCGGTCAGGCGGATGTTGATCGCCGGGGTCGCGATCGGACACTGCGGCACGTCGAGCACGTCGAAACGCGTGCCTTGCCGCAGAAACCCGATGGGCAGCCCCGCCGCCTCCTCCGCCGAACGCGGCGGATGAAAATGCGGGGTGATCTTCGAGCGATAAGCCCACTGCACCGGCGAGGGAATGACCTCCGCCACCGGGAAAACCAGATCCGCCATATGCTTCAGGTGTTCCTGCGTCTGCTGGCGCTTCCAACGCAACTGCGCCGCGTAGTCGAGATGTTGATACTGACACCCGCCGCAACGCCCGAAAAGCGGACAACGCGGGTCCACCCGGTCCGGCGAGGGGGTGATAATCTCCACCAGATCCGCCTCGGAGTAGTTCTTGTGGTTGCGATAAATCCGGGCGCGCACCCGCTCACCGGGCAGGCAATACGGCACCATCACCACCCAGCGTGCCGCCGGATCGTCCGGGTGCGGCGTGCGCGCCAGCCCCAGGCCGAGATGCGTCAGCGTGGTGATCTCCAGCTCAAGCTCGGAGTGATAGGGGAAAGGAATGTCGTTAAAGGATTTTTTGCGGCCCACCCCGCCTAGGAAACACACTGAAGCGTCGGCGAAGAGGATTTTCTTTTTCCAATCTTTCGTGTGACTCGTGCACCATGTCTTCGGTCGAGTTCATCACCAGCCTCCAAAATCCCCGTGTAAAACAGCTCGTGAAGCTGCGCGACCGCCGTCCGCGCGACGAAGCAGGGGTGTTTCTCGTCGAGGGTTACCGCCAGATCGTGCGCGCCTTGGACAAAGGCATACCTCTCACCGAGCTCTACATCTGCCCCGAATGGTATCTCGGCGACCAAGGCAACGAACCCGCCCTAATCGCCCGCGCCCAAGCCGCCGGAGCGAAAGTTTTCCAACTAACAAAGGACGCCTTCGCCAAGGTCGCCTACCGCGAGCGCCCCGACGGCCTGCTCGCCGTCGCCCCCCAATGGCGGCGCAGCCTCGCCGACCTCGACGCCCAACTCGGCCAAAATCCCGGTCGCGCGCCCTTCCTGCTCGTGGTCGAAGCGATCGAAAAACCCGGCAATCTCGGCACCATCCTGCGCAGCGCCGACGCCGCAGGGGTGGACGCGCTCATCATCTGCGATCCGGTCACCGATCTTTTTAACCCCAACGTCGTCCGCGCCTCCACCGGCGTCGTGTTTTCCGTACCCGTAATCATCGCCACCAGCGAGGAAGTGCGCCCCTGGCTGGCCCAGCGCCACATCCGCGCCGTTGCCACCACCCCGTCCGCGACCGATCTTTACACCGCCACCGACCTGCGCGGGCCGCTCGGCATCGTGATGGGCAGCGAGCAATACGGGCTGAGTGACTTCTGGCTGCGCGAGGCCGATGCCCGCGTGCTCATCCCCATGGCCGGTCAGGCCGACTCGCTCAACGTCGCCATGGCCACCATCATCACCCTCTTCGAAGCCGTGCGTCAGCGCGGTTAAGCCACCCGCGACTTCGCCTGCGTGAGACGGGCCAATCTCCAGCCCAGAGCAAGTGTGGCCGCCGCCAGGCCCCCGGCCAGACCGATCCAGATCGCCTCCAACCCGCCCCCTGCGCGCACCCCGAACCAATAGCCGACGGGCAGCGCCACCACCCAGTAGGCAACGAACGCCACCACCAACGGCACCTTCACGTCGGCCAGCCCGCGCAGCACTCCGGCGAAGACCACCTGCAAGCCGTCGAAAAACTGAAATAGCGCCACAATCACCAGCACCCGCGCGGCCAGCGCCACCACCGCCGGATCATCCTTCACGAAGCTCCCCGCCACCGCCTCGCCTGCCAGCACGAAAACCAGCAGCGAAAGCGCCGCCGTGCCCAGCGTGACATAGGCCGCGCCCGCCGCCATCGGCAGCACGGTTTCCCGCCGCCCCGCGCCCACCGCCTGGCCGACGCGCACCGCCAGCCCCAACGATAGCCCGAGCGGCACCATGAAGGCCGTCGCCGCGCAAGTGATCGCGATTTGATGCGCCGCGAGTTGCACCGTGCCCAGCCAGCCCGCCATCACCGCCGCCGCAGAAAACGCCCCGCCTTCAAAAAATAAAGCCGCGCCCATCGGCAGCCCCAGCGCCAGCATCTCCTTCGCCCGGCCGCGCTCGATCCGCGCGCCGCGCGCCGCCGCCTGCACCGCGGAAAAACTCGCTCTACGGTTGAGCCACCAACGCAAGACCACCACCG
The DNA here is from genome assembly GCA_947471035.1 of Verrucomicrobiota bacterium. Lineage (GTDB taxonomy): Bacteria > Verrucomicrobiota > Verrucomicrobiia > Opitutales > Opitutaceae > IMCC26134_A. The sequence continues at coordinate 27,385 of CANIWJ010000039.1, forward strand.
AGAGCACGCGCGCCGTCAACGTCGCCACTCCGGCCCCGGTTAATCCAAGTTTCGGGCAACCGAAGTTTCCAAAAATCAGAACCCAGTTCAAAACGACATTCAGTCCCACGCAGGCGAGCATTATGGCCAGCGGCTCCCACGGCCGTCCCAGCGCCTCCGCGAACTGCCGGTCCACCTGAAACAAAAGCGTGGGCACCAGCGAAAGCGCGATCAGCAGGTAAAACGGCCCCATCACCGCCACTACCTCCGGCGGCTGGCCGAAACGATCCGCAAAGCACCAACCCGCTGCCATCAAACCCGCCGTGCCCAGCCCCGCCGCCCACGCCAGACCGCGCGCGTGCCGTTGCCAGATGCCACTCAATCCCTCGTCACCCGCCCCATGGGCTCGCGCCACCAAGACCGCCCCCGGCTGCAAGAGACCGATGCACCCGATAAAAATAATTCCGAAAACCGCGCCCGTAAACGCCGCCGCCGCCAACTCCACCGTTCCCACATGACCGATCATCATGCTGTCGGTCACGCCCATCAGCATCTGACTGAGCTGCCCCATCATGATGGGCACGGCCAGCGCGAGCGTGGGGCGGAGTTCTGCGATCCATTTGGGCATGACTATAGGTTCCGCAACCATCGCCATTCGTGCCGCACCGGCACAAGGGTTTTACCTCACGCCTCAACCGGACCATCCGTTCAAAATACGCTTACTCCTCGTGCCAGCCCTTGGCCGGCATGTTTTTGCGCAGCTCCACCAACTCTATAATGCTCTTCAACTCTTGGCGCAAAGCGATGAGCTCATCGTGAATCTTGGCCTGCTGCTCGGCCTCAAGCTCGGTCTCGCCGAGCAGGGAAACCAGATCCTGCATCACCGGCGAATCCCCCGGCAAACGATTCACCAGCACCTCAATCTGCTGACGTATCTGGGTAAAATGACCGTTTTGGATCGCCGCCGACACGCGCCCGATGGCCGCTCCCGCCGCGTCACCCATCTGATTCATGTGAAACAAAATCAAATCCGCGAAATCCACCACCGCCAGCTTACGCTCTTTGGCCATGAGCTCGGCCTGCGCCTTGGCCAGTCGCGCCTCCGCCGCTTTCTGCGCGGTGATGTTCAAAGATATACCAAAAGTGCCCACGATCTCTCCGTTCTCGCCACACAAGGGATACTTGCTGGTCGAACACCACATCACCGTGCCGTCCTCGAACGTCTCTTTTTCCTGATAATTCAGGGAGGGCTTTCCCGTGCGCATGATCTCCTGCTCGTCGGCCAAGGCCTGCGCTGCATGCTCCGTGCTGAAATAATCCGCATCCGTCTTTCCGATCACGTTCTCCGTCGGGCTGACACGCAACGCGCGCAACAGGGCCGGATTTACCAAACGGAACCGGCTCTCCTTGTCCTTAAAAAATACCGCGTGATTGAGTTGATTCAGGAAAATCTGGGTCAACTGGGCTTGATCAGGATAGGGCGCGTTCATGAGTTTAAGTTGAGATTCCCGCCGATACGTTAGGACCGTCTTCCCCGTCTTCGGGCGTCGCCTCCGCCTGCGCGGCCATAAGAGCCTCACCACCTTGGATGCGCTTGTCTAGAATCTGCATCATCAGCTCATGCTCCGCGCGTTGATTCCGTAAAAACGCCAGGTAGAATCGAAGGGCATTTTGCGGCGTATCCGGGATAATAGGATCCTGCCGGTTAAGGATGCGCTTACTCGTCCCGTTCGGCATCGGATAGGGAGCCGCGAGAATCAAGAAACGGTCGTTGGCGTGCGACACCGGCACCTTGAGTACCCTCAGCACCCCTTTTTCGCTCACCACGGCATAGACAGCGTTGCTCATGGATAAAATTATCGAATGACCAACAACATGCGCAGTCGGGTAAACTCATCCTGCAACGCGGTCAGACGCCCCGCGCAGCTCCTCGCCAGATACCGATACAACACCACCGCCGCGTGATCCTCCCGGGCCACCAGCGCCTCAAACGCCTCCCGGCTCAACTCGTGCATCACCCCGGGCTCGATACACACCAAGTCCACCGGAGCCACCGCCGCACCCGCCAGCAAACCCATGTCGCCTAGGCATGCACCCGGGCCCAGCCGCCAACTACCCGCCACCACATCTTGGGTGGACCACGCCGGCTCCAAACACCCCGACTCTATAAAATAAAGATCACTCAAGCGCTTACCCTTCGGCACCACCAGATCACCGGGCTCCAAGGCCACCGTCGTGCCATGCCTCCGCAGCAACGCCACCACTTCCTCCAATTCCGTGCTCAAGGACTTTTCGATATCACCAGCCATTTATTACCTCCTTAATCGTCACCCCAGCCGAGAACTTAAACCGCTAACGCTGCACGTCCCATTTCTATTTACCTCCCGCTAATCATCCCCCGCTTTTCGCAAGCCACTTTCCTATTGTCGCGCCCCGCCAGCTCCGCCATGGCTCGTTGCGCTCGTTTTATATTACTCACTCCCTTATGAAATCGCCCCTGCGTCTTCTCTTGGCCCTCGCCTTCCTCGCCCTTGGCCTCACCGCCCGCGCCCAGCCCGCCGAATCCGCCAAACCCAAGACCTACACCGCCGCCCTCATCGTCTCCAACCGCGCCGACGCCAAATACGACGCCAAAATCCCCGCCCTCGAAGACCTGCTCTCCGCCCGTCTCACCGACCTTGGCTTCAAGCTCCTCTCTCGCGAACTCATCGCCAGCAACCTCCGCTCCTTCGTCCCCCCCGACGCGCCCAAGGACGCCACCTCCGCCGCATCTTCCGCCGCCGCCGAGGCCGCCTTCCTCGACCAGGCCAGCGCCGTCCGCCTAGCCCAAAACCTCGGCGCCGACTACCTCCTCCACGCCTCCATCACCTCCTACGCCGAGACCAAGCGCACCATCACCGCCTACGGCAATACCCTGAACAACTACGACTACACCCTGCGCGTCACCTATAAGCTCCTCGACGCCAACGGCGGCGGTTCCCTCACCGGCGACGTCGCCAAGGCCACCCGCACCGAGCAAGGCAGCGCCAACGCCTCCGCCCTCATCGAAGGCATCTTCGACGACCTCCTCGACCAGGCCAGCCAGCAGATCACCGCCTCCCTCCGCACCCGCCGCGACACCGGCCGCATCGCCGCCGCCACCCCCGCCGCCAAGACCGTCACCATCACCCTCAACCTCGAAGCCGCCGACCTCTACATCCCCGATGTCCGTATCGGCGCGGAAAATACCGTCGTGCTCGGCGACTCCAAATTCAAGGTCACCCCCCTCTCCGCCTCCGTCGAGGTGGACGGCGTCGCCGTCGGCACCGCCCCCGGCAAACTCGCCCTCAAACCCGGCTTCTCCCGCCTCCGCATCACCCGCGACGGCTACCAGCCCTGGGAACGCATGATCAGCGCCAGCGAAGGCCAGGTTCTCAACGTCGCCCTCGCCATGACCGAAGCCGGCCTCGCCCGCTTCAAGGAATCCACCGCCTTCATCAACGACCTCAAAAACGGCGCCAAACTCACCGACGCCGAAGTCAAAGTCCTCGAAGGCAAAGCCAAGTCCCTCGAAAACTCCTTCTTCAAA